>CAYYCV010000010.1:0-40158 GCA_964470405.1 uncultured Caryophanales bacterium
GGCTTCAAAGTGTAGCGAAAACAGACGGCCCATGCCGCGGTGCGTTAAACTTTTGCAGCGGGTAGACACGTTGGATCACAAAAATCTACAAAGATGGGTTCACATAGGAACGCTAAAGCTTCGCAACGGTTGGATCACACGGGAGCGCCGAAATTTTGCAGCGCACCCGAGGAGTATGAGCCCTCCCGAACCCGGCTCCCCTCAGCCCCAGTTCAGCCCCAGTTCAGCCTCAGCACTGCCTCAGCCCTTGACCGATCCGGCGGAAATGCCTTCCACGATCCGGTTGCTCAGGATGAAGAAAGCCAGAAGGATCGGCAAAATGCTGATCATCAGCGTCGCTCCGATCGCGCCCCAATTCACCGTATATTGCCCGACGAAATTTTGAACGCCCACAGTCAGCGTCTTGAGGTTGTCGGAACTGATAAACGTGTTGACGAAAATGAATTCATTCCAGTTGTAAATCATATTGATAATCGCCGCGGTAACCATCACCGACGAGGTCATCGGCAACGTGACCGCAAAGAACAGACGGTTGATCGAACACCCGTCGATGACCGCCGCCTCCTCCACTTCCCGCGGCAGCGTATAGTAAAAACCGAGCAGGATCATGATCGTGATCGGCAGGTTGAACACCGTATACGAAATAATGACGCTCATCTGATTGTCGATCAGATGCAGCCGATTGAACAAGCTAAACAGCGGAATCAGCGTCGAATGGACCGGTATCATCAGGCCCAGCATGAACAGACCGAGCACAAGCGGCCGGAGCTTCCACTTCATCCGCGTGAGCGCGAAGGTAACAAAGCTCGCCAGAAGCGTCGTCAGCACAACAGCCGCCGCCGTGATATACGCGCTGTTGAAAAAATACCGGTTGATATTCCCGACCGACCACACCTTCTCATAGTTTTCCCACCGCAAGTGGGCCGGCAACGACAAGGGCGGAAGGTTGAACACTTCCTGATTGTTTTTCAAAGAGAAGAACAACAGCCAGATAAGCGGAAGAAGCTGCACCGCCGCCGCCGCGACCAGCAAAACGTACAGGGCGAAACGCGCGATTTTCGCTCCGGCCCCCCGCTTTGCACCGCCGCCTCGTTTGATGCCGACTCGCCGTTTCGTACCGGCCGCATGCGGCCACGTGGTCTCCGTCGGGCTATTCACATCGTTTACCTCCTCCGTTTTTCGTGGAAAAACAGCTTCGCCAGCAAGAGCTTCAAGTTTAGCAGGGCACATTCTGCATCAACAGCGCGGACTTCAAATTTTGCAAGGCACACTTGCGTCAACAGCGCGGACTTCAAGTTTACACAGCACATTCTACTTCGGCAGCGCGGGTTTTGAGAGGTCAGGAATACTGGATTTTATCCTTGGAAGCCGTGAGCTTGCGTATGATCCACGTGGCGACAAGACAAATGACCAGCAGGAAAAAACCGACCGCGCTTCCGTAACCGAAATGAAACCCCCGAAAGGCCTGATGGTACATGTAGGACGCCATGACCTCGCTGGCTTGATTCGGCCCGCCGTCCGTCATGATGTAGATCAAATCGAAGTATTTCAGCGAGCCGACGACCGCAAGCACAATGGTGACATGGATCACTTCAATCACCAGCGGCAGCTTGATGCGAAAAGCGATCTGCAGCGCATTGGCCCCGTCGATGCGGGCCGACTCAATCAAAGCGGCGGGAATATTGCGCAAAGCGGCATAATAGATCAAAATATAGAATCCGGCATACTGCCACAAAATCGGAACGAACAACGCCCACAGCACGATATGCGTATCCGCAAGCCATGCCGGGGGATCCTGAAAGCCCACCGACTCGAGAAACACGTTTAAAATGCCCGAGGTCGGATGATACATTTTCATCCACAACTGCGCGATGGCCACCGTGGATAAAAGCATCGGGATCAGGTAAATTTTGCGAAACAGATTGGCGCCCCATACATTGCCCGCAAGCACCAACGCGACCAGCAAATATACGAACAGACTGGCCGTGGACAAAACGGCGAACAGGACCGCATGCAGGACGCTGTCCCAGAAAACGGAGTCGTGCGCCAGCCGAATGTAATTGTCCAGACCGACGAACGTCATCGGGCTGACGCCGTCCCATTCCATCAAGCCATAATAGCCTGTCAATACGATCGGAATATAAATAATAGCCAACAGCAGCAGCAGGGACGGGAGCACATATACGGCAATCATGAACTTATTCGACATCACTTTATCCATCTCGCTCGGTTCCCTCCTTCGGCGCGAATCGCGAACATAGAAAAGGACGGCGCCGGAACGGTCCGGCACGTCCTATTCCCCTGTTTTCAGCTAACCCGTTCCGGTTACTTGCCGTCCTTCAAAAGCTGCTCCTGCTTCTGAGCGAATTCCTCCGGCGTGACCTGCTTGCCGAACAGAGCCTGCACCAGGTTGTGATGTCCTTCGGAAGCGACGGGCTTCATTTGGACGTCCAGATACAAGGTAACCTTCTTCGCCGTGCTCAGTTCATTCAGCAGATCGATATACATCTGCGGGAGTTTGACCGCTCCGGTATCCACCTTGGTGGCGGGAATAATGCCGGCATCGGTGACGGACACTTCTCCCCATCGTTTCACATAGAAATCGACAAACTTCTTGGCTTCCTCCATGTGCTTGGAATTGTTGGAGACGAAGAGCGCCACGCCCGGCCCGCCGATCCAATCGTCGACGTCGCCCTTGCCGCCGTCCACCGTCGGGAACTTGAAGAAGCCGATGTTGTCGCGGAACTCCTGCGGGACCTCCACATTGGTCGTATAGTTCGGAACCTCCCACGTTCCGTTCATAAACATGGCGGCATTGCCGTTCATGAACTCGGCTTTCGCCTCGTCGTTGGACAATCCGACAAAGCCTTTGTTAAAAGCGCCCATGTCCACCAACGCCTGCGACTGCTTCGCCGCTTCGATCAAGGCGGGATCGGTGAAGCTGTTGTTCGCCACCGCTTGATCCATCAGGTCCGGCCCGCCGATGCGGTCGGCCAGATACATGTACCAGAAGGAGGCGGTCCAGCCTTCTTTGCCGCCCAGCGTGATCGGCGTAACGCCGTTATCCTTCAGCGTCTTGACCACGTTCTGGAACTCCGCGTAGGTTTTCGGCACTTGCAAGCTGTATTTGGCAAAAATTGCTTTGTTGTAATAGACCGGCACGATGTTCAATTCCACGGGAAGCGCATAATCCGTTCCGTCGAACGCGTAGGCTTCGACCGTGCCTTTGACGAATTGCCCTTTCAGGTCGCCTTCCACCAGGTCGTTCAGAGGAGCGAACATGTTCCCTTTCACGTACGGATCCATGAAGCCCGCGGCCCACGTGAATCCGATATCGGGCAAGTCGTTGGAGGCGGAGAGCACCTTCAGCTTGCTCTTGTACGGCTCCGTGTTCAGCACTTCCTTCTCGATCTTGATGTTCGGATTCGCTTTCTCGAATTCGCTAATGATCTGATCGACCAGGTGATATTGCTGCGGCGTGCCGCCTTCCGTCCACTGATGCATCAATTTCAGCGTCACATTCTCGGGCGGTGCGGCGATATCCCCGTCGACCTGCGTATTGTCGGCCGCTCCGGTATCGCCGGACGCTTGCGAAGCGCTGTTGTCCGACTGGGCCGTAGTCCCGTTATTCCCGCCGCCGCAACCGGCAACCGCCATCACCAGCACGAGCAGAATCGATAATGCAACCAGCATCTTGCCCTTCATTCACATTTCCCCCTTGCTTCGTTTAAAGGAATGTACGCGCTTTCCTTCGAAAAAAATTGTACCATCCCGCCCAACGAACGATAAGGGTACTGCGATTGGGAATGATTCCACTTTTTTTAGGTTTTTGTTGTTTCTCCGATGCGATCGGCGCGAAATTGGCCCGGCGTGCCCCCTTCGTATTCCTTGAAGATCTTGTTGAAATATTTGGCCGATCTGTAGCCGACGCGATCGGCGATTTCCGCAATCGGCAGCCGGGTCAGCAAGAGCATTTCCCTGGCTTTTTGCAGCCTTTCCCGGGTAAGATACTCGCTGAAGGTGACCTGCATTTGCTCCTTGAACAGCACGCTGAAATAGCTCGGATTCAGGTGGACATGCTCGGCGACCTCCTTCAACCCGAAAGCCCGGTCCAAATGTCCGTCCACAAAGCGAAGCGCTTCCCGCACGGAATCGCCGGCCCCGGATTGCATTCCGTTCGCATCCTCCAAAACCGGGTCGATGATCTTCTCCAGCATCTCGATGCGATGGCGGCGATCGCTGGCTTGCAAGCCCCGCTCCACCGCTTCGATCAGCTTGCCGGTGCTGACGGGCTTTAACAGATAATTCAATACGCCGGAATGGATGGCCCGCTGCGCATAGGCGAATTCGGAATAGCCGGAGATCAGGATGACGGAGGGCATTCGCGTCCCCAGCTTGCTCCGCAGCATATCCAGCATATCCAATCCGTTCAGCTCCGGCATGCGAATATCCGTGATGAGAAGATCGACCGTTTCCGTGTCGAGCATCCGCAAGGCGGTCTGCCCGTCATCCAGGGCGACAACGGAGCAGCGCCCGGCGCTCCAGGCGTCCAGCGTCCGCTTCAACCCGTTCCTTGTCATGGGCTCGTCATCCACAATCAGAATGGCGCCGCATCGATTCGCATGCCCCTTATTCATCACTGTTCCCCCTATTCATAAGGAAGTGTAACCTGCACACGGGTCCCCTCTCCCTTCCGGCTTGAAATGGCAATTCCCCCGGAAGCTTCCCCGTTTTTATAATACAGTTGAATGCGGCGGTGCACGTTGGCGATCCCCATGCCGGACCCTTTCAACGATGGCGCGGGGCCGTAAGCCATGGCATGGCGGATTTCCGCCAACGTTTTTTCATCCATGCCCGCTCCGTCGTCCTCCACGCAGACGAGCAGGTCGGCGGAGGGGGCCGTGCGCGATATGGACACGTTGACGAAACCGCGGGCCTTCTTATCCCCGATGCCGTGCACGATCGCATTTTCCACCAAAGGCTGGATCATCAGCTTCGGTATTTTGACCTGATCACATTCGGGAGCGGACGAAATGCGCCAGGTCAACCGCTCGCCAAACCGCATTTTCATAATCATCAAATACCGCTCAATATGCTCGAGCTCCCGCTTGACCGGCACCCACTCCTCGCGATCCGAACCGCCGATCGTATACCGAAACAAATCGGACATGGCGACGACGAATTCGGCCAGCTCCTTCTCCCCTTTTTCCTCCAGAGACCAGAACAGCGCCTCCAATGTGTTGTAAAGAAAATGCGGATCGATCTGCGCCTGCAGCGCCTTCAATTCCGTTCGGCTGCGCAGCAGCTCCTTTTCGTAGACGATTTGGATCAGGCGGTTGATATTTTCGACCATTTCGTTGTAAGTTCGGTTCAATTCTTTAATTTCCACGGTGGAGGAGGTTTCCGGGTTCGGTCTTAAAGCGCCGAGCTTGGCGCTCCGCATGCTCTTGATCAGCTTGAGCATCGGCTTGGTCATCATCGTCGACAGGAACAGCGAGAGGATAAAAAACAGCAGGAAGCCGATCAACCCCGATGCGATCACGGCGCTTCGCAGGATGGATATCCCGTTCGTCACGCTGCTGACGGGGGACAGAATGATCAGGGTCATACCCGTCGCGTCCGACGTTTGTTTGACCGCGATATAATCGGTATCGTCCACGGTCACCGTCTGGCTGTCATCGCTCAGAATCTGGCCCGTATGGCCCAGGATTTGGCTCATACCGCCCTCGTAATTGGTCGTCACGGGTTGAAGGCGGTCGTCGAACAACAGCATATACTCGCCGGGCCGATCGGCTTGAAACGAATCCTGCAGCCGAAAATAATCGCGGTTGATCTGGATCAGCAAATATCCCCCGGAGGAAAACCAGCGGTCAAACAGGCTGACCCGACGAAGCGCCAACACGTTTTGGGGAAACTTCGGATCGGTTCCGATCCAGACCATGCGGCCCGCCGCCAAATCGGCCTGCCGTATCCATTCCTCGCCGATCCGGTCGGACAGGCCGCCTTCGTCCAACGGATACAG
Source organism: uncultured Caryophanales bacterium (assembly GCA_964470405.1). Lineage (GTDB taxonomy): Bacteria > Bacillota > Bacilli > Paenibacillales > CAYYCV01 > CAYYCV01. The sequence continues at coordinate 6,023 of CAYYCV010000010.1, forward strand.
ACGCCGGCCGTGATCGGAATAAAGCTCCAGCGAATGAATGCCGTCCGAATACGTTTGAAAGGAAGAAATGATTTTGGCCAGCGATTGGCGCTGGTTGAACGTCGCGAATTTGCCTTCCACTTCATCCAGCAAAGTTTGCTGCACCTCGGCATCCGTGGCGATCTGCACGGTCAGCATGTCGATTTGACGATACAGCGATTCCAGCCGACCGTTCGCCTGCTCCGCCGTTTGCCGAATTTGGCGGCCCGCGTTGTTCTTCAACAGAGAGGAAACATCATGATATGTAAAAACGTCCGCGAAAGCCAGAACGATGACCATCACCAGCAGAAAGCCGACCCATATTTGATTTCGCAGCGTATTGAGCCGACCGATGCGCCATTTGATCATGCCATCCCTCCCCGGCCCTCCCCGGCCCTCGCCGGTTGACCCCCGATGCGGCGGCCTGTTTCACGGCCGGTCAAATAAACCGGCTTTTGAATTGCATGGGGGATTCGCCCGTCCATCTTTTAAATTGCCTGCTGAAATGAGCGACGCTGCCGTACCCCAACTGATCGGAAACCGATTCCACCGGCAAGTCCGGCTCCAGCAGAAGCAATTTGGCCTTTTTCAGCTTCAAAGAGGATAAATACTGCCTTGGAGACAACCCGTACACCTGATGAAACATGCGGTTGCAGGACGAGGTGCTGTACCCGATGTGCCTGGCGATTCGATTGACAATATCCCGCTCCCGTACGGAATCGCGGTTTCCCCCCGCCGCGTGCCGCTCCAACTGTCCGGCCATGTCGGCGGCGATGCGGGCGGCGGACGAATGCTGGAATTCCTCTTCCTGATTGGCGATGCATTCGCTGATCCCGGCGAACAGTTCAAAAATGACCGACATCGCCATCATTCTTTCGCCGGTCTTCCAGCCCGCGCCCCCTCGGGTAAGGCCGATCAGCGAATCCAGAGCGCTGCGGATCCGCCCGGCAAGCGGGCTGTCCGAAGCGTAGAAATGATCCTGGTTTTTGCACAGCAGCTCGCGAAAACAGCGGTCATCGACATCAAAGTGCAGGCAATAATAGGTCAGGCTGCCGCCGCCGGCCGCCCGGCTGGAGTGGACGTCGCCCGGCCTTACGATGATCGCGTCCCCCGGGTTCTGCGCATACTCGATGCCGTTGATCTTCATGGTCTGGCTGCCGCTCAACACCAGATTAATCTCGAACAGCGGATGGGAATGCCGCGGGTAACGCCATTTGTCCGTAACCGACCGCCAATGCGCGGCAAACAGCCGGAAGGTGGATTCAAGGTCGGGCAGCATGTACTCTTGCAGTATGGATGAATCCGACAACAAAAAACGCCTCCTTGTTCGATGCGCACGGCATCAATTGATTTGATCGATTTGGATAAAATTTATCCGAAACTGGATATACCTTTTGATCCAATCCCTTGATATGATAAATATATTATACCATAGCAATAAATAGATTGGAGTGTTCGAAATGGATAAAAATCATATATTTTTCAATGCGCACCACTCCCCGATCGGGGCCTTTTCCAGTTTCACGCTGGGCTTTCCCGGGCTCGGCGGAGGGCTGGATCTGGAATTGGGATGCCCTCCCCGGAAAAATGTGTATGTCGGAGTGGAAACCCCGGAGGGCGGAGCTTACGAAGCGCTGCCGTTTTTCGAATACGGGGAGGACGAAAGCCTGCGGTACGATACGGAAGGCGTGGGCGCAGCATTGCGGCGGAACAAACCCCGCCTCATTTCCCCGATTGCCCGGGAGCGAATTCAGCGCGATTTCCGACTGTCGACGGATACGTGGCAGGCCGGCGATCTCACCTTCACGATCTATTCCCCGGTACTGGGCGTGCCCGATCCCAGGGGCGGGGATGAAGCCGCGCTCAAGCGGGCCATCGTGCCGTCCGTCGCGGCGGAGATCACCGTCGATAATACCCACGGGCGCAAAACCCGCCGCGCTTTCTTCGGCTATGAAGGAAGCGACCCCTACAGCGCCATGAGGCGGCTGGACGACACGTCCGATTTGATCGGCGCGGCGCAGGGCCGTCTGACGGCCATTGCCACACTGGACCGGGAAGTACGGTCCGCCCTTCATTTCAGTATGGAGGATATGTTGGCCAGCGCTTTGGAGGAAAACTGGACATTCGGATTGGGAAAAGTGGGCGCTTTGATCATGGATGTCCCGGCCGGAGAAAAACGAACGTATCGCTTCGCCGTGTGCTTCCACCGTTCCGGCTTCGTCACAAGCGGCCTGGACGCCTCCTATTACTACACCCGCTATTTCAGCCGGATCGAGGAGGTCGGCCTGTACGCGGCACAGCATATAGAGGAAACGATATCGCTGTCCCTTCAAGCGAATCGGCGGCTGGACGACGCCCGCCTGTCGCGGGAACAGAAGTTCATGATGGCCCACGCGATCCGCAGCTATTACGGCGCCACCCAGTTGCTCGAATGGAACGGAAACCCATTGTGGATTGTGAACGAAGGGGAATACCGGATGATGAACACCTTCGATTTGACGGTGGATCAACTTTTCTATGAATTGAAAATGAACCCCTGGACCGTGAAAAATGAACTGGATCTGTTCGTTCGGCGCTACAGCTATGAGGACACCGTGCGGTTCCCCGGCGAGGAGAGGACCTACCCCGGCGGCATCAGCTTCACCCATGACATGGGGGTGGCGGGCGCGCTGTCGCGGCCGCATTATTCCGCCTACGAGCTTTACGGGCTGGACGGATGCTTCTCGCATATGACCCATGAGCAATTGGTCAACTGGGTTTTATGCGCTGCCGTATACGTGGAACAGACCGGGGATCGGGCGTGGCTGGAGTCGAATTTCTCCGTGTTGGAACGATGCTTCGACAGCATGCTGAACCGCGACCATCCCGACCCGGCCAAGCGCAACGGCGTCATGGCGCTCGACAGCAGCCGCACGATGGGCGGCGCGGAGATCACGACCTACGACAGCCTCGACGCGTCGCTCGGCCAGGCCCGCAACAGCTTGTATTTGGCGGGAAAATGCTGGGCCGCCTACGTCGCATTGGAGAAGCTTTTCCACGGCGGAGGAAAGGACCGCCTGGCGGGAGCCGCGGGGGAACAAGCCCTTCGATGCGCCCGGACGATCGTCTCTTATCAGACGGAGGAAGGTTACATTCCGGCGGTGATGGGGGAAGGAAATCATTCGCGGATCATCCCCGCGATCGAAGGGCTGGTCTTTCCGTATTACGCCGGCTCGCGGGAGGCGCTCGATCCGGACGGACGCTTCGGGTTTTACATTCGGAGCCTGAATGTTCACATGCGCGCGGTACTGACGGACGGCGTCTGCCTTTTCCCGGACGGGGGATGGAAAATATCGTCGACCAGCGATAATTCGTGGCTGAGCAAAATCTATTTGTGCCAGTTCGTCGCCCGCCATATCCTCGACTGGGTATGGGACGAACGCGGCGAAGCGGCGGACAAGGCCCACGCAAAATGGCTGACCCATCCCGAATGGTCCGTATGGAGCTGGAGCGACCAGATCATTGCGGGAAAAATCACCGGCAGCAAATATTATCCTCGCGGCGTCACCAGCATCCTCTGGCTGGACGAATGACGGGCGCGGCGAAACGGCCTGCCGGAACGGACCCGTCCGTGCCGCGCAGACCCGCGCGGTGAAACCGGCCTTCTCCGTTCGGCCAACGGCAACGGATCCGTTGCGGTGAATCCGGCCGCATCCATTCGGGCAACAGATCCGTTGATCGCAACAAGCCTGTTCAGGTCGAGGATCCGCCGATCCTTCGACCCGAACAGGCTTGTTTGCCGACTCCTTTGCGCCGGTTCCGTTTCGCCCCATTTTCGTACCCCGTCGCGTCAATCTGCTCTTGCTCTCCGCCAGCCGCTTTTACGTCAATTCGCCATGTGGCGAACACGCTCGTCCACCCAGGCCGACACGGAAGCCATCGCTTGCTCCGCGCGCTCGATCGCCTCGGACACCTGGTTGGCGGCGGTGCCTCCGTACACGTTGCGTGCATTGACCACGTGCTCGGGCTGGAGAATGGGATAGATCGAGTTGTCGAACAGGTTGGAGAAGCGGGTAAACTCGTCGATCGTCAAATCCAGCAGCACTTTGTCGTTCTGAATGCAATACAGCACCAATTTGCCGATAATTTCATGGGCCTGGCGAAAGGGAAGCCCCTTGCCCGCCAAATAGTCGGCAATGTCGGTCGCGTTGGAGAAATCCCGGTTGACCGCCTCGCGCATGCGCTCGCGGCGGACCTTCATCGTTTCCACCATCGGCGCGAACAGTTGGAGCGCGCCCTGCAGCGTGCGCACCGTGTCGAACATGCCTTCCTTGTCTTCCTGCATGTCCTTGTTGTAGGCCAGCGGAAGCGATTTTAACACGGTCAGCATCCCGATCAAATGGCCGTAAACCCGGCCGGTTTTGCCGCGCACCAGCTCGGCCACATCGGGATTTTTTTTCTGCGGCATGATGCTGCTGCCGGTGCAAAACGCATCGTCCAACTCGATAAAATTGAACTCCGTGCTGGACCACAACACCAGCTCCTCGCAAAACCGCGAGAGGTGCATCATGATCATCGACGCGTTGGACAGAAACTCAATGATAAAATCGCGATCGCTCACGGCATCGAGACTGTTCTCGTACACCCGGCCAAAGCCGAGCTGCGAAGCGACGAAATGGCGGTCGATCGGGAAGGTCGTCCCCGCCAGCGCGCCCGCGCCGAGCGGCAGCGCGTCGATCCGCTTGTAGCTGTCCTGGAGCCGTTCCACATCGCGCTGAAACATCGAAACATAAGCCATCAAATGATGGGCAAACAAAATCGGCTGCGCGCGCTGCAAGTGCGTATACCCCGGCACAATCGTGTCCATATTGGCCCGCGCCTGCTTCAACAGCGCCTCCTGCAGCTTAATCAGCAGCCCGACCAGCTCGACGGCCCGCTTGCGCAAATAAAGGTGCATGTCGGTGGCCACCTGGTCGTTGCGGCTGCGCCCGGTGTGCAGCTTCCCGCCGGTCCCCCCGATTTCCTCCATCAGCAATTTTTCAATGTTCATATGAATGTCTTCATCGGATACGGAAAATTCCACTTCGCCGCGTCGAATCATGCCCATGACTTTATGGAGTCCGTCCCTGATCTTCTCAACGTCGTCCTCGCTCAATATGCCGCATTTGCCCAACATCGCCACATGGGCGAGGCTGCCCTGAATATCTTCCTCGGCCAATTCCCGATCAAATAAAATCGAAGCCGTATATTCCTCCACCAATTGGTCGGTCTGTTTGGTAAAACGCCCTCCCCACAGTTTCGACAACACTCCCACACCTTTCGCATCCCGCATTCCGGGACAAAATCCCGCGCAAACTTCCAAGTCCCGCGTCTTTTCCGAATCTTATTCGGAAGCCAACTTGCGCACCGCGGAGACGGTTTTCAACCGCAGCGCATTCAGATGGATAAAGCCGCCGGCATCGGATTGATCGTACGCCTGGGTCGGGTCCTCCTCCATCGTGGCGATGTCCGGATTGTACAGGCTGACCGGGCTCTTCACCCCGGCGGAGATCACATTGCCTTTATACAATTTGACCCGCACCGTTCCCGTTACGTTCCGCTGGCTCTCGCCGACGAGCGCCTGCAGCGCAAGCCGTTCCGGAGCAAACCAAAACCCGTTGTACACCAGCGCGCTGTAGCGGGGAATCAGCGAATCCCGCAAGTGCATCACCTCGCGGTCCATCGTGAGCGATTCCATGACCCGGTGCGCCGCGAACAAAATCGTGCCGCCCGGCGTTTCATAAACGCCGCGGCTCTTCATCCCGACAAATCGGTTCTCGACCATATCGATCCGCCCGATCCCGTGCTTGCCGCCCAACTCGTTCAGTTTGTCCATCACCTGCAGCGGCGTCATGTCCGCCCCGTTCAAACGCACACAGCATCCCTGCCTGAATTCCAGCTCCAGATATTCGGCTTGGTCGGGCGCTTCCTCCGGTGAAACGCTGAGCACATACATTTGCCGATTCGATTCGGCGCTCGCGTCAAACCACGGATCTTCCAGCATGCCGCTCTCGAAGCTGATGTGCAGCAAATTGCGGTCCGTCGAATAGGGCTTGGACGCCGTCGCTTGCACGGGGATGCCGTGCTTCTCCGCGTAAGCGATCATCTGCGCCCGCCCCGGGAACATCAGGCGAAATTCCTCGGAACGCCACGGAGCGATCACTTCCAATTCCGGCGCCAAAGCGGCCGCCGTCAATTCAAAACGCACCTGATCGTTGCCTTTGCCGGTGGCGCCGTGCGCAATAGCCGTCGCCCCTTCGGCCCTGGCGATCTCCACCATCCGCTTGGCGATCAGCGGGCGCGCAATGCTGGTCCCCAGCAAATACTGCCCTTCGTAGAGCGCTCCCGCCTGAAACATCGGGTAAATGAAGTCGCGGGCAAACTCCTCGCGCAAATCGTCGATGTATACTTTCGAGGCGCCTGTGCGAAGCGCTTTTTGCTCCAGTCCATCCAGTTCGTCCTTCTGTCCGATATCGGCGGTAAACGTGATGATTTCGGCATCGAAGCGTTCCTTCAACCAGGCCAGAATGACCGAAGTATCCAGCCCGCCGGAATACGCCAATACGATTTTTTGTTTCGACATGTTTTGATCTCCCCATTTCTTCGGAAACCCGCGTTTCCGGATTACATCAGCGTCGCCATGATCGCCTTCTGGGCATGAAGCCGATTCTCCGCCTGGTCGTAGATGATGGAATGCGCTCCGTCGATCACTTCTTCGCTGACTTCTTCGCCGCGATGCGCCGGCAGACAATGCATAAACAGATAGTCCGGCTTGGCGTATTGAACCAGCTTGTCATTGACCTGGAAATCCTTGAACGCTTTCAAACGCTCATCCTGTTCCGCTTCAAATCCCATGCTGGCCCATACGTCGGTATAGACGATATCGGCATCGACGATCGCTTCCTTCGGATCCTCGTAAAGATCGATATTGGCTCCGGTCACATCGGCATTCTCGCGGCTCAATTGAAGCACGCCCGAATCCGGCTTGTACCCGGCCGGCGTCGCCGCGGAGAAGTGCAGCCCGAGCTTGGCCGCCCCGATCATCAGGGAATGCAGCATATTGTTGCCGTCGCCGATGTATGCGATTTTCAGGCCCTTCAATTTCCCTTTATGCTCAAAAATCGTCTGGTAGTCGGCCAACGCCTGACACGGATGGGACAGGTCGGTCAACCCGTTGATCACGGGCACGGTCGCGCCCCGCGCCAGTTCAACCACGTTGCGGTGGGCAAAGGTGCGGATCATGATGCCGTCCAAATAGCGCGACATCGTTTTGCCCGTATCCCAAACGGTTTCTCCGCGCCCGAGCTGGAGATCGTTTTTGCTCAGGAATAACGCATGCCCTCCCAATTGATACATGCCGACTTCGAAGGATACCCGGGTCCGGGTGGACGATTTCTCGAAAATCATGCCCAGGGTTTTGCCTTCCAGCGGCCGAAACACTTCGCCTTGCCTGTTTTTCTTTTTCAACGTGATAGCCAGATCGATCAAATATGTCAATTCTGCCTCATTGTAATCGCCAAGGGACAGAAAATCCCTGCCTTTCAAATCCAGCGCCATATCTTTGTCCGCGGTTTGACTCATGAGCCGACAACTCCTTTTCGCTTCAATTCTCTTCTCTCGTTCGACGACGCGTTAAGAATGGATCGCGGATGCCGCCTGGTCCGCCATCACCGCGCAAAGAATATCGATTCCCTCGCGCAGCTCCTCCTCCGTTACCCGCAGGTTGGGAAGCAACCGGATGACCTGGGGTCCGGCCGAGATCACGATCAGCCCGCGATTTTGCGCTTCCTTGATCATCCCCGCGACGGGAAGCCCGCATTCGATGCCGATCAACAGCCCTTTGCCCCGGATGTTCCGAACCAGCGAATTGCCTTGCAGCTTCTCCGTCAGTTGCTCCATTGCGTACCTGCCCATTTGCTCCGCGCGCTGCGGAAGATCGTGCTCCAGCATCTCTTCCAGCGTGGCCAAACCCGCGACGGACGCGATCGGCGTTCCGCCGAAGGTCGAGCCGTGACTGCCCGCGGAGAACGCCTCCCTCAGCTTCGCTTTCCCGAGCATGGCGCCAATGGGGAAGCCGCTGCCAAGCCCTTTGGCCAAGGTGAATATATCCGGTTCGATGCCGTAATGCTCAAAGCTGAACAACCGTCCCGTACGCCCCATGCCGGTTTGAATCTCATCGACAATCAGCAGCAGATCCCGCTCCCTGCACAAGCGCGCCACATCGGCCGCAAACCGGGGATCGGCCGGGTTGACGCCACCCTCGCCCTGCACCATCTCCATCATCACGGCGCAGGTATGGTCCGTCACCGCCCGATACAGCGCCTCCGCATCGTTGTACGGCACGCTGACAAAGCCGGCGGGCAAGGGGGCAAAGCCTTGCTTCACCTTGTCCTGTCCCGTTGCCGTCAAAGTCGCCAACGTCCGGCCGTGGAACGATTTTTGGAACGTGATGATTTCATATTTGCCGTTTTTGCGCACTTCCTGGTGATACCGGCGGGCCAACTTAATGGCGGCTTCGTTCGCCTCCGCGCCGCTGTTGCAGAAAAAAACCGCATCGGCAGGGCTATGCTCGGTCAACAACCGGGCCAGTTGCTCCTGCTGGGGAATGCGAAACAAATTGGACACGTGCCACAGTTGATCCAATTGCGCGATCAGCCGCTGCTTCACCCGCTGCGGCACATGGCCGAGACCGGTCACCGCGATGCCGCTGAAAAAATCGAGGTACGATTTGCCCTGATCGTCCCACAACCGGCTTCCCTCGCCTTTGACAAAAGCGATCGGGAACCGGGCATAGGTTGGAAATAACGCGCTTTGCTGCTCTTCCATTGTCATCACTCCAATATCTTGCTTTCCATGCGCCTTGCCTTCAAGTCGAGCTTCGCCTTCAAACCGCCGTTCCGATCATTCTTGTTCCGATCGCTTCCCCCCGCAGCACCCTGCTCAGCACCTCGGGCTCTTTGCCGTCCACGATGACCACCTGTTTGACGCGCCCCTGTATGCATCGGATGGCCGCCCTCACTTTGGGGATCATGCCGCCGTAAATTTCTCCGTCGCGAATCATCGCTTCCACTTCATCCACCGTCACGGACGGCAGCACCTTCTTCCGTCCATCCACTTCTTTCAAAATGCCCGGAACATCGGTTACCACCAGCATTTGTCCGACGCCGAGCCGGGAGGCGACGGCCCCCGCCGCGGTATCCGCGTTGATGTTGTATCGCTGTCCGCGCCGGTCCAAGCCCAGAGGGGCGATCACAGGAATGTACCCCAGATCGACCACCCCGCGGATCAACTCGCTGTTCACGCCGATCACCTCGCCCACAAAGCCGACCTCCGCGGCGTTGGCGACCGGTTCGGCCTCGAACAGATGCCCGTCGATCCCCGACAATCCCAGCGCCTTCGCCCCGTTGAGCTGTATGCGGCGAACGATTTCCTTATTCATTTGCCCGGCAAGCACCATCTCCACCACGTCAAGCACTTCTTCGCTCGTGCGGCGCAACCCGTTGACAAATTCGCTCTCGATCTCCAATCGGCTCATCAGCGCGGAGATGGCGGGCCCTCCGCCGTGAACGACGACCGGCATAAGCCGCTCCTGCTGCAATTTCCTCATGTCCGCAAAAAAACTGTCGGGCAAAGCGGCCAACGTGCTGCCGCCGCATTTGACAACGAAGATTCCGGTCTCTCCCATCGTTTCAACCTCTAATCTCTAAGTTCGGTAAGCCGCATTGATGCGGACATATTCGTAGGTCAAGTCGCAGCCCCATCCGGTGGCCCGTCCCTCGCCCATATTCAGAAAAATAAAAAATTGAACCAGATTGCCCTTCAGGTATTCCGCCGCCCGTTCTTCGTCGAACGGGACGGGACGGGAACGGCGAAGGACGAGAATATCGCCCACCCGGATATCGACCGTTTCCGGATTCACCGGCTGCCCGGCCCGGCCGATCGCCGCGATAATCCGACCCCAGTTGGCATCCGCTCCGAACACGGCCGATTTCACCAGGCTGGAGCCAATCACGGTCTTGGCGATGGCTCGGGCGGACAGGTCGGATACCGCGCCCTGAACGGAAACCTCGATCAGCTTGGTGGCGCCTTCGCCGTCGCGGGCGATCGATTTGGCCAAATGCTCGGCCACATAATGAAAAGCTTCCATCCATAACGCCCATTCCGGATGGTCCGCGTTCAGCGGCCGATTGCCGGCGCGGCCGCTGGCCAACGCCACCACCATATCGTTGGTGCTGGTGTCCCCATCCACGGTGATCATATTAAACGTGGTGTCCGTCACCCGACTCAGCGTTTCCTGCAACGGCGCGGGCCCGATATTCGCATCGGTCGTGATGAAGCCGAGCATGGTCGCCATATTCGGGTGAATCATGCCCGACCCTTTGGCCGCGCCGGCAATGCTCACCGATTTCCCGTCGATTTGCAATTCGACGCAAACGGTTTTTTTCGTCAGGTCGGTCGTCAGGATCGCCTGGCAAAAATCATCCGCGCCGTCCGTTCTCAACCGCGCCGGCAAGCGCCCGATGCCGTCCAGCACCTTCTCCATCGGCAGCGGTTCGCCGATGACGCCGGTGGATGCGACCCCGACGTAATGCTCGGGGATATTCAAAGCGCGGGCCGCGTCCGCGCGCATGCGCTCCGCATCGCGCTGGCCCTGTTCGCCGGTGCAGGCGTTGGCGTTGCCGCTATTGACGAACATCGCCTGCAGCATGCCTTCCGCGCCGATGCTGGCCTTGGTCACCTTGAGCGGCGCCGCCTGAAAAACGTTGAGCGTATACACGCCCGCGGCGGAAGCGGGCACATCGCACACAATCGCCGCCAGGTCAAATCGTTCGGTTTTTTTCAGGCCGCAGTGCAATCCCCCGGCCTTGAATCCTTGCGGCGTCGTAATCGAGCCTTCTTCGACAACCTTAAAGCTCCCGAGCGTGGTCATTGATTTCTCTCCCCTACGGATAGACGGGTGAGAGCATCAGCCCTGCGCCTTCGTCCCAATCCATCATGATGTTCAAATTTTGAACCGCTTGGCCGGCGGCGCCCTTCACCACGTTGTCAATCACCGATACGATGGTGAGCATGCCGGTTCGTTCCTCGACGGCAATCCCGATATCGCAATAATTCGAGCCGCTGACTTCCTTGGTTGCGGGCCATTGGCCCTTGTCGCGAACGCGCACAAAGCGGCGGCCCCGGTAATATTCGCGATACATGCCGATCACTTCGTCCTCGCTCGGCTTCCCGGCCAGGCGAGCGTACATCGTGCACATAATCCCCCGGGTCATCGGAATCAGGTGCGCGGTGAACGTGGTGACGATCGAACGGCCGGCAATGCGCCCCAACACCTGCTCGATTTCGGGGGTATGCTGATGCTTGTTGATCTTGTAGGCTTTCAAGTTCTCGTTGATTTCGGCGAAATGAAGGGTCAGGCTCAAACCCCGGCCCGCGCCGGAAACCCCGGACTTGGCGTCGATGATAATCGAATCCCGATCTATGATATCGGAAGAAATGGCCGGAATTAGTCCAAGCAGCGCCGACGTCGGATAACAGCCCGGATTGGAAATAAATTCGGCGCCGCGGATTTCATCCGGAAAAATCTCGGACAATCCGTAGACGGCCTTGTTCAAATAAGCCGGTTCGGCGGGCTTGCGCTTATACCACTGTTCGTACTGGAGGCCGTCCTTCAAGCGGAAATCGCCGGATAAATCGATCACCTTCAACCCCGCGTCAAGAAGCTGCGGAACCAATTCCGAGCTGACCCCGGCGGGCGTCGCGGTAAAGACCACATCCGCCTTGCCGCGGATGACCTCCATATCCACCGCATCCAGCCGATCCGTTAAAATTTGCGACAAATGCGGGTAGCTTTCCGTGATCAGCGCGCCGGCCTGGGAAGAGGATACGACGGAAGTGATCTCAACCTGCGGATGATGAAGCAGCAACCGGATCAGTTCCACCCCGCCGTAGCCGGTAGAGCCGATGATCGCCGCTCTGAGTTTGTTGGCCATTGAATTCCACTCTCCGTTCTCTTTAAAAGTGTGGTGAAAAACAGGGGCTCCGAGATGAGGCATGGGTTTCCGATCGCAGTTGCCCGCAGATTTCCCGATGTTCAACCCGACTATAGGGAGAAATCCGCGGGCAAAGGCGACCACTGGCGTTTCTCCAACCCACGCCCCATCCCTGCACCGCTTTTTTCACCACACTTTTAAACAATATGTATTATCATACAATTAAATGCATAAAAATTCAAATCAAATTTATTTTATTTTGCTCCGCCTTTCATTATATCGAATTATTCATGCAGTTTAAAGCCTTCGCCGAATACTTCGGCCGTCGAGCTGATGATGATAAACGCATGGGGATCCGCCGATTTGACCAGCGCCCTCAGCTTGGTCACCTCTCTTTGGCCGACGACAATCAGCAGCACGGTTTGCTCGTCCCCCGTATATCCGCCCTGCCCGGAAAGTCGGGTCAGCCCGCGGTCCAAATCGTACAGCACCGCGCGGGACACCTCATCCGGGCGGCGCGAGATCACGAACGCCACCTTGGACGTTTCCAGCCCCAATTGCACCAAATCGATCGTCTTGCCGGTCACGAACAACCCGATCAGGGCATACAACGCCTTTTCCGGCGAAAACAGGACGCCCGCGCCGACGATCACCAGGCCGTCCAGCATGGCGATCGACCAGCCCAGGCTCACGCCGGTGTATTTGTGAATGATGCGCGCCGCCAGATCAAGCCCCCCGGTTGACGCCTGGCCCCGCAATACCAGCCCCAGCCCGATGCCGCCCCCGATGCCGCCCTAAATGGAGGCCAACAGCAGGTTTTCGGTCAAGGGCGGCAGCGTGCGGCCGAGAAACACGAACAAAGGCAAAATAAACGAGCCGAGAGCCGTCTTCACGCCGAAGCTGCCTCCCAGCAGCCACAGGCCGAGAAAAAACAGCGGAATATTGAGCCCCCACTGAATCCACGCCGGCTCCATTCCCCAGACGTCCTGCAGGATGGTGGAAATGCCGGTCACCCCGCCGGACGCGATCCGATTCGGGTTTAAAAACAGGTTGAAGCTGGCGGCAATGATTGCCGCGCCAAGGATCAGCAAGCTGTATTCGAGGATGTGACGGAGCGGACTCCCTGCGGGAATCCGCGGCTCTCTCCGGCGCATGGCGCCCTCCTTCCCAAGCCGCTTCATCGGCGACCCGTATTCCCGGCCTGCGTAAAAAAATCCTGCACATCGCTATGCGCAGGATCATGCAGTCCATATCCCATTGCAAACGGAAGGCCGGGAGCTCCGGCGCATCCGTCAAGACCCGATTTGCAGCCGCAGGCAGGCGTCGATGAACATATCGAGCTCGCCGTCCATGACGGCCCCCGTATTGCCGGTTTCCACCTGTGTCCGGTGGTCTTTGACCATGCTGTAGGGGTGAAACACATAGGAGCGGATCTGGCTGCCCCAACCGATCTCCTGCTGCTCGCCGCGAATGTCGGCCAACTCCTGGCGCTGCTCCTCGATTTTGCGTTCATACAATTTGGAGCGCAGCACCTTCATCGCCCGTTCCCTGTTTTTGATCTGGGAGCGTTCCGTCTGGCAGGTCACGACGATGCCCGTGGGCATATGGGTGATCCGCACGGCGGAATCGGTCGTGTTGATATGCTGCCCGCCCGCCCCGCTGGAACGATACGTGTCGATCTTCAAATCTTCCGTCCGAATTTCGACTTCGACGTCGTCGTCAATCTCGGGCACCACGTCGCACGAAACGAAGCTCGTATGCCTGCGCCCGGACGCATCGAAAGGCGAAATTCGCACCAGGCGGTGAACGCCTTTCTCCGTTTTCAGATACCCGTAAGCATTGAAGCCCTTGATCAACAAGGTCACGCTCTTGACGCCGGCTTCGTCGCCGGGCAGATAATCCAGCACTTCGACTTTATAGTCGTGATCCTCGGCCCAACGGCGATACATCCGCAGCAGCATTTCGGCCCAGTCCTGGGATTCCGTGCCGCCGGCCCCGGGATGAAGCTCCAGGATGGCGTTGAACTTGTCGTACGGCTGGCTCAACAGCAACTGCAATTCGAACTTCCCCAAATCGGCATTCAGGCGGGCAATGCCTTGCTCCAGATCAGCCTCCATGCTCTCATCGTCATCTTCCTCCGCCAACTCGATCATTACGGCGAGGTCATCGTACTCCTGCTGCAGCTTTTGGAAACGTTCGACGACCGATTTAATCGCATTCAACTCGGATATGAGCTGCTGCGCTTTCTCGTTGTCGTCCCAAAAATCGGGCGCGGCCATTTTCTGCTCGTAATTCTCAACATGCTCCAATTTCAGATCTAAGTCAAAGAGACCCCCGTAAAGCATTTATTTTTTGGGCCGCCTTGCGAAAGTCCTGTTTAAAATCGGGGTTCATTCCCATCATCCACCTCTATGCGAATTGATCGTATTCTCCAATATAACCGAAACGCCGTCCAAACATAACCGGATCACGCGCCGTGGCAATGCTTGTATTTCTTGCCGCTCCCGCAGGGGCACAGGGCGTTGCGTCCAATCTTCTCCTCGCGGCGAACCGGCTTCTTCGGCCCGCTGTCCGCCTTCGGATCCACCGCTTGCCCTTCGGCCACCGCTTCCCGCTGCAGATTGCTTTCCACGTGGGCCTTCATAATATACGTGGCCACTTCTTCCTGTATGCTTCCGATCATCTGCTGGAACATTTCAAATCCTTCAAACTGATACTCCCGCAACGGATCGGTGCCGCCGTAAGCTCGCAGATGGATCCCCTGACGGAGCTGATCCATCGCGTCGATATGGTCCATCCATTTGCTGTCCACGGCGCGAAGAACGACGACTTTCTCGAATTCCCTCATCATCGCTTCGCCAAGCTCCTCTTCGCGCTTCGCGTACATGCCTTTGACCATATCCTGCAAGTATTCGATGATTTCCGTATTTTCCTTATCGACGAGCTGTTCCGCGGTGATTTGCCCCTCATGCAAAAACGTGCTGGAGGCGTAATCGACGATCGCCTGCAAGTCCCATTCCTCCGGCACCTGGTCGTTCGGGCAATGCGCCATCACAATCTGCTCGATCACGGGCATGATCATGCCCATGGTGATCTCCTTGATGTTTTCCGATTCCAGCACTTCCCGGCGCTGCTTATACATAATCATCCGCTGCTGGTTCATCACGTCGTCGTATTGCAGCACCACTTTACGCATGTCAAAATTGTTTCCTTCGACGCGCTTTTGCGCCGATTCAATCGCTTTGGAGATCAGGCGGCTTTCAATCGGCTGATCCTCCTGAAATCCGAACCGGTCCATCATGTTCATGATATTCTCGGCGCCGAATCTGCGCATCAGCTCGTCTTCGAGCGAAATATAAAACTGCGAGGAGCCGGGGTCGCCCTGCCGGCCCGAACGGCCGCGCAACTGGTTGTCGATTCTGCGGCTCTCATGCCGCTCCGTACCTACGATATGCAATCCGCCAACTTCCGGCACGCCGGGGCCGAGAATAATGTCCGTGCCGCGGCCGGCCATGTTGGTGGCGATCGTCACCGAGCCGGGCTCGCCCGCCCGCGCGACAATCTCCGCCTCCTCTTTATGATACTTGGCGTTCAACACTTTGTGCGCAACGCCCTTCTTCTTCAACAGCGAGGAGAGCAGCTCGGAATTCTCGATGGAAATCGTGCCGACCAACACCGGCTGGTTATTGCCGTGCCGCTTGACGATTTCCTCCACGACCATGCGGAACTTGCTCGCTTCGGTTTTATAGATCACATCCGGCATATCGCGGCGGATCATCGGCTTGTTGGTGGGAACGACGATAACATCCAGGCCGTAAATCTTATTGAATTCCTCTTCCTCGGTTTTCGCCGTTCCGGTCATCCCCGCCAGCTTGCGATACATCCGGAAATAATTTTGGAAGGTGATGGTCGCCAGCGTCATGCTTTCATTCTGCACCTTCAATTTTTCCTTGGCTTCGATCGCCTGATGCAGCCCTTCGCTGTAACGGCGCCCGGTCATCAAACGCCCGGTGAACTCATCGACGATCACCACTTCGCCGTCCTGAACGACATAATCCACGTCGTTCCTCATGATCGCATGCGCCTTGAGCGCCTGGCTGATATGATGATTCAACGTGACGTTGGCATAGTCGAACAGGTTCTCGACTCCAAACGCGCGCTCGGCCTTCTCTACGCCAAGCTCGGTCAACGCGGAGGTGCGCAGCTTGGCGTCGACCGTATAATCGACCTCCGGGGCAAGCTTGCTCGCAAAAGCGTCGGCGGCATAGTACAGCTCGGTCGATTTTTGAGCTTGTCCCGATATGATCAACGGGGTTCTCGCCTCGTCGATGAGGATCGAATCGACTTCGTCTACGATGGCATAATAAAGCGGCCGCTGCACCATCTGCTCCTTGTACAGCACCATGTTGTCGCGCAGGTAGTCAAAGCCGAACTCGTTGTTCGTGCCGTAGGTAATATCGCAGGCATAGGCGGCCTGCTTCTCTTCATGCGACATATCGTGGAGGTTGATGCCGATCGTCAGCCCGAGAAACGAGTAAATCTGGCCCATCAACTCGCTGCCGACGGTCGCCAGGTAGTCGTTGACCGTCACCAGATGCGCCCCTTGGCCCAATAACGCGTTGAGATACAGCGGCAGCGTAGCCACCAGGGTTTTGCCTTCACCGGTTTTCATCTCGGCGATTTTGCCTTCGTGCAGCACCATGCCCCCGATCAATTGCACGTCGAAATGGCGCATGCCCAGCGTTCGTTTCGACGCCTCCCTGACGGCGGCAAACGCTTCGGGCAAAATATCGTCCAGGGTTTCCCCTTTCTCCAATCTTTGTTTAAACTCATCCGTCTTTGCTCTTAGCTGCTCATCGGAGAGCGCCACAAATTCAGGCTCCAGTCGATTGATCTGCTCCACCGTTCTTGACATCCTTTTCAACTCGCGGTCGTTCAGGTCGCCAAAAACTTTTTTCACCAATCCCAGCATGGGTTTTCCCCCTTCCCTGATACGGATTTTACATCATGACTTTTAATAAATTGTAACAGTTTGTAGAAAGAGTCGCAAGAATAGGGTACCCTTTCAAAAAAAGGCCCGACCTTTTCAGGCCGGACCTGGCGTTCGTTCCTCATTTCGCCGGTTCGATCAAACCGTATTTTCCGTCATTGCGCTTGTAGACGACATTCACTTCCTCGGTATCCATGTTGGAGAAAACGAAGAAATTATGCCCGACCATATTCATCTGCAGGATTGCCTCATCGATATCCATCGGCTTCAAGGCAAAGCGCTTGGTGCGGACCAACTCATATTCGTCCTCCTCGTCATGATACGACGCGGCGCCCGCCTCGAAATTTTCCTTGAATAAGGATTTGAAGCTGCCTTCCTGGCGGTATTTGCGGTTCACTTTCGTCTTATGCTTGCGAATTTGCCGTTCCAGCTTATCCGCAACCAAATCTATCGAGGCATACATGTCGCCGTTCCTCTCTTCCGCTCTCAGCATCATGCCGGGAAACGGGATCGTCACTTCGACACTATGTAAATCCTTTATTACGCTGAGTGTCACATTCACATCGGATGCAGGGGGAGTATCAAAATATTTATCGAGTCTGCTCAGCTTCTTTTCCACGTAATCCCTTAAAGCCTCGGTTACGTCCATACGCTCACCACGAATGTTGTAGTTCATAAACAGCTCCTCCTTTCGATCTGATTTCATTCTATCACATTCCATCGGCCCCTTCCAAACAGATAATGGGCACAACGGGCAGACAAAAACAAGAAAATAAAAATACACCCCGGAGTCCTTCCAGGGTGTGTGCTGCTACCGAATGTTCATTTCAACCCATTTATTCAATAGCGGCTCAAAGCCGGGTGATTAAAGTTTAACCACATTAGCTGCTTGCGGTCCGCGTGCGCCTTCCACAATGTCGAATTCAACGGCTTGCCCTTCGTCAAGGGTCTTGAACCCATCGGACTGGATTGCTGAGAAATGTACGAATACGTCTCCGCCTTCAGCGCTCTCAATAAATCCATAACCTTTCTCGGCATTAAACCATTTCACTTTTCCCTGCATGGAACACATTCCCTTCATCTTCAAATAGCTGCAAACCCTTGGTTTACACTTTGAATATATCATTCGTTGCAAGCGATGTCAATCAGAAAACGCTTTTCGGTATACACAGCCTTTTTGTAAGATGAAAGCTTGTTTTCATTAGTTATTCACAGAGTTATTCACATTATCCACAGGTCTGCATACACAGACCGTTATTTTTTCTTGTCAAAATACACGCCATCCGGCGTATAGGGCATGTGGTACGCCTTGCTTTGCACGCGCGTCTTGGAAACCCGGGAGAGCCCTTGCTCCGCTTCGCTTTTCAGTTGATTCATGCGGTTCAGGATCGCTTCGTCATACGACGCAATACGCTGAATCGTCTCCCATTGGCCCGGGCTCCTCGGGGCCTCGCCGTCGATTTGCTTGATCCGCTCAATCGTCTGTTCCCTCAGATCCAAAAATTGCGCGATGTCCTCCGCTCCGGCGTGTTCCAAACGCCCGGCGAAGTCCCGGGAGAGCCGCTCCAGTTCCCGCAAAAGCTCATCCATGCCGCAAGCTGGTTCCCGGTTCCGGCTGCGCGTGGGACGCCTGAACCCAGGTTTCCTTCAATTCGATCAAATACTGCAGCACTTCCGCCGCCGCCTGCTCGTTTTTCTGTATGTTCGCTTCGACCAGACGGTGCAGAAAGTATTCGTACAACTGCATCAAATTTTTGGACAAGGGCAAGGAATGATCCAGCGTCTCCATGAATTCATAAATGATGTCCTGCGCCCTGGACAAATTATTGTGCGCGCTTTGGTAATCTTTCTTCTGAATGGAATCAATCGCTTTTTTGCAAAAGCGAATCGCCCCGTCGTAGAGCATGATCAGCAATTGGGCCGGCGTCGCGGTTTGGACCGAAGTTTGCAGATACTTGTTTTGCTGCTGTATCATCAAGTTATCCCCCTAGATCATTGCGGTTGGAAGTTCATCAAATAACTGGCTTGCTGGTTGTACCTGCTGATGGCTGCCTCCATAGCGGCGAACTGCCTGTAATAACGGTCTTCCATATCGCTCAATTTCCGCTCTTTGGCGTCAATGCGATCGTTGAAATCGTCGATTTGCTTGCCGAGAAAGCTGTTATCCGTCAAGGAGCCGGGGTATCCCGCCTTCTGCTTGATATTGTCGATGGTGGATTGCAGATCGTCGTACATCCGTTCCAGAATGCCTTCGTCGGAGCGATCCGACTTGCCCGTTCCGTCCGCCGTAAAGAGCGCTTTAACCGCATCGGGATCCGCTTCAATGGCTGCGCGCAGCTTGCTTTCGTCATTCAGATAAAGCTTTCCGTTCTCATAATACTGGCCGGTTTCTATGCCCAGCGAGCTTAAGGTGCTGTAGCTGGAATTGCCGGTATCCACCCGGGAAATAATGTTCGTTCTCATCGAGCTGATCGCGCCTTGCAGCAAGGTGTCGTTTTTCAGCATGCCGCTCTTGGCCTTGTCTTCCCACAATTCGATGTCCCTGTCGCTCATGTCTTTCTTCTGCGTATCGGTCAACGGCAGGTAAGTCCGGTATCTCGGTTCATCGATCTTGCCCTGAATCGTGGCCAAAATATCGTTATAATCCGAAATGAACTGTTTCACCGCATCGACCACTTTATCCGTATCGCTCGAAATATTGAAGGTGGTGGAGACACCGG
This sequence comes from uncultured Caryophanales bacterium, assembly GCA_964470405.1. Taxonomy (GTDB): domain Bacteria; phylum Bacillota; class Bacilli; order Paenibacillales; family CAYYCV01; genus CAYYCV01. The sequence goes on from CAYYCV010000010.1 coordinate 25,762, forward strand.
CGCTCTTCTCCTTCAACGTCAATTCCACGCCGTTGACGGTAAACGTATTGCCCGTCCGCTCGGTGGAAATGCCGTTGATATCAATCAGCGCGTTCGTCGCCGCGATTTCCTCGGTCTCGGCCGTCCCCGTTTCAATCCGCAGGGAACTGGTCAGAAAATCGCCCGTAAAGGTGATGCGGTCGCCGTCCCCATCCGGGCCGTTTACCTTGCCCGTCGATTTGGACACGAGGGAAACCTGGCCCGAGAACGAATCGTAAAAAGCCGTCACATTGGTGTACTTGTTGATTTTGCTGATGACGCTGTTCAGGGTGTCGCCCGCTTCAATCGTAATCGCGTCGCTGCCGTTAATCGTGAACGTGTTCGAAGAAAAACCGCTGATGTTCCCCGCGGCGATCTCATCGGCCAGCGATTTGTCCGGATCGAAGTCCGCGTCCAGCTTGATGGAGGCGGTGCTGCGGTTCGTCGCCGCCGTCGCCAGCTCATTGACGTTAAGAATCAAAGTCCCCGCCTGCGCGTTGCCGGTCGGCTTGGCCGAAACGGCCGTCTGGTTGCCCAGCGTCTCCGCCTTTTTGGCCAAAAAGCTGCCCTCCATTTTGAAGGAAAACAACGTGTTGTTCCGAAAGTTCGTAATCTTGGTATTGATTTCCCTGAAAGCGTCCCGCTGGTATTCCACCAACGTCCGCTTCTGGACGATTTTATCCAGGGGAATTCGCTGCGCCTGCATCAGTTTCGCCACGATCATATCCGTGTCCATCCCCGTCGCCAGGCCGCTTAACCGCAACATATCCGTCATCAGGGCGCCTCCTTTCCTCGCTGCGTCGTTTTATCGTTTCTCGTCGACAAAAATGCCCGCCATTTCCCACATTTTCGCAACCATATCGAGCACCTTCTCCGATGGAATTTCCCGGATCACCTCGCCCGTGTCTTTATCCAGCACCTTGACCATGATTTCCTTCGTGCCTTTATGGATGGAAAACTCGAATTCCGTATTTCTCCCCTGCATCCGTTTGTTCGCATGCTCGATCATTCGAATCAGTTGCTCGGCGCCTACCGAAAACTGCACGCCTTGCCTTTCCGCCTTCTTCAGTTCCTCCGTCGTTTCAACATTCATCTGGCGGTTGACGCCGGGATTTGGAGAGCTTTCCGTTTTCAAACTGGCCCTGGCCGCCGCTCGCACCGATGCGGCGCGTTCGATGCCGACCGAAATATCCGACATTTTAATTGGCAGGTTTGAACTCATGTAGATAACCTCCATAAAAATTAGAGTCTTATTTTATTTATCGGTCGGAGGAAGGAAATTTGTTATAGCGGTTCAATCTTCTATACATTGTAGAACGCTTTGGCGTTTTCGCCGTAGAGCTTGCGCTTGTCCGCTTCCGTCATCGCCGCGGGGAGCGCGCGCTCCAACCCCTCGATCACCTGATCGTATTCCGCCGCCAGCAGGCACACCGGCCAGTCGCTGCCAAACATCACGCGCCCGATGCCGAAGCAATCCAGCACGTGCCGCACGTAGGGAACGAGGTCGTCGGACCGCCAGGCGCGGTGGTCCGCTTCCGTGACCATCCCGGACAGTTTGCAGAACAGGTTCGGATGCAGCGACAGCTCGCGGATGTGCTCCGCCCACGGATGCAGCTCGCCCGCGACGATGCGCGGTTTGGCCAAATGGTCGACAACCCCCCTCAATCCGGGGACCCGACGCAGCAATTCGATCAGAACGGGAAGCTGGTCGGCAAGCACGAGCAGGTCCACGGGAAAACCGTTCGCGGCAAAATGGTTCAATGCGGCGACGAAATCCGGTTCCAACACCGCTTCGGGCTTTTCCATATCCTGAATCATGATGCGGAAACCGACGAATTTGGGGTGTCGGCGAAACCGCTCAAAATGCCGGATATAAGCGGGATCGGACAAATCGAGCCAGCCGACGACGCCCGCGATGTATTCCGACCGGTCGCTCAGCGAGAGGAGATAATCGGTTTCCTCCAACGTGGCCGCCGCCTGTACGAGAATCGTGCCGTCGATTCCGTTTTTCCGCAAATGGGGAACGAGATGCTCCGGGTGAAAATCCCGGTAGAGCACCCGATGATCCGGCGAAAGCCAGTCGTAATCCCCTCTGTCCAGCTTCCAAAAATGCTGATGCGCATCGATTCGCATAAAGCTCCCCCCATCGTATGATTGACGCGGGCCGCGCCCGCCCCGGCCGATTCCCGGCCGAAATCTGTTCGCCGTCCGTCGCCCGCCGCGCCCTCACCTGCGGTAATGGGCATGCACTTTCGCGACGGCCCGGATGACATCCTCCACATCGTCGTCCGTCATCCGGGGAAACAGCGGCAAAGTCATCGCTTCTTCGTAATAACGCTCAGCCTCGGGGCACAATCCGGCCCCATACCCCAGCCTGCGGTAATACGGCTGGCGATACACCGGAATATAATGCACGTGCACCCCGATATTCTCGGCGCGCAGCGCCTCGAACAGCTCCCTTCTGCCCGCGCTGAATCGGCCCAGGTCCCATCGGAGCATGTAAAGGTGCCAACTGGAGTCGGCGCTCGGGTGCTGGTAAGGCGTCACAATCCCCTCCAGACCATGAAACGCCGCGCCGTACCGCGCGGCGATTTCCCTTCGGCGGGCAACGAAGCCGTCCAGCTTCCGCATTTGCGACGATCCCAGCGCCGCCTGCATATCCGTCATGCGATAATTGAAGCCCAGCTCCCGCATTTCGTAATACCACGGCCCCTCGTCGCGTTCGAGCAGAGCGGGGGCCCGGGTCATCCCGTGATTGCGGAAGAGCCGGAGCTTCTCGTCGTATCCCGGATCATCCGTGACAATCACGCCCCCTTCGGCGGTGGTGACCTGCTTCACCGGGTGAAAGCTGAACATGGTCATGTCCGCCAAAGCCCCCACCCTTCGTCCATTCCATTCCGCGCCGAGGGAATGCGCGGCATCCTGTATGACGACAAGGCCGCGGGACTTCGCCAGATCCATGATGCGGTCGATTTCCGCCGGCTGTCCGGCAAAATCGACGGGAATGACCGCTTTCGTCCGCGCGGTGATTTTTTGCCTGACGCACTCCGGATCGATATTGTACGTGTCGCTTTTAATATCGGCGAATACCGGGACTCCCCCTTGATACAGAACGCAGTTGCTGCTGGCCAGGAAGGTGATGGGCGTGGTGATCGCCTCATCCCCGGCCCGTATGCCGGCGGCGAAGCAAGCGCCATGCAGCGCGGCGGTGCCGTTCGCAAAGGCGACGGCGTAGCGGGTCCCCGCATAGGAAGCGACCGCCTGCTCGAACTCGTCGATTTTCGGCCCCTGCGTAATGAACGCGCTTCGCAAAACGCCGGCCACCGCGTCGATATCGGCTTCGTCCACCCACTGCCCGCCGTAAGGCAGCATCTCCCCGCGCACGGGCGTTCCGCCGCGTATAGCCAATTTGCTCATTCGTTCGTCCACCTCCGCTTCGCCATCCGCTTTATATCCAGCGGGCGGCCCTGATCCATTCCTCGGTGCGCCGCAAGCCTTCCTCCAGATCGACCCGGGGAGACCAATCCAGCAGTCGCCCGGCTTTATCGGAGCGGCACAGCAGCTTTTGAATTTCGCTCTGCGGGTGAATATGCGGGACATAGCGGATGCGCGACCGATCGCCGACGATCAGGGCCGCCAGATCGTTGATGGCGATGTCCCGGCCCGACCCGGCGTTGACGATCTCCCCGTCGACCCGCTCCGAGTAGCCCGCCTCCGCCACGAAACGGGCGCAATCTTCCACATACAGCAAATCCCGGGTCTGGGTGCCCTCGCCGTAAATATCCAGCGTCCTCCCCGCGCATTTATTTTTGATAAAAATCGCCACGACCCCGCCTTCGCCGCCGGTTTTCTGATAAGGCCCATACGTGTTGAAAGGCCGAATGACCACGGCGGGAAGCCCGTAAGCGTGATAATAGGACAGCACCATGCTCTCCGCGGCGATCTTCGCGCCGGCGTACGGCGAGGCCGGCTTCAGCGGGTGCAGTTCGTCGATGCCCCGCGCGTCGGCGCAGCGATCGTACACCATGCAGGTGCTCATGAAGACGATTTTCACCTCGCGCTTGCGGCACTCCTCCAGCAAATAAAACGTGCCGAGCGTATCGTTGCGGAAGGTCGTCTCCGGATCGTCGATCGAATCCTGCACATTGATGGAAGCGGCCAAATGATAACAAATGTCGAAGCGAACATCGGCAAAAAGTCGGCTCAGCCGCTCCCTGTCCTGAATGTCCCCGACGATCAAGGGAGCCAGGAGCGGGCGATCGGCCATATCCGCGAGGTTTTCCGCGCGCCCGTTCGACAGGTCGTCCAGAACCCAGACGCGATGGCCGTCGTCCAACAGGCGGCGTACGACCCATCTGCCAATAAATCCGGCTCCGCCGGTAACTAGAATACGCATAGGCTGCGACCCTCCGTTTTCGTGTTAAAATGCCCGCACCAGAGGCGGCTCCCTGTGGCCCAATACCCCGTCCAGGTAGCGATCGACGATATCGTTGTCGAACGTCTGATAGATCAGGCGCAAATGCTGCGGCGTCCAATCCTTCGCGTTAAACAGCTTGCCGCTCGATTTCTGCGGCACGCTTGAAACGGGGCGGCCCTGCCGCATCTGCTCCAGCAGGCGGGCCAGATCGTCGGCCGCCTGCACGATCGCCCGGCAGGCCACGTCGTGGATGCCGTCGCCCCGCTTCAGCTCGGGGACGGAGTGGTGGACGACATCGCCGCCGTCCAGCCTGGACGTCAGTTCGTGGATCGTCACGCCCGCCCAGTTGGGCTGAAGAAAGTAAAACGGCCAGAACAGCGTAATGTTGCCGCGATACCACGGGGACAAGCCGCCGTGAAGGTTCCACGCATGCGCGGGGAGCTGCCGCAGCAGCCGCTCGCCGATCAGATGGACGCCGAAGGTAACGACCGCGTCCGCCTTCTGCCGCAGCAGCCAATCGCCGACAGGCTCGCCGTTCAGCTCGTCGGCCCGAATGCGCAGCAACGGGATGCGAGCCTCCAGACCTGCGCTGTCGGCCGCGCCGAAAAACCGCCGCTCCGCTTCGCCGCGGTCGTGGAAATGGCGAATAAAATTGCGCCGGTCGACCTCCGCCAGCCCGCCCGGCGGCTGCGGGACGAATTCCTCCCTCTGCTCGATCAGCAAGGCGTGCAGCAATCCCGCGGCATGCAGCGTCCGGGCCAGATGGAGATGGCGCGGGTGCGAGCCTGTCATCAAAACCACTCTCACGATTCCAGCCCCCTTTGCGATTCATACGGCCCTTCGATCAACCCTTTTTCCAGCAAAATGCGCAGCTCCGGCTCCAGATCCAGTATGCTGCACCCGCATTTGCCCGCGATGTCGTGCAGCCTGTGCTCGCCGTCGGAATAGTTCATGATCGACAGGATCCGGTCCAACTGCAAGCGGTTGACGGCGCTATCCTCTTTCGGATGCTGCAGCGAATAAGGCCGATTGATATCCGGATACAGCCCGTGTTTATCCAGCTTGACTTCCCCGTACGGAAACCGGTTGACGTAATAGCCGTCCAGCTCAAGCGCCAGCAGAACCCGTTCCAGTTCATCGACGCTTTGCTGCAAGGCGTCGATCGTCATCGTTTCCTTGTCGTCCAGCGAATTGTGATACCCGGGGTATGTGCCGTAAACCATCCGCGCCATCTGCCCCACCGGCAAATTGAAGCCGGGCGAGCCGTATTGCCGTTCGTCGGAGCCGAAGGCCGGAGTGAACGGGCGAAGCTCCCCCTCGATGGCGGAGGCTTGAAACAAATGGGAAACCACCTGATCGATCGGGGCTTGCTCGCGTCTGGATCGTTTGTAGCTCAATGCGCTTTTGCCGCCCAAACAGGTCAAAACCAGGCCGGCATATGTATTCCGCTTCAATTGGCGGCCGAACTGATGAAGATAGGCGATGCTGCCGATCGTTTCCGGAACGAACACAAAGCGGTAGGCAAACCGCCGTTTGCGCCATTTGGCCAGCCTGCGGTACAGAAAAGCGGCGACGATCGGGCCGCTCAATTCGTTGTTGGCCATGGACGGGTGGCAGACGTAGGAGCTGATCAGCACCTCCCGCCCGCTCTCGCCGGGCAGCACCGCATGGGCGTAGTTCAACTCCCCGTCGATCCATTCGCTGTCGATGCGGGCATGGTACATCCCCGGCTCCAGCGCCTCAAACTCCCGATGGGACAAGCAGAAGCCCCACCGACGCTTGTAATAGGAGGTGACGTACGGAATGGCTTCCGGCAAGTACGACACCGTATACAGATGCTCGCGCAGCTCCTCCAGGGAGAGGCGTTGATCCACGGGCGCGCTGTAATTGACCACATGCAGATTGTTTTGCCGAAAATCGACAATTTTGCGGCCGTCGGGAGCCTCCAGCCACGCTTCGCGGATGCGCCACTCCGGGGGAATCGTCCAATCGAACACCTCCGTGCCGGACCGGACGCCGAAGCGCTCCAAAGGGGCGTACTCGCCCAGAACGCTCAGCGTTTCACGCAAGCCCGGGCCGGTAATGCTGCGGCAAATAGGAAAAAGCCGGTCAAACAATCGATCCATTTCATTCCATTCTTCGTTCATTGCTGTTGTTTTCTCCTCCGTATTATACCAAATCCCACGTCACCGGGGTTCCCCGCGCCGCGTCCCGCCTGATCCGCCTGCCCAACAGCAAGTCGTAATATTTGGGCGGCAGCCCCAGGCCGGGGCGGATCGCGCGCAGATTTTCCGCGGTCAACGGTTCGCCCGCTTTCATATCCTGCGCGATATACAGGGAACGCCGATGGGTCAACGACGGCTTCTCATGCTCGGTCGGGCCGTAGCGAATGCGGCCCAGCGCCTGCCACGCCCGCTCGCATTCCGCGACCAGCGTCCGCATCTCCTCCGGCTCCATGGAGAAGGCGGCATCGACCCCGCCGTCCGCCCGGCTCAAGGTGAAGTGCTTCTCGATCACCGTGCCGCCCAAAGCCACGGAAGCAACCGCCGCCCCCACCCCAAAGGTGTGATCGGACAAACCGGTCTGGCATTGGAACAATTCCCGCATGTGCGGCAGCGTCCGCAAGTGGCTGTCCTCCGGCGAGGCCGGGTAGGTGCTGGTGCATTTGAGCAAAACCAGATCGCTCCCCCCCGCCTCGCGCACGGTCCGCACCATTTCATCCAGCTCCGAAACGGTCGCCATGCCCGTGGAAACGATCAGCGGCTTGCCCGTTGCCGCCGCCTTGCGGATCAAGGGCAGATCTCCGTTTTCAAAAGAGGCGATTTTGTAGCACGGCACGTCCAGCGATTCGAGAAAATCGACCGCCGTTTCATCGAACGGCGTGCTGAAACCGATCAGGCCCAGCTCCCTGCAGCGGTCGAAAATCGGCCGATGCCATTCCCACGGCGTATACGCTTCCTGATACAGCCGGTAAAGCGACTGCCCCCGCCACAAGCTGCCGGGATCGTCAATATAAAATTCCCCCGAATCGATATCCAGGGTCATCGTATCCGCCGTATAAGTTTGCAGCTTGAGCGCATCCGCCCCCGCCGCCGCGGCCGCCTCCACGATGTGCAGCGCCCGCTCCAACGAATGGTTGTGGTTGCCGGACATCTCGGCGATGATGAAAGGCCGCTGATTCGGCCCGATTCGTTTCCCCGCTATGGCTATTTCTTTCATGCCTGCACCTCCGTCATCGCCTGAGCCACGCTATGAACCGCATGGCGCTCATCGCCGCCCATCAACCGAACGGCCCGCTCGCTCATCGCCCGCAACGCGTCGGGCGAGGAAACGGCTCTATTTAATATATCGGCAATCTGATTCGTTTTTACATCTTCATGCCAGCCCAAATTCCAGACCGCCCCAAAATCGGACACCGCCTTCACCGCCGCCGACTGGTTTTCGGCAACGACCACCGCGGCCGACGGCAGCCCGAGAAAGCAGCGCTCCCACATCGTCGCGCCGCCCGCGCCGAGCGACAGGTCGGCCTCGACCATCAACCTGGCCATATAGTCCACCTGGCAGTGGTATTGGACGCGCTCCATCGCTTCGCAGCGGCGAAAAACAAGGTCCCGCATCGGGTTCGCTTGCCCGACGACGACATCGACCTCGATTTCCAGCGAGGCCGGATCGAACCGTTCCAGCGCGTCCAGCGCCTTCATCGTTTCATGCGTCGGATCGCTTCCTCCAAAAAAGACCAGCACGCGCCGCACGCGGCCTTCCCGCACCGCCCGGCGCCCCAGTTGCTCCCGCGCCCGCCGGAATTCCGGCCGCAGCAGCACATATTCCGGACCGAGCAGCTTTCGGCAGCGATCCGGCACGAGATGGCGATACCGCTCTTCCAAATGAGGATGAAAATTCGGATCCAACAGCAGATCGCAGCAATGCTTCCGATCGGCCAGATCGTCCATGACCATCAAACGCTTCGCCAGCGGGCCGAGCCGCCGCTCCCATCGATGATCCAGCCCGTAGTGGTCCACCACCAGCCAATCCACGGGTGGGCCGAAGTCGCGCAAACACCGCTCCGTTTCGTCCGCATCCACGCTCCAGTCGATGTCTTCCCGGCCGCTTTCACCCAAAGGCAGGCGAAAAACCGGGATATGGCGGCGCTCCACTTCATCGATCAGATGGCCGGGAAGCTCGCGGCAAACAAAGTGAACCCGCGCCCCCCGCGCCCGCAGGTCGTCCGCCAAGGTCAGACAGCGCATGACGTGACCCGTTCCTATCCGTATGGAAGCATCCGCCCGAAACACAATCCACATTTCGTCACACCACCGGTTTTTGCTTGACATGCGCGTTCAATTGGGCCGTTTCCGGGTGGGCCAGCAGAAATTCGACGATTTCCCGCGCCGGCGTCAAACGGTCCCCGCCAAACTGATTCGCGACGATTTGACACAACTGGTAATCCTCTTCCGTGTCCAGGGTCATGCGCAGTTGGGGATACTGCAGCTCCTTCGGGACGCGGACCTTCACCTGCGTGAACGCCTCCGCATGCTCGTAGGCGTAATACGTCACATGCTCGCGGTGACGCGGCTCGCGCCCCATCTCGTGAATGCGCCGCAGCGCGTCGAACGAGATGATTTCCGCGGGCAGGCCGCGCGGGATCGCCCCGTCCAGCATCGCGATATCCGCTCCCGTTGCCGCCGCGGCGGCAATCATGTCATTCGCCAAAGGATAGTCCAGAAAAGGGCAATCCGCCGTCACCCGAATGACATAGTCCGGATCGTACGGCCGGGCGCATTCGTAATATCTGGATAGTACGTCATCCTCCGAGCCCCTGAATACGGAGACGCGGTTCGACTCGCACCAATCCGCGATCGGATCGTCCTGGGGCAGGCTTGAAGTCGCGACGATGACCCCTTCGATCGGCGTCAAACAGCGGCAGCGGGATACGACATAGTCCAGCACGACGCTGGAGCCGAGCGGCTTCAGCACCTTTCCGGGCAAACGGGAAGAGCCCATTCGACCCTGAATGATCACCCATGTTTTCATTCCGCTTCCCCTCCCTCGACCTTGATCCAGCGCACCAATTGATCCAGCACCAGCATGCCGTCCCACGGGATGTCGTACGTGTGGGCCGCTCCCACAGGGACCAGCCGGGCAACGCCGCTGTACCTGGCGGCGTAAGCGAGCCGCCGCACATCCGGCCCGGGCAGCCGGTGGGAAATCGTCTGGATCGTATCGGGCAGATGCGCTGCGATCTCCTCCACATGGCGATAGGCGTACAAATGGGTGATTCGCAGCCCCTGCCCCGCCAACGCTTCCATATGATCATGCAGATGCAGCGTCCATTCCGCGCCGTCGGAGCACAGCAGCTTCTCGCCCGCCATCCACGCCGCCGTGCGATAATGCAGCACTTTCCCCGTCTCGCCGGGATCGAGCGGCTCATAATACGGCCGTTGGCTCAGCCTTTGCAGCGCTTCGCCCAGCCGCTTCGCCCCGGCTTCAAGCCCGCCCCCGGCTTCCTTCATAAAAACGGCATGCGGCGAGGTGCAGGCCAACTGGTTGAACAAGGCGATATCCAAAGCCAGCCTGTTCCAATCGTCCGGTTCCATTTGCTCGGGATCGACGACGCTGCAACTGTATTTGGGACCGAAAACAATCGATTGGCTGTCCACCCTGCCCGGCAAGCCGGCGACGGATCGGACCGCCTCCTGCCCGCCCCATGCGATTCTCACATCGCACCAGGAAGCCATTTCCCGATGAATTTCCTCCATCTCGCCGGGATAAGATACCACAAGCACCGCGTCCGCCATAATCCTTCCCGTCTCTCCGCACGCGGCCAAACTATGTAAAAAAGGGGAAAGCCAATCCTCCTGCTTGCTGCTCAATTTAACCAAAGACACGTTTTTCGTCAATATCGCCTGCAAAACGGAGATGACGCAAAGAAGCGGAACATTCCCGGCCATCCAATGGCCGACGACCCCTCTGGGCACAGCCAGACCGTGAAAGCCCCCGGCTTCGACCATTTCATCCAACGCCGCTTCATGCCGCAGCCCCTTGCGCAGAAAAAGCACCAGCGATTCCGAACGGATAAAAGCGAGCAAATAGGCCAATCCCGCATGCCGATACTTATGATACATCGGGTGCGACGGCAAAGCCCATTGCCGATAAAGCTGCTGGAGCGCAGCGATCATGTCCGCGGTCGCGCAGGACCGAAGCGGATCGCGCATCCGCACGGTGCGGGAGATCTCCTCCCGAAATCGTTCGGACGATACGCGCTCGGGGTCCTGACCGTTGCGATGATGAATTTGGATTACCATCCTAACGTCACCCCTTCCACGGTTTCTAACGGCCAGCGGACGGGCCAATCCCATTCCGCGCCCTGCCCGACGAGCGGATAAAACAGCGGCTCGACCCATGATTCGCCGTCCGGCTTATCGCCGGCTGCCGCCTCCCGCTGCAAATAGGAAAATCGGCAAGACGCATCGATCGCCTGCCAGGCCTCCGGGTCATGCCATACCAGCAGGGGAGCCTCCCGCTTCAGCTTCAAGCCGGACATACGCGCGACGATTCGCTGCCCGTGAACCACCGCGTCATACGCGCGGGGGGAAGCGTTCCAACGCCAACGCGCATAAGCTTGCGCATCGGGATCGGAACCGGGATCGGAACCATTTTGTTCGGCTTTTACATTTTCAATCATGCCCCATTCGTTTTTGTCCGCCGAGCTTTCCGGTTCACCGGCCATCCGCCCTTGCGATGTCCGCCAGCGATAGCATCCTATCGATTTCCAGCCTAAAAATTTCTTCACCACGGACATCCGCTCGTTCGCAAACCCCACCACCAGATGCACCCCATCCTGTTTGGCTTGCCGCAACGCGCCGCTTACCATCTCCTGAATCAGCGCCATCCGGGAATGGGACAACGCAAAGATGCCATCGACGGCAAAGCCCGCGCGGAACGATGGGAACAAGGGCAACTCCATGATCGAATAATGCGCCGTCACGCGCCCGTCCTCCACACCGACCCAGGAACGCTGCCGGGGCGCCGCCTTTTTCCAAAGAAAAAGCGCTTCGTCAAACGCCAGCCCGCGCTCGACGAACAAATCCCGCACCCCTTTCAAATGATCATCCGCCGAAAAAGGTAGTATTTTCACCGCACTCTCTCCTCCGCGTAGACATCCCCGCAGCCCCGCACCTCCACTTTCGGAGCGCGTCCTCTGAACTGGAACGCCTTTCCTTTGCGGCCGCACGGGCATCGATCGACCGAGACGATCTCCCCCAAATCATCGGTTATGACCGCATGATTCGGAGCGGACAGCGGCAAGGCGGAGACGAGTTGAATCAATCCGACGCGGCCTTCGGGCAGCGGACGCAGCGTGTGCGGCTCGCGGATGATGACGTCGGCGTAATAAGGCACGTGCTTATTGCCAAAAGCGCAATCCGGGTAGATGACGCCGGACTGCTCCACCAGCCCGTAGAAGTCGATGACGCGATCCGGGGGAACGCCCCAGACGGCGGAGACGCGGCGGTTGAAGGAAGGCTTGTCAACGGCCATGTGCTGGAGACGTTTCCAGCCGCCGCTGTGAATCAAATAAGTCCGGTCCCCGAAGCCGTCGAACGAACAACCGAGTTGGTGCAGCCGCTCATGGGCCTGATGCAAAATGTAGGTAAAGCCGTAGGCGATAAAATGGCCTTCCGCCTGCGCCGCGGCCGCTGCTTGGCGCAGCTTCTCCTCGTTTAACACCAACTGCCCGTCCATCAAATCCATCACAAAGAAAAATTGGCTGGCGTAGCCCATCAGCGACATGATCGCCGCCCCGCGGGCGGAGAGCACGCTTTTGCCGCGAGCCGTTTCCATCGCATCAAAAATAATATAAGGCCTTCGCGCGTCGCCCAAGTAGCTGTTGAAAATCATCTGAACCGAGATTTTCTGGCGCAAGGCCGTCCGGTCATCGACGAAAATTTGCGAAGGAACGCCGGATGACGTGCTGCTCGATTGAATGGTTTTCCATTTCGCATGCTCATCCTCGTCCGTTCTAGTGAACAGTTGAAATTGCTTAAAAATCGAAACGGGGATAAACGGGACAGCCTCCAGTTTTTCGTAAGGAGGACGGCGGTTTAATCCCCCGATATAGGACCGGTATTCCGGGCATCCCTCCATATGCCGGGCGCACAGCTCGTTGAGTTGCCGCAGGAGCAGGTCCTCCTTGTCTCTTTGCGGCATGGCATAAGGCTGCCGGTTCGTAAATAAAGAATCCGGGACATTCATCTGCATACGCTAATCCCTCCCCCCGCAGCAAACGGCTTCGCCGTTCCGGCAGGACACCCGTTTATCGTCAACGGCCTGTTTTTTGCTCATCCGCTTGAAAAAACCACGTATCCAGCCACTCCGACATTTCAGCGCGCGACCGATAAACCGCATTGGTGCGAAAACACGGATCGGACACGATTCGCTTGATCCATTCCGCCCTTTGGTCGGCGGCCACCATCGGCCGGAGCCATTCCCCCACACTGCCGCGCACCCGGGCATGAAGCCATTCCAGCCACGGCTCCACCGCCGAAAATCCCAGTTTTTGCGCCAACGGCTCATACTTCTCCCGGGCTTTGTCCATGTTGAAACGAATCACTTGAGGCAGCACGCGCGCGCACGCCTCGCCATGCCATTGATCGTCCCCCTCTGCCTGATGGGCCAGCGCGTGGGCCAGGCCGACGGAAGCGATGCTCTGCGCCTTCCCGGCCACGATGCTGTTCCACTGCAGATGGGCGAGCTGATCGTCGGCCAGCGCGCCTTTGTCGGTCAGCGCGTCGATCAGCGGCGCCGTATACGCAAGCGCATCGTCGGACCATCTCCGCGTGAAATCGGAAGCCAGCGGGGAAACCGCGCTTTCCAACGCATGGACGAACGTATCCCATATCCCGTTCCAAATCACGCGCCGCGGCGCTGCGCGCAAAACATCGATATCCGCCGCGACCTCGTCGGGCAGCAAGGTCGCATGGTACAGGGGCACCTTGCGATCCCCGACCGTCAGGACGGCGATTTCGCTCACCTCGCTGCCCGTACCCGCCGTCGCGGGAATCGCCGTCAAGGGAACGGCGCTCTCCTCCCCGCGCTCAATCCACTTGCGGCTGCCCAACTCGATATCGGATCGGTCGTCCAGGGGGCCCAAACGCAACGCAAGCTTGGCGATATCGAGCACCTTGCCGCCGCCGATGGCATAAACGCGGCTCGGCCGCTCCCGCATCAGCGTTTGCTGCAAACGCAGCAGAGTGGGGAAATCGGCCTTGCCGACCAAAAACGGCGATTTCCGCCGCAGTGCGGGACAAACATGCAGGATGGAAGGCGACGCAACCCAAAACCCGTCGTCCGACAACAGCAGTTGATTTACCAGCCCCTGTTCCTGGCGAATGCCGGGCCAACGCACGCTATTCATGAAATCCCCCCTCCCACCAAGCTTTTGCTTCCGAACGCCGGGGCTTGCCGCTGTCCGTGCGGGGAACGCGGGGCCATTGCCGAAATTCCCTCGGTATTTTATACAGTTCCAGCTCCGGTTTGCACATTCTTTTGATCTCGCCGATGATGCCGGGCGTCAACGTATACCCATCGCGACAAACCACCGCCGCAACCAGCTTTTCATGCGTCAGCTCGTCCGCAACCCCAAACACGACGCACTCCCGGACCGCCTCGTGCCGGGCAATGACCTTTTCGACCTCGCCGGGGTTGACCTTTAACCCATCGATATTGACCTGCTCTTTCAAGCGGCCGGTGATATACAGGAATCCTTCCTCGTCCATGCGTCCTATGTCCCCTGTCGCTAACCAGCCGTCTTCCAGAAAACTGTCGTCATGATGCAGATAGCCCATCATCACATTGTCGCCGCGAATTTGAACTTCACGGCTTGTCCCGTCCAGCCGCACGTTCACCCCCGCGGGCGGGCGGCCGACGCTGGCGAGCTTGTCCCGATGCTGCCGATAGGCGATATA
>CAYYCV010000010.1:40168-48663 GCA_964470405.1 uncultured Caryophanales bacterium
CGGCGCGCCTCGGTCAGCCCGTAATACATGTACACTCCCGTATTCGGCAGAAGCCGCAGCAGCTCCTCCGCAAGCTCGGGCTCGATGGGCGCCGTGTTGATGACAATATAGGAAAGATTACGACACGACCGCTGAAAATCCTCTTTATGGTAACGCATCCACAGGCGAATCAACGCCGGGGTGGCCGGCATTCCCGTGACGCGATATTGCCGTACAAAGCGAAACAGGCGGGCGGCGTCCCGGCTGGAATCCAGCAGCACGATCTCCGCGCCCAGCAGGATGTAGCAATGAATATGCCCCAGGCCGAAGGAATGGGTCAGGCGAAGCGTGGTCAGCTCCCGGTCCGTCGGGCGCATGTCCGCCCACTCGATAATGCGGCGGGCCGTAAACAGAAGCTGATCGTGGGAAATCATCACGCCCTTCGCGTCCCCCGTCGTACCGCTGGTATATAAAATCAGGGCCGGCCGGCCCGCCGGAAACGCAGCGCCTTCCGCCTCGGGAGCGGATTGAACGGCTTCGGCGGAAGGAAATGCGGCGCACGGGACATCCGCCCATTCCGTCTTGTCGCGCAGGGCGCTATGTAAAAATAAAGCGGGCCGCGCATCGGCGCCCATTCGCTTCAGCGTATGATCCCGGCTGTCGACATCGACGGGCATGGCCGTCGCTCCCACATGCCAGCAGGCAAAATACGCAATGAAATAATCGATTTCGTTGCCGAAACAAAGCATGACGCGATCTCCGGGCCGTATATGGTAATTCAACTCCATATACCCGGCAAAACGCCTCACCGCGCGGTAAAACTGTTCATACGTCCAGCTTTCCCGCTCCGTCCGAACAAACGGACGAGTCGGCTGTTCACCGGCTTTGCGGGCCAGTTCCTGCACAAGGTTCATTCAATGTCCACACCTTTGGAGCGCAAATACGCTTTAATATCCCCTATATTTTGAACCGCCGCGACTTCTTCGATCGTCATATGATGCCCGAATTCCTGATGCACCGCCACCGCCATCGATACCGTGGCCAGGCTGTCCCAGCCTTCGATCTCGTTCGGCCCGCGATCGTCGACGAATTCATCCTCTTCTATCAAAAAAATATCCATCAGCAAGGTTTTCAGTTTCTCCAGATTGTCCGTTTGGCTCATCGTCCACATCCTCCTCGAATTCGGCTATGCAGTTTTGATAGCGGCCTTGCAGCCGCTCCCAGTCTTCATCCAGTATTTCATACAAATAAACATCGTGGAAAGCGCCGTACTTGTAGATGTGATCCCGGTAAAACCCCACCTCCCGGCAGCCTTGCAGCCGATGCATGCGGCGAACATTCTCGTTCCCCGCCATCACTTCGCCGGTGATTTTTCGGAGCTTCAAACGGCCAAACCCATACCGGTATACATAAGGCGCGATCATGCCGCCGATCAGGCGGTACTCGCTTTCCCCGATATAGTACGCCCAACTGCAACGCCTGTTCCGTTCGTCGATGTCGTTGAAAGAGACCAGACCGATCGGCCGGTCCTGGAATGAAATCAGCCAGTATCTGCATGTCCGATCGGCGGAGATGCGTTGGAACCACGCGCGTTGACGGTCCATATCGTACTCCACGTCCGTGAACATGTACCGCGTGACTTCGGGCTGCGTCCGCCATTTTAAAATTTGCTCCAGGTGCGATTCCCGCACTTTGATAAATTTTAACATTGGACATACCACGCGTATGTTTTTCGGATGCCTTCTTCGAGCGGAGTTTTGGCTTGCCAGCCCAGCCGGGCCAACTGCGAGACGTCCAACAGCTTGCGGGGCGTGCCGTCCGGTTTGTCCGTATTGAAACGGATATCTCCGCTATACCCGACCACTCCCTTGATGAGCAAGGCCAAATCGCGGATCGACAGCTCCCGGCCCGTGCCGATGTTGACAAACCCCTCCAGGTCGGAGACATGGCAATGCTCCATCAAAAAAACGCAAGCATCCGCCAGATCGTCCACATATAAAAATTCGCGCAGCGGGGTTCCCGTGCCCCATATTTCAACCTGCGGCTGTTCGTTTATTTTCGCTTCGTGAAATTTTCGGATCAGGGCGGGCAGCACATGCGAGTTTTGCAAATCGAAGTTGTCGTGAATTCCGTACAAATTGGTCGGCATCACGGACATAAAATCGCATCCGTACTGCCGATGGTACGCTTCGCACATTTTCAGGCCGGCGATTTTGGCAATCGCATAAGGCTCATTCGTCGGCTCCAGCAGCCCGGTCAGCAGATCCCGCTCCCTCATCGGCTGCGGCGCAAATTTCGGATAAATGCAGGAACTGCCCAGAAACAGCAGTTTCTTGGCCTGATACTGATAAGCGGAATGGATCACGTTGAGCTGGATCGCCAGGTTATCGTGGATAAACTCGGCCGGATAGGTCTGATTGGCCAAAATACCGCCGACTTTGGCAGCGGCAAGCACCACATATTCGGGGCGCTCCGCTTCAAAGAAATCGCGAACCGCCCGTTGATCGCGCAAATCCAGATCCCGGCTTGTACGGGTCACGATATTCCGGTACGATTTCGCTTCCAGCGCGCGCAGGATGGCCGACCCGACCAGGCCGCGATGTCCCGCAACGTAGATTTTGGCGTTGTTATCCATGTGCGTCCTCTTTTCCGGTTTTTATTACTCAAAATAATTGTTTATTCGATACCCTTCCCGGACGATGGCAACATCTTTCTTCGCCTCTTCCATGTCAGCGGAAACCATCATCCGCACCAATTCGGAAAACCCGACTTTCGGCTTCCAGCCCAACTGTTCCTTTGCCTTGCTTGGGTCCCCCAACAATATATCCACTTCCGTCGGCCGGAAATAACGGGGATCGATTTCGACAACGACCTTCCCACTGCTTTTGTCCATACCTTTCTCTTCCACGCCTTTTCCTTGCCATTCCAACTCCATGCCGACTTCTTGAAAGGCTTTCGTCACAAATTCACGCACCGAATGGGTTTCGCCGGTCGCCACGACATAGTCCTCGGGCCGGTCCTGCTGCAGCATCAGCCACATCGCTTCTACATAATCGCCGGCAAACCCCCAATCCCGCTTCGCATCGAGATTCCCCAGATACAACTTGTCCATCAGGCCAAGTTGGATACGAGCTACGGCCCGGGTGATTTTCCGCGTTACGAACGTTTCCCCTCGCAGCGGCGACTCGTGGTTGAATAAGATTCCGTTGCAGGCATACAGATTATAGGCTTCGCGGTAATTGACCACGATCCAGTAACCGTACTGCTTCGCCACGCCATAAGGGCTTCGCGGGTAGAACGGCGTTTTCTCCGATTGGGGTACCTCGGCCGCCTTCCCGTACAGCTCGCTGGTCGAGGCTTGGTAGAACCGGACTCGATCGCCGAGTCCGAGTATGCGAATCGCTTCCAGCAAGCGCAAGGCGCCCAACGCGTCGGAGTTGGCCGTATACTCGGGCGTCTCGAAAGAAACCTGAACATGACTCTGCGCGGCCAGGTTATAAATTTCATCGGGCTGCACTTCCTGGATAATGCGAATCAGGTTGGTTGAATCGGTTAAGTCCCCGTAGTGCAGCTTAAAGTGAATGTTGCTTTCGTGCGGATCCTGATATAAATGATCGATGCGAGCAGTATTGAAGGAAGACGCCCGCCTTTTGATTCCGTGGACTTCATAGCCTTTATTCAATAGAAACTCCGCCAAGTAAGCGCCGTCCTGCCCGGTGATGCCTGTAATCAAGGCTTTACGAACCATGATCTGAGCCCCCTGTTTTTATTATACAAGTTTCGTTTATTTCGCGTATTGGATTAATTGCGCGCGAAGCTCACGCCATGTGAATTTCACTTCATCATGAGCAAGGGCGCCGGCCCGATTTATCAGTTCGATGTTATGCGCGGCATCCATGTAGCCGGGAATTTGCGACAAAGCTTCCCTCAAATACACTTCCGCTTCCTTCCCACGGCCCAATAGCAACAAAACAGCACCCAGGTTATTCAAGACAGCCCCGTTCTCAAAACCCAGGCGACGCGCTTGTTCAAAGAATGATTCTGCCTGTGCAAAGCGCCCTTCATGAATGTAATATAGCCCAATATAGAAGCGCGCTAACGGTAAATCTTCATTTTCGCGCAACTGTTTTCGCAATCGTTCATAAGCGTATGACCAATGACCCAACCGAAATAGCATCGCCGCGAAATCCGCTTGATTCCGTTGCTCAGGTAAACGCCTTCGATGGATAGCCTCCTCGATAGCGGGTAATGAATGCTTCTCCAGCACCTTTCTTTCGCCGGACAGCATATCTTCCACATGCCTTGACGCATTTCCAGGATGCCGCCGCACATTGAAGAGCGGTTCATCTACATAAACAAACCCGCCTAATGCGGCCAAACGGAGAAATAAATCCCAGTCTTCGGCATACTTCAATGTCGTATCGAAGGCGCCGGCCTGGACGATCATCGACCTCTTCACCAGCGTACCCGACATATAAACATAATTTCGAATAAACTCGTATCCGAGAATCTCTTCAGGCCGAACTTGCTTAAATCGATGAATATCCCCGAATATCCGCCCTTGCTCGTCCATTTGCCGATATGCGCTATGAACCAACACCCATACATCGGGAAATTCTTCATCGCATTCGGACCAGTTGATCCAATGCTGTTCAACGAGCCGGGGTTCTGCCACATCATCCGCATCCAAAAATAATATCCATTCGCCACTGGCGGCATGGATTCCCCTGTTCCTTGCGGCGGAAGCGCCGCCGTTGCACGGTTGCCGCAACAGTTTGACGCAGGAATGGGACTCTTCCAGACGCTGCACGATGGAGTACGTACGATCCGTACTGCCATCGTCGACCACGATAATCTCTCCCAAGGGTATCGTTTGATTCAGCAAGCTGTCAATGGCAGACGCAATATACTGTTCATTATTATACACCGGAATGACGGCGGACACGTTATGAAAACGATCTTTATCCATCATGATTCCCCCTGGTGTTCAATCAATTCTTTCCAGGATACGACTCTCATTCCGCTTCCGAACGCCTGCTTTAGTTCTTCAATCACCCGCGCGTCATTGGCATTCTCCAAGGATACGATGATGGCGTCCACCTTGTCCTGGTTGTTGTGCAGCCATTCCGACGGGACAATCCGCACCCCTTCTATGGCCTTGCCCTGCATATGCGGATTGTTGTCAATAAAAGCTTTCACGTGAAAGCCTTCTTTGATTAAATCCTGATGCAGATAACAAGCCGTCTTCATGGTTCCAAAGATGACCACGTTCGAGATGCCGTCGTTTTTCAGCGCTGCCGTTATTCCCCGGCCTCGCAATACCCACGATTCCAACCAGCATCGATATAACGCATTGTTCTGAATTTCCGTGGAAGATAAATCCGCTTTTTGGCCAAAATGCCGTTCGATTAATTGCTCGGTCTCCCTCAAGCCGATGATTCGGCTCCTATAGTTGGTCGATAATCCGCCTCGTCTAAAGACGGCCACGATTTGATTCAAGTACAACATCCGTGTTCCTTCATTCAAATAAAGCTTGGAAATAAAATCAAAATCGCCCGAACTTCGATACTTCAAATTAAACCCACCGTATTTCTCGAACATGGCCTTCCGGACGAATAGAGACTGGTGCGGCGGCATATAGCCTCTGATGAAATCTTCTCTCTCAAAGCTTCTGCCGTAAACCTGATCTACGCTGACAGCATCATCCTTTAACAAAATATTGCCATACACCGCATTCAAATCGTCCCTCTCTTGAAACACCGAAACCATCCTCTCTACGGTGTCGTTCTCATACAAATAATCATCCGAATTCAAAAAATAAACAAGCTCGCCTGTGGCTCTTTGGATTCCTTTATTAAAAGCATCATAGACGCCCTTGTCCGGTTCGGAAACAACCAAACTGATCCTGCTTTTGTATTTGTTTATGATTTCCATCGTCCCGTCCGAAGACGCTCCGTCAATGATCAGATACTCTATATGCGGGTAGGTTTGACCCAATACGCTCTGTATCGCATCCTCTATATATTTCTCACTGTTGTAGCATGCTGTGATGATGGAGATTTTTGTCGGAACGGTTGCCGCCAATTTGTCTTCCTCCCGAAATGCCGTATGAGTGTCCTAAGTAATTTATCGGTTTGCGGGTTGCTGTTATTAAGCACACGTATCCCCACCCTGAGAGCGAGTGGGGAGGATAATACCCTGTTCCATTTGTTAAATCCTTATTCCATTAGTTCAATTTCATTGATGGCAATATTACTGCCTCCATTAGGTGCCCAATTCCCATTATGCGGAGTTATGGTGTATTGACGTACTGTCTTCGAACTCCCAAATTCATAGGCAATCCATGCGGAAGTGACATTTGTTTTAGTCAGCCAATGTTTACCTGGAGACATATCATCATCAAAAGCCCGGTACGAAGATTTTAAGCCTTGTCCTGGCGAACTTTGCCCCGGATCGGGCTCCGAATATACCAACGGTTAAACACACAGGGCTTTACCCCTGTATGTCCACTTGAACGGTTTCGCCATCGTTGCATTGAAATAATCGATAAACTGAAAGATTTGTTTCTGCAAATCCAAGGTGCGGGTGAAATGGCTATTTCATGTCATCTACCGGACGATGGAGCGGGACGGACAAGTATTGCTTTTTCCGGACATCAAAGTCAGTGTCTATTAGACTTCGCTTCGCTATGTGCCATCACGTGTAATAGAACTATATCGCGACCACGGAACGAGCGAACAGTTCCACAGCGAGATCAAAACAAATTTGGATCTGGAACGCTTGCTGGCTGGAAAGTTTGCAACGAACGATCTGGTGTTGCATTCAGGATTATTCGCCTATAACTTACTGCGCATCATGGGTTAGGAGAGCTTGCGTGAAGCCGATTCACCCATTCGCAACAACGTTAAACGGCGGCGAATTCGAACGGTCATCCAAAATATGATTTACATCGCAGCTCGATTCGTACGGCATGCCCGAAGCATTCAGTTCAACTTCGGTTGCAACAGTCCCTGGTTTTCAGTTGCCCGTCGTGTGTATAACGCGTTCTCCTAATTTTCAGAAGCCCCATAACACTTCGCAGGTCCTGTCGATAGCCAGGGCTAAGTTAAACTGTTGATTGTTCGGCATCCAACTAACAAATATCAGTAAAACCATCCAAAACAAAGTGTATTACACTTAATTCTATTTATTGAATTTAATCCGTCACGGATTCAGACTTATAGCTATAAAGGCATATTCTTCCAAATGTCTATCATACCATGAAAGCGTGTAGAAAATGCAGTCTATTAATTATTTAAATGTTCAGGTAAGATGAACCCGTTAAGAAAATATACCAATTGTGGAGGTTATAATTATGAAATTGAAGATGAAATTTTTAGCATCATCTGTGGCGGTTATTTTTGTTTTCTCAATACTAATTCCACTTACGGCGTTCGCTGCAACAGTTGGCCAACCACTGACTTCTCCTGAATCGGGATGGAAAAGATATGATGATACTGCGCCACAATTTAAATATGTAGGAGCTTGGTCCTTAAATGATTCAGATACCGATATTGTCAATTACAATGGGACTTATCATCAAACTCTTGATCAAGGAGCTAAAATATCATTTGATTTTGTTGGACAAAAAATAAGAATTATCACTCCAACAAATGCTCATTATTCTCAAGATATCGAAGTGAATATCGATAACAACATTCACGAATCCTTTTCAGAATTTTCTTCTACGGCAAAAAATCAAATCCTTGTTTATGAGAAAAGTGAGTTGGAATGGAAAAGACATACCGTTGAAATTATTGTAAAAACTTTAACATCTACCTTTGATGCAGGTTTTTTTGATGCCATAGATATTGATGAGGAAGGTCAACTTCTTTTGCCTTCACCGACTAACTTGTCGGCGATCGCGGGGGATGTCCAAGTGGACCTAAGTTGGGATGCGGACGCAGGGGCCAATAACTATAACATCAAAAGATCGACAACTTCGGGTGGACCGTACACTTTGTTGGCCTCCAGTGTAACAGACGTTGCATACTCCGACCTCACAGTTGTGAATGGAACAACCTACTATTATGTGGTTACTGCGGTCTATGATGAAGGAGAAAGTGGAAACTCCAATGAAATCTCGGCAACCCCCCAGGCACCTGAAGTGGGGCGGGCACTTCTGGATATCACCTTATCCAACGGCCTCCAAAAAGAATACGACCTTTCCATGACCGAAGTCAACACCTTCATTGATTGGTACAATGATCGTGCCGGAGGGGCGGGATTGGCTATCTATCCGATTGAGAAAACCGATAACCATGGTCCGTTCACAAGCCGAAAGGATTACATTGTCTTTGACAAGATTGAAATGTTCGAAGTGAATGAGTATACACCGAATGAGTGATGGAAAACGATGCCCCGCTCTGGCTTTGTAGCCTGGGTGGGGTGTTTATATTTTCAGAATTATTGAATTTGTGTATATTTTTTAAATAAACAATCTTTTTCTTAGTATAATGTAAGCAGGCAACCGCAAG
>CAYYCV010000011.1:0-11414 GCA_964470405.1 uncultured Caryophanales bacterium
ATTATATAGTGCAATCCTATTTAAATCATGATAACATGATAGTGAAGCCGCCGCCATTTTCACCATTTATTCCGAAAAATCATACTCTGTTTTATCGGATGTTGCAAGGAGGTCCTGTGATGAAAATTGAGCGTTTAAGTAAAGATAAGATCAGGATATTCCTAACATTTGACGACTTGGTTGAACGCGGAATTCAAAAGGACGACATGTGGAGGGAAATCCCGAAGGTGCATGAGCTGTTCAGCGAGATGATGGATCAGGCTTATTCCGAGCTCGGCTTTGACGCGTCCGGTCCGCTGGCGGTGGAGGTGTTCGCGCTTCCGGCCCAGGGGATGGTTGTCATCGTCACGAAGGGCAAGATGGAGTTGATCGAGTCCTCGGATTCGGAGGATGAAGAAAACGAAGACGATGTTTACGAGATGGAAGTCACGCTGGAACAAAGCGATTTGATTTCTTATGTTTTTCAAGATTTCGAGGATTTGCTTCAAGCCGCCAAGCTGGTGAACGGTTTGTTGGCGGACGGCGGCATCCTGTATGCATATAAAGACAAATGGATATTGCAATTGGAACCGGTGGAGATGGAGGACAGGGCGTATCAGGCGTTGATTTCCCTGCTGTCCGAATACGGCGAAGCCACTTCCGTCACGCGGGCGGTGCTTGAAGATTACGGGAAGGTCGTGATTGCGGAAAATGCGGTCAAGGTGCTCTGCTCCCATTTTCAATAATGTCGAACTTTTATAAAAGGCTCTTCGAGCGGTCGGTTTCGACTGTCCAGAGAGCTTTTTTTATCGAAAGCCCAAGCCAGACCATCAAATGGCCAACGGCAAGCTGCAGGGCCCGCGCCGGCATCGAACGGCGAAGCCGCATCTGCCTTTGGCCGAAAGGAGGGAACGCGCGCGGATGGGGATATTCTCTATGCTCGCTGCGGCGATTGCACCGGGTATAGCGCTGACCGTTTATTTTTATTTGAAGGACCGCTACGACAGCGAGCCGATTCGCATGGTGGGGAAAGTATTTTGCGTCGGCGTGCTGCTCGTGTTCCCCATCCTGATCATTCAGCGTGGACTGGTTCACGCCTTCGGTTCGGATCCGGTCGTCATGAGCTTCCTTGCTTCCGGCGGGATAGAGGAATTTTTCAAGTGGTTTGTTCTGTATTATTTGATCTACAGCCATACCGAATTTGACGAGCCGTACGACGGGATCGTGTACGCCGTTTCGGTTTCGCTCGGTTTTGCCACCTTGGAAAACGTGATGTATGCGTGGCTGAACCATTTCTCGGTGTCCGCCCTGCTGCTGAGGGCGCTGCTTCCCGTATCCGGACATGCCCTGTTCGGGGTGATGATGGGGTATTATCTGGGGCGGGCCAAGTTTTCGCCAGACCGGGAAAAGAAATTTTTGTGGTTTGCTTTGCTGGTTCCGTTTTTCTGGCACGGTCTGTTCGATTACGTTTTGATGCATCAAGGCGGCATTTGGCCCTGGCTGGTCGTTCCCCTGATGGTTTTCCTGTGGGTCAGGGCGCTGATGAAGGTGAAGGATGCCAATGCCGGCTCTCCGCTTCGCGGCATCCCCAGCGACGAAGAGGTTAATTTGTCTTGATTTCGCTTATAATAAAAGGAATGATTTCTCGGAGGTGGATCCATGAACAACGATCGAATTAAAATCCGGATTCGCTGCAATCGATGCGGGGAAAGGTTTGTTCTCAGGGGAAAGAGGGAAAAAGGCCGCATCGAAACGGGCTTCAAGCAATGCCTCTGCAACAATGAAACCGATTTTGAAATTCTTGAAGAGGATGTATAATGCCCCGCCTTCAACGAAAACTATGCCTGAAGCGCCTATAGTTTTGGTTGAAGAAAGGGGATGAAACGATGTACAAAAGGTTTTGCGCCGTCATGTTTCCGATTGCCGCCATTTTGTTTATCGGGGCGATCGTTTGGGGTTACCAGGAGCATCAGGAGAAGAACTCCATCCTGATCAAGGCGGAGAATCAATACCAACGAGCCTTTCATGATCTGGCCTTTCATATGGATCATCTTCATCAGCAATTGGGGGGCGCCTTGGCTGTCAACTCCGCGTCGCAGGGCTACCAGCGGAAATCGTTGATCAACGTCTGGCGTCTGACCAGTCAGGCGCAAGGCGAAATCAACCAGCTTCCTCTCATGCTGCTTCCGTTTAATAAAACGGAGGAGTTTCTATCGAAGATCGCCAATTTCGCCTACCGCATCTCCACCCGCGATTTATCCAAGGAGCCGATGACGGCGGATGAGGTGAAGACGCTCAGCGCGCTCTATGACCGTTCGGACGACATATCCAAGCAATTGCAGGACGTCCGAAGCAAGGTGCTGCAAAATCATTTGCGCTGGATGGACGTGGAGCTTGCCTTGGCGGCCGAGCAACGATCGGAGGATAATTCGATCATCGACGGCTTCAAGACGGTGAACGACGGGGTAAGCGCCTATTCCGAGATGAATTGGGGTCCCGTTCTGTCCGCCGATTCCGAGGAGAAGTCTTACCGCATTCTGTCGGGAAGCCCGGCGACTGCCCGGGAAATTAAGCGGAAAGCGGCCCAATTCCTCGGCGTGAAGGATTTGTCGCGGCTGACGGTAAAGGAGCAAGGAAAGGGCACGGATTACGACACGTTTCATGTCGTCATGGACAGACAGGACGGCAAGGGCCAGGTGGACATGGATTATACCCGCCGGGGCGGCCAACTCGTCTGGTTTATGGACAGCCGCGCGGTTGACGGGGAGAGCATAGGGGTGGATCAGGCGATCGCCAGCGCCCAGTCGTTTTTGCAACGCCACCAATACGACGACATGAAAGCGGTGAATTACGATCTCTACGATCATGCTGTCAGCCTGGCCTTCGCCGCGGTAAAGGACGGGGTCGTCCTCTATCCGGAGCAGCTTGCGGTGAAGGTGGCTCTGGACAACGGCGATGTCGTCGGTTTGCAGGCCGAAAATTATTTATTCGAACACGGGAAGAAGCGGGAATTGAAAAAAACCGGCCTCCGTCTGGAAGAGGCGGCAAAATCGTTAAACCCCAAATTCGTCACGGAGCGGAGCCAACTGGCGCTGGTCAAAAACGAATGGAAGCAGGAAGTGCTGTGCTATGAGTTTGTGGGCCGCATCAACGGCACGGATTATCGGATTTGCATCAATGCCGACAACGGGCAGGAAGAAATGATCGAGCCTTTGAACACGCCGAACGATCAAAAAATTTAAAATAAAAGGACGGCCGGTTTCGGCCGTCCTTTTTCCCTTCTCAAACCGGGAATACATGGTATAATTTAGCCATACAAAATTTTGGGGAGGGTCGGCGTTTGCTGCCAATAGTGAATCAAGTCCTTTACATGCAAGTCGCTTCGATGGACGAAGAGGAGTCTAACGAGGTACATAAATCAAGGATCGCGGAAGTTCGTCCTGAATATATAGCCATGGAGATTCCCATCAACGTAAAAACCGGAAAATTGAAACGATTGTATGAAGGGGACGAGATTTCCGCCCATTTTATCAACAAGTCGGGGACCAAGTTTTTTTTCAATACGCATGTCATCGGGTTCAAGCAGGAGAACATCCGGCTGGCGGTGATTCGCACGCCCGAGGCGGATACGATCACGCAGGCGCAGAGACGCAGCTTCCTGCGGGTTGCCGCGGGGCTGGAAATATCCGTTCAGGTTTCGGACGAATACCGCTTTCTCGCGGTGACCGACGATGTGGGCGGCGGCGGAACGTCCTTCGTCTGCGGGGACCATATCAAGATGAAGGTCAAGGACGAATTGAACTGCTGGCTGCTGCTGCAATACAAAAGCGGCGAGGTGGACCACGTGCCGTTCAAGGGGGAGATCGTCCGGATCAAACCGTTGGAGTCGGGCCGCCAGTTGTTGATGGTCAGCTTCAGCGAAATATACGAATCCGACCGGCAAAAAATTATTCGCTATTGCTTCGAGCGGCAGTTGGAGTTTAGAAAAAGGTGAAATCGCATGAGCGGAAGGCGCGAACGATCGTATGAGAAAAAATTTATCCGGCTCTCCGACGCGGTGGAGAAATGGCTGCTGCGCGCCGTGGCGGTGCTGCTGATCGCGATGTGCGCCGGCCAGTTTCTGCTTCGCATGCCCTATACGCGACAGATCGTCTCCCCGGTAGATCGGATGGAGGGCGGGGTTTTTGCCGTGCCGGGAGCAGATTCGGCGGAATCGGGCTCCTAGCCGGTTTGGCCGCCGATTTGGTCGCGGGTGCTCCATCATGTATACTATGGGCAGGGGGGTGTGAGCATTGTATGAATGATATGATTTTCGAAGTTGGAACTGCACTGATGCTGATCGCATTGGCTTCTGTGCTCGCCGGCAAGCTGAAATTTTCCATCATTCCTTTTTTGATTATTCTCGGAATGCTGGTCGGTCCGCATGCGCCCACAATCGGCATCATTGACTTCAAGTTTATCGAAAGCCAAAATTTGATCGAATTTCTCGGGCGAATCGGGGTGCTTTTCTTACTCTTTTATCTGGGGTTGGAGTTTTCCGTTGCAAAATTGATCAAATCGGGGCGCAACATCGCTTTCGGGGGAACGGTTTACGTTTTGATGAATTTTACATTGGGATTGGTCTACGGATTGGTCGTTGATTTTCCGATCTACGAGTCCCTCATTATCGCGGGCATGCTGTCCGTTTCATCCACTGCGATTGTGGCCAAGGTTCTGGTCGAGCTGAGGCGTACCGGGAACCCCGAAACGGAATTGATTTTGGGCATGATTTTGTTCGACGATATTTTTCTCGCCATTTTTTTGTCGATCATGTCGGGGCTGCTGCTTGGCGGTGCGACCTCTGTCGGAGGGCTGCTGCTGTCCGTGGCGATTTCCATCGGCTACATGCTGCTGTTCTTCGTCATAGCCAGAAAAGGAACCTCCATTTTGAACAAGCTGTTGAACATTACGTCGAATGAAATATTTATTATCGTCGTGTTCTCTTCCTTGTTTTTCATCGCCGGGTTTTCGGAGACGCTGCATGTGGCGGAAGCCATCGGCGCTCTGCTGTTCGGGCTGGCTTTGTCCGAATCGGAGCACAGCAAAAGGATTGAACAATTGGCGGTGCCGTTCCGGGATTTTTTCGGCGCGATTTTCTTTTTCAGCTTCGGGTTGAGCATCGATCCCCTCGTTCTCGGACAGGCCGCGTGGGCCGCGCTCGGCGCCGTGCTGCTGACCATCGCCGCCAACGTGATTTCCGGGATGATCGCGGGTCGAAAGGCCGGCTTGTCGCATAAGGCGTCCACCAATATCGGCCTTACCATCATGGCGCGCGGGGAATTTACCATCGTTGTGGCGAACTTGGGAGTGGCCGCAGGCTTGATGCCGATGTTAAAGCCGTTCTCCGCTCTTTACGTTCTGACCCTGGCCATTTTGGGCCCGCTGTTGTCGAAGGAATCGAAGCGTATTTATAGCGGTCTAAATAAGTTGTTCAGGTGGAGCAAGCCGCAGGATAAACTGAAAAATACAGGGTAATTCGAATGGAGGATGTTGCGCAGTGGGTATGATTCGAGAATCCGATCTGCCTGGGATAGGGAAGAAATTCCAGGTGGAAATGAGATCGGGAGATAAAATGGTGATTGTCATTCACGACGATGGCCGGCGGGAGCTGTATCACTTCGAGGAGGACGACCAAGAGGAAAGCAAATCCCTGGTCACCCTGGATGATGAAGAAGCGAGGCAGGTTGCCGCCATCATCGGCGGAATGAGCTACAAGCCGAAAGCGCTGGAAACGATCGAGGTATCGCTGGAGGAGTTGGTCATCGAGTGGTGCAAGGTGGAACCGCATTTCAAGTGCGCGAATAAATCGATCGCCGAATTGCAGGTTCGCCAAAGAACCGGGGCCACGATCCTGGCGACGGTGGAAAAGAACAACCAGAAAATCAACCCCGGTCCGGAGGCCCGGTTGTTGCCGGATATGACCCTTGTTGTGGCGGGGGAAAGAAAGCAGATCAAAATGTTGAAAGACCTCCTGCTGAACGGCTGATATTTTTGCATGATCGCTATTTCTGTGGTATAATTTTTTCATCCGCAGGCAAAGCCTGCTTTTTTGTTAGCTGCGCGAGTTCCATGTCTTTGCAACGGGGAAGGGGTCTGTCTGCTTTCATGAGTTCAGCGATGAAAATCAACGTGGCCATCGATGGTCCGGCCGGGGCAGGCAAAAGCACGGTGGCGCAGCGGGTGGCCAATGCGCTCGGGTATATTTATGTGGACACCGGGGCGATGTACCGGGCTGTGACCTGGAAAGCCTTGGAATCCGGCTTGAACCCGCAGGATCGGCAAAGCGTGATTCAATTGGCTTCCGGTCTGGATATTCGTCTCATCCCCGGCGAGTGCCGCCAGGATGTGCTGGTCGACGGCGAGAATGTAACGGAATCGATTCGCACGTCGGAGGTGAATCAATGTGTGTCGGTCGTTTCCCAGATTGGGGAAGTGCGCGAGAGGATGACCCGACTGCAAAAGGAAATGGCAACGGCCAAAGGGGTCGTGATGGATGGCCGGGATATCGGAACGCACGTGCTGCCCGATGCCGAGGTGAAGATTTTCCTGACTGCCGCCGTGGAGGAAAGGGCCGCCCGAAGGTTTAAGGAGATGCGGGAAAAGGGCTATTCCGTCACGATGGAGCAGTTGCAGCGGGACATCGCGCTGAGGGACGAAATGGACCGGAAGCGGGAAGTGTCTCCCTTGTTTCGGGCGCAAGACGCCATATTGGTGGAAACGACCAAGATGACCGTCGATCAGGTGGTCGAACATATTTTGATTCTGTGCAGGTCCAGAATGAATAAGGGGATTTAAAGCATGTTGTATCGTATGGCCAGGGCATTTTTACGCGTTTTTTTTCTGACTTTGTTTCGATTGAAGGCGGAGGGGCGATCCAATATACCGGAACACGGAGCGGTTGTTTTGTGCTCCAATCATATCAGTTACCTGGACCCGCCGCTGGTGGGCACGCCTTTGTCGCGACAAGTACACTATATGGCCAAGGCCGAATTGTTCAGCATTCCCGTGTTGGGCTGGCTCATCGTTCAATTCGGCGCATTTCCGGTTAAGCGCGGCGGCATCAGCAAGGAATCGATCCGCCGGGCGACGCAGCTTCTGAAGGATGGTCGCGTTCTCGGCATTTTTCCGGAGGGGACGCGGAGCAATGGAGGGGGGATCGGTAAGAAGGGAGCGGCCAGTCTCGCTCTCCGTTCGCAGGCGACAGTCATCCCGGTGGCTATTATCGGAAGCTACTCGCTTTTTCGAAAAATGGTGATCGTTTACGGCGAACCGGTGGATTTGTCCGAGTTTGCCGGGGACATTTCCTCCGAAAAGCTGGAGCAAGCGACGGATAAGATCATGAGCGTCATTCGCGGCATGGTCGATCGGTACCGGAAAAGTTAACGCGGATCGGCAGTGTATGGAATCAAGGGGAGAGAATATACTAAAAAAGAAAATGAAAATTTGATGTTGACATACGGAGTCCACAATGGTTTTATTTTCTGTGGTAGTGAATTTAGGAGGTAGTTCAGATGACGGAAGAATCCAAAGTGCAAGAAACGGAATGGAACGAACAAGGGCAAGAGGAAGCGCAAAATGAAGCGCAAAATGAAGCGGTAGCGGAAGCCGGTTCGCCGAACGAAGCGGCGGAGCAGCCGGCGGAGGCGGAAGCTTCGAATTCGGCGGAGGTTCAGGCTGAAGCGCAGGAGGCGGCAGCGCCGGAAGCGCAGGAGGCCGCCAGCCCGGAAGACTTGAACCAGGAAGAGTTGATGAATCTCGCTAACCTGAAAAAAGGCGATATCGTCAAAGGCAGGATTGTTAAAATTGAAGACAATCAGGCATTTGTGGACATTGGCTATAAATATGACGGCATCATACCGCTTCGCGAAATTTCTTCCCTTCACCTGGACCACATTTCCGATGGAGTTCAAGTAGGCCAGGAAGTGGAGAGCAAAATTTTGACGATTGACGACGAGCGCGAGCATTTGCTGCTGTCCAAGCGCATCGTGGACGGCGAGAATGCCTGGGAACAACTGCAGGAGCGCTTCGACACGGGCGAAGTGTTTGAAGCGGTCGTGGCCGATGTCGTCAAAGGCGGCCTGGTGGTCGATCTGGGCGTGCGCGGTTTTATTCCGGCTTCGATGGTGGAGCGCCATTATGTCGAAGATTTCAGCGGCTACAAGGGCCGGACGCTGAAATTGAAAATCAAGGAATTGGACCGGGAAAACAACAAGGTGATTTTATCGCAAAAAGATGTGCTCGATGCCGAGTACGAATTGAAAAAGCAGGAGATTTTCTCCGGCTTGTCGGTCGGTCAGGAGATCGAAGGCACCGTGCAGCGCATTACGCCTTTCGGCGTGTTTGTGGATATCGGCGGGATCGACGGGCTGGTTCACATTTCCGAACTGGCCTGGCAGCACGTGGAGCACCCTTCGGAGGTCGTTCAGGAAGGCCAGGCGGTCAGAGTCAAAGTGTTGAAGCTGGATCAAGCCAATGAGAGGATCAGCCTCAGCATGAAAGCCGCTCAACCGGGTCCCTGGGATACGGTGGAACAGAAGTTCAGCGTGAACGAAGTGGTGACGGGACAGGTGAAGCGCCTGGTATCCTTCGGCGCATTCGTGGAAATCGCCCCCGGCGTGGAAGGGCTTGTCCACATTTCGCAAATTTCGCACCACCACATCGGCACGCCGCATGAGGAATTGAGCAACGGCCAGGAAGTGAAAGTCAAGATTCTGGATATCAACGTCAAGGAGAAACGGGTCAGCCTGAGCATCAAGGAAACGGTGGAAGCGCCGGAGTTGACGAATGTAAGCCACTTTAAAGACGCGAAGGGCGGACAAAACGAAAATGTCGCCCTGTCCAACGAAGGTTTGAATCTGACGCTGGGCGAACGGTTTGGAGATAAGCTGAGCAAATTCAAGTAGGCCGTTTCGAAACGAAAGGTGTTGCAACGATCCAACCAAGCCATGAATACCCCGCTTCACCGGGTTTCATGGCTTTTTTCGAGTAAAAAGCCGGGTTTCAACAAACACTACGTTGAAAAGTGCGGTGGCGGACAACGGCGATCGGAAATCCATGCCCAAGTGTGGAGCCGCCTGTTTTCAGCACACTTTTAGACACGTTGAAGAAATCAAGGTGGTATGGATGCACCCGGGTTACCTGTCGGCCATCATCATCGTCATGGCTTTGATCTTGACGGCCAGCGGATGGAAGGAAGAATTGGCCGGAAACGCTTCGCGCCGCGGCCTGCTGCTTTTTTTCGGGGGCTGGATCGTCGGATCGCTGTTTACTGTTCATGCGGCCCGCCGCTGGTCGGTCAATATGGCTGTGCCGGTATTGCTGCTGGCGGTGTTCTTCGCCATGATGCGGTTGAAAGGGGCGGCGAATCGCTGGAACGCTTTATCCGCCGGATGCTTGCTGGCCGTATTTGATGTCTCGTTCATGGGGCTGCAGGCATCGAACCCGGTGCTGATCGTTTATAGCCCGATGATGGATGCGAGTTTGGCCGTCGGTTTGCTTGCTTTTGTTTTGGCTCGTCAGGCGGAGCAGCAGGTGGTGGCCGTTTCGATTGCCCTTGGCGCCGGAGAGCTGCTGTTCCAAACCGCGCATGGCGGCGCCGGACCGTTGACGATCGGAAGCGCGGCGTTTCAGGATGCGTGGTGGCTGACGATGGCCTGGGCCAGAGGCTGGACGGAGTTGGCGGGCCGCGCGTTCGGTTTGGGCAGGCGGGTGCTCCGGTTTTGGCGGGAGCGCCGTCATTGAGGTTGATTCCTATTTTTGCTATGATGTATAACGAAGCGAAGACGGAGGTGCGGATGGAATGGCTAGACCCATCGTGGCGATAGTAGGCCGACCGAATGTGGGGAAATCAACGATTTTTAATCGGATTATCGGAGACCGTCTGGCCATTGTGGAGGATAAACCCGGCATCACCCGCGACCGTATTTACGGGGTGGGGGAGTGGAATCTGAGAAGCTTCAGCGTGATCGACACGGGCGGGATTGAGATCGACGGGGAGGACAACATCGTTCGTTCCATTCGGGCGCAAGCCGAACTGGCGATCGAAGAAGCGGACGTCATCATTTTTATGGTCGATGGAAAATCGGGCCTGACCTCGTCGGATCAAGAGGTTTCGCAGTTGATGTACCGTTCCCGCAAGCCGGTTGTGCTGGCGGTGAACAAGGTTGACAATATTCCGAGCCAGGCCAATATTTACGAGTTTTACAGCCTGGGGTTCGGCGAGCCGATCGGCATTTCCGGAGCGCATGGCCTCGGGCTGGGCGATTTGCTGGACGCTGTCGTGGCCAAGCTTCCCGACGACGGGGACGAGCGGTACGACGAGGATACCATCCGCGTGGCCCTCATCGGCCGGCCGAATGTCGGGAAATCCTCGCTGGTCAACGCGCTGCTTGGCGAGGAACGCGTGATCGTCAGCAACCAGGCCGGCACGACCCGGGATGCGATCGATACGCCCTTCGATTATGAAGGGCAGTCTTACGTGCTGATCGATACCGCGGGCATGCGAAAGCGCGGAAAGGTGTATGAGAATACGGAGAAATACAGCGTGATGCGGGCCATGAGCGCAATCGAGCGGGCCGATGTCGCGCTGATCGTGTTGAGCGGCGAAGAGGGCATCATCGAGCAGGACAAGCATATTGCCGGCTACGCCCACGAGGCGGGGAAAGCGGCTGTCTTCGTGGTCAACAAATGGGATGCCGTGGAGAAAGACGACAAAACGTTGCAGCAATTCACCCGCGATATCCGGGATCATTTTTTGTTTATGAGCTATGCGCCGATTCTCTTTGTTTCGGCTGTAACCAAGCAGAGAATACATAAGCTGCTTCCCCTCGTTTCCCATGTGGCGGAGCAAAATTCGTTGCGGATTCAGACGCATATTCTCAATGACGTCATCTCCGACGCCGTTGCGATCAACCCGCCGCCGACGGTGAAGGGCAAGCGGTTGAGGCTGAACTATGCCACCCAGGTTTCCGTCAAGCCGCCCACCTTTGTGCTGTTTGCCAACGCGCCGGAATTGATGCATTTCTCGTACGAACGGTATTTGGAAAACAAAATTCGCGCGGCTTTCCCGTTTGAAGGCACGCCGATTCGATTGTTTACCCGCAAAAAATCAGGGGACGAATAGGGGAGAGGGCTTTGCATTATATTGTACCGGTTGCGATCAGCTATTTGTTGGGCTCCGTCATCTTCAGCGTGGTCATCGGGCGGCTTTGGAAAGGAACCGATATACGCCGGTACGGCAGCGGGAACGCCGGAGCCACCAACACGTTGCGGGTGTTGGGCAAGGGGCCGGCGCTGTCCGTTTTGATGCTGGATATCGGCAAGGGCGTTCTCGCCGTGTGGATCGGAAAATGGTTTGCCGACGGAAGCGGCTGGATTCCGGTGCTTTGCGGTCTCGG
>CAYYCV010000011.1:11424-14519 GCA_964470405.1 uncultured Caryophanales bacterium
CGGCGTCATTATTGGCCACAATTGGCCGATTTTTTTCCGTTTTAAAGGGGGAAAGGGCATTGCCACCACGATCGGCGTGGTGACGACGTTGTGTTTTCTGCCCGCTTTGTACGCCGGCATCATCGGGATTTTGGCGATCGCCCTGACGCGTTACGTCTCTTTGGGCTCGCTGTTGTTTACCGCTTTTCTTACGCCGTTTCTGCTGTTGATGCACCGCCCGCAGGAGATCGCCTGGGCCGGCCTGATCATCTTTCTTTTCGCGTTTCTGCGGCATCGCAAGAACATTGTCAAGCTGTTCAACGGGACGGAAAATAAAATTGGCAAACGCGCCTAGAAGCGCGGCGAGAAACGGACGGGTCCGCGCCTCGGGCATGCGCTTCCGATGCGCCCGCTTGTTCGCCGCACTTCCGGTTTTACGGCTTGCTTTCATCGGGAGGGAGAATGTTGTTTAACAAGGTAGCCGTTCTTGCGGCAGGCAGTTGGGGTACGGCGCTGGCCGCCGTGCTGGCGGAAAATCACGGCGAAGCGACCCTGTGGTCCAGAAATCGGGCGCAGGTGGACGAGATCAATCGCCTGCATACGAATCGGCGGTTTGTTGGCG
Organism: uncultured Caryophanales bacterium; assembly: GCA_964470405.1. Classification (GTDB taxonomy): domain Bacteria; phylum Bacillota; class Bacilli; order Paenibacillales; family CAYYCV01; genus CAYYCV01. The sequence goes on from CAYYCV010000011.1 coordinate 12,026, forward strand.
ACGTGACGCTTTCCGAGCGTATTCACGCCACGGCTTCGCTGGAGCAAGCGGTCGCGCAGGCGGAGGCGCTCGTTTTTGCCGTCCCGTCGTCGGGCTTGCGGGAGGTGTCGGCGCAGGTCCGCCCGTTCGTCCGCCGGGATGCGCTGTTGATCCACGCGGCCAAAGGGCTGGAAGTCGACACGCTGAAGCGGATGTCGCAGGTGATCGCCGACGAGATTCCCCGGACGGGCCGGCACAGCATTGTGGCCTTGTCCGGGCCGAGCCACGCCGAGGAGGTGATCCGGCGGCTTCCGGCCACGGTGGTCGTGGCTTCGGAGCATCCGGCGTCGGCGGAAGCCGCCCAGGATCTCCTGATCAATTCCTACTTCCGGGTGTACACCAACCCCGACCTGGTCGGAGTGGAGATTGCCGGGGCGCTGAAAAACATCATTGCGCTGGGCGCGGGCATGACGGACGGTCTGGGTTACGGCGACAACGCCAAAGCGGCTCTTCTCACCAGGGGGCTGGCGGAGATTTCCCGCCTCGGCGCGGCAATGGGCGCCAATCCGTTGACTTTTGCCGGCCTGGCGGGCGTCGGGGACCTGGTTGTGACCTGTACGAGCAAGCATAGCCGCAATTGGCGCGCCGGGCACATGCTGGCGAAGGGCATGCCGCTCGCGCAGGTATTGGAAACGATGGGGATGGCGGTGGAAGGGGTCAGGACAACCAAGGCGGCGTTTGCCTTGTCGCGCCGTTTCGAAGTCGTGATGCCCATTACGGATCAACTGCACCATGTTCTGTTTGACGGCAAATCTCCCAATACGGCGGTAGAGGATCTGATGGGCAGGGTGAAAACCCGCGAAATGGGGGAAATCGCCCAATCGACCCTGGAAAAATGGATGGAGTAGCCTACACCGCTTATCCCGCTTTTTCATAGGATACAGAAAGTCCTATGAGGAGGTTTGAGATGAACCCGAAAAACTTATCGAAAGACGTATTGGATGCGGTAAAGAAAAAAACGGGGCACAGCGTATCGGAAAAAGAAGTGCAGCGATTGGCCGGCGGCGTAAATCCCAAGACGGTGCAAAGCGAGGCCCAGCTTCGCCAACTGATCAAGCAGGTGTCGAAGATGGCGAATGTTCCGGTTTCCGCTCAAACGATGAATGAAATCGTCCATGCGGTGAAGGGAAGCGGAATGAAAGCGGGAAATTTGGAGCAAATCATGAAAATGATGCTGGGCAAAAAATAATCGATTCCCTGCGCCGCTTTTTTATCCCACATCTGAGCATAAGGGCATTTTTCGCTTCTTATGCTTTTTGTGTTATAGTAGGGATAAAGAAAATCATATTGATGAAATGGGAGCATGCGCGGTTATGAGCAGTTTGGACAAAATGTGGGCCTCGTTTGTGGCGATCGGTCTGATGGTCGTTGCGTCGCTGTTGATCAGCTTTGCCAGAACCCGGACGAAGGGATGGCTGCGCTTTGTTTTATCGCTGATCGCCTTCCTTTTGTTTATTCCGATATTGATATATATGCTGGTGTCCATGCTTTGAAGGCGGCGCGGCGGTTTGGCCGGCGCGTTCCAACAGTCTGCATAATGGAGGATAGATCGACGTGCTGGATTTAAAAGGGCGGACGATCCGTAAAACAGTAGAGGGAACCGTCGGATGGAGCTTGCTGAAGACGGCGTTGAAACATAAAGTGGACTGGGGAATGTCCTGCACCCGCGGCACCTGCGCCCGCTGCCGTTGCCTGATCCTGGAAGGAATGGAGCAATTGAACCCTTCGACGGCGGCGGAAGAGGCCCGGCTCGAACCGGAGGAATTGAAAGAGGGGTACCGGCTCGGTTGTCAGGCGGTGGTCATGGGCAGCGGCAGCATCAAGGCCATCAACAAGCCGTATTTCTGAACAGCCGGAAGCGGGCGATGCGGAAAGCTTGCGTTTTTTTACGGAAATGGGAAGGATGAAGCGTCATGCTTCCGGAAGTGACTTTTATACCGGACCTGAAAACGATACGAGTCAAGCCCGGCACGACGATTCTCGATACGGGCCGCAAAGCGAGGGTGGCCATTCGCACCCGCTGCGGGGGGCAAGCTTCCTGCCTGATGTGCAAGGTCATCGTGAAGGATCAATCGGGATTGTCTCCGGTGAACAAGCAAGAGCGGCTTAAGCTCGGTACGCTGGTGGATCAATCGTTTCGTTTGTCCTGCCAGGCCCGCGTCTTTCGTGACGTGCGGGTGGAAATTCCCGAGGACCCGCTGAAGGCGGCGATTCGGCTGCAACTGGCGCGGCAGCGCGGAGACGAATCCTATTGAGCGGCAGCGTCGCCCGCTTTTCCCGAGCCATCCATTTATCGAATAAGGATTGTGTTGTCATGTTGGCGAAAGCCTTAACCCCACGTTTGCTTTATTCATCGATCGGCTTGTTTCTCATGCTGGCGGCGCTGTTTACGCTGTCCGGCTGTTTGTATCCCGGCGACGGAGAACCGGACGCATCGGCGGTGATCGAGGATCAC
>CAYYCV010000011.1:14529-48119 GCA_964470405.1 uncultured Caryophanales bacterium
TCGCGCTGGTGCAGCATGCCGTCGATCAATACGAGCAGCAAACCGGCGCCTTGCCGATCAAAAGCGGCAGAGATGCCGAATCGATTTACGAAAAGTATGTGATCGATTTTCAAAAATTGCTGGAGCGCGGCAGCATCGCCTCCATCCCTTCCGACGCTTTTGAGCGGGGCGGCTCCTATTACTATGTTCTGATCCGCCCGGAGACGGACCCGACGGTCAAATTGATGGATTTGGGCGTCTACCGCAAGATCGGGGCCGTGGAGCAGAAGGTCGGCCAATACCGCAGGGATCATGGGGACCGGCTTCCTTTGGGCGCGCAGGCGGCGCCGCATTTTTATTACGTGGATTTCAAACAATTGGGCGAGACCCCGGAGCAGATTCAGAGCTTCTATTCCGGCATGTATTTGAGCATGGTGCTTCACGATTCCGGCCGGGTGGCGCTCGATTACGGACCGGAAATCATGCAAGTGCTTCAGCGGAGCAGCCTGGATTCGCCCGATCCGAAGCTGGATCTGCGCACGCTGCTGCTGGAGAAATCGGCGTTCGTTCCGGTGAAGTCCTACCCCTATTATTGGCGAGACGGAGACCCGCAAATTTCCGAATAGTTTTTTTCGAATGACCTTCCCTTTATGAACATATATCATATCGGGAAGGTTTTTTAGTCATATTCCGATCCGGGGTACATATATTTTTAGTAGTCCGTGTATGTACGAGTTCCGTCGCTATACGATTCCAACATCCTTTTCTGGGTAGTACGGCGACAGCGGGTTCATAAACTACCTTTTAGGGGGAGATCTCATTGGAAAAAGTGGATATTTTCAAGGACATTGCCGAGCGAACAGGCGGGGATATATACCTGGGGGTCGTTGGGGCGGTCCGTACCGGGAAATCGACGTTTATCAAACGATTTATGGAATCGGTTGTGCTGCCTCATATCGGAAACGATGCGGATCGCGTCAGGGCAACGGATGAACTGCCGCAAAGCGCTGCGGGCCGAACGATCATGACGACCGAGCCCAAATTTGTGCCCAATAATGCGGTGAGGTTGAGCGTGACCGAGGGCCTGGAGGTCAATGTGCGCATGGTGGATTGCGTCGGGTATGCCGTGGACGGAGCGAAAGGATACGAAGACGAGAACGGCCCGAGGATGATTAACACGCCCTGGTTTGAAGACCCGATCCCTTTTCAGGAAGCGGCGGAAATCGGAACCCGCAAAGTGATTCAGGAGCATTCCACGCTGGGCGTCGTCGTAACGACCGACGGCAGCATCTCGGAAATTCCGCGGGAGGAGTATGTGCAGGCGGAGGAACGGGTGGTCGCCGAATTGAAGGAAGTCGGCAAACCGTTCATCCTGGTCGTCAACTCCACTCACCCGAACAGCGAAGCGGCGAAATCGCTGCGCGCGGAACTGAATGAAAAGTACGACATCCCCGTCATGACGACCAGCGTGGCGCAGATGGAAGAAGACGATTTCATGCGCGTGCTGAAAGAAGTATTGTACGAATTCCCCGTGCACGAGGTCAACGTCAATCTGCCGAGCTGGGTGATGGTGCTGGACGACAAGCATTGGCTGCGCCAGCATTTCGAGGCTTCGGTCCGCGACACCGTCAAGGATATTCGCAGGCTGCGCGATGTGGACCACGTAGTGGATAACTTTGCGAGCTATGATTTCATTGAACGCGCCGGACTGGCCGGCATGGACATGGGCCTGGGGGTCGCCGAAATCGATCTGTACGCGCCGGATGAGCTGTACGATAAAATTTTGATGGAAGTCGTCGGGGTGGAAATACGCGGCAAGGACCATTTGCTTCAGTTGATGCAGGAGTTTACCCACGCCAAAAAGGAATACGAGCATTTCGCCGAGGCGTTGGAAATGGTTAAGACGACGGGCTATGGAATCGCTTCGCCCTCCCTTGAGGAAATGGCGCTCGATGAGCCGGAGCTGATCCGCCACGGGTCGCGATTCGGGGTTCGGCTCAAGGCGACCGCTCCGTCGATCCATATGATTCGCGTCGATGTGGAATCGGAATTCGCGCCGATCATCGGGACCGAAAAGCAAAGCGAGGAGCTCGTCCGCTATCTGATGCAGGATTTTGAAGAAAATCCGATTAAAATATGGGAGTCCGACATCTTTGGCCGGTCGTTGAACTCGATTGTCAGGGAAGGCATTCAGGGCAAGATTGCGATGATGCCGGACAACGCCAGATACAAATTGCAGGAAACGCTGGGCCGGATTATCAACGAAGGATCGGGCGGGCTGATTGCCATCATTTTGTAAAATCGGGCGGTTTTTCTGGAAAAAAGCACTCTTCGGAGTGCTTTTTTGCTGTTTTTGGCGAGATGATTCAAAAAATTGCGAATGCAACGTATAATTTCGGGGAAAACCGTGAAGACAAGGGATAGGTACGAATTTTAATCGGGGAGGTGATCGGCTTGAATAAATCGGAATTGGTTGCCAGAGTGGCTGAAAGTTCGGATCTGTCCAAAAAGGATGCGGCCAAAGCGGTGGATGCCGTATTTGACGCAATTACCGAAGCGTTGCAAGGCGGCAATAAAGTGCAATTGGTCGGCTTTGGCAATTTTGAAATCCGCGAGCGCTCGGCCAGAAAAGGGCGCAATCCGCAAACCGGCGAGGAAATCGACATCCCGGCCAGCAAAGTTCCAGCTTTCAAACCGGGCAAGGCGTTGAAAGAAGGCATTCACTAGGCGTCTGTTTATGCCATGAAGGGAATACCATCCTTATAGCTGTGTGGGAACCGCGAACGAAAGGCGTTCGCGGTTTTCTTCTGTCCGGCCCAAGCATTTTGTACATTGACGATGGGGTGTAAAGTCCATTATAATTTAATTGTCATTTTGTCTTACCAATAGGGTTGTCAGGTGATGGTTTGAAAATAAAATGAAAAGGATGTTCTCGTATGGCGGATCAAGAATGGATCAACAGACTGTCAAAGCTGGATTCCTGCGCGGTTTCCGATGCGGCGGACGCCCTCGGGATCGCCGCTGTCGGGGTTGGAATTCGAGCCATGTGGCGATGCGGGAAAATCTGCGGCTCCGTTGCAACGGTACAGCTCGGAACGGCAGGCAACCGGATGTCGAAAAGGCATCTCTGCGCGGGCGCGATCGAAGAGGCGGCCCCAGGGCAGGTTATCGTGGTGGACCATAACGGCCGCACGGATGCCGCCGGTTGGGGCGGGATTTTGTCGGCGGCATCCAAGTTGAAGGGCTTGGGCGGCGTTATCGTCCACGGCGCTTGCAGGGATATCGATGAAAGTGAAACGTGGGAATTTCCCGTCTTTGCCAAAGCGGCCGTACCGTTCACGGCGAGGGGAAGAGTGGTGGAATACGGCTTTAACGAGCCTGTCGATCTGGACGGTGTGCTGGTCGCTCCAGGCGATTACGTGCTTGCCGATGGCAGCGGCGTTGTTTTTGTTCCCCGCGACCGGGCGGAAGAACTCATTTCGCGGGCCGAACAAATTTCGTGGCGTGAAAAGGAAATGATTCAGTCGTTGGAAAAAGGCCGCTCTGTGTCGCAGGTAATGAACGAAACGTACGAAAATATGCTGAAGAAGGGATGAGCCAAACACATGGACCAACTCGTTGAACAACTTAAACCCTATTCCACATCCACTCTATCCGATGCGCTGGACAAGCTGGGAATCCCGGGAACCTGCCTGGGCATTGCGCCGTTGACGTTCGGGTTCAAAACGGTGGGGCGCGCCTATACCGTGAAGTATGGGCCCGTCGGTCTGGTCAAAGGGACCGTGGGAGACTATATCGACGATGTCGAGCCGGGGCAAGTGGTTGTCCTGGATAACGCAGGCCGTACGGACTGCACGGTTTGGGGAGACATTCTCACCACCGTTGCGCACGGCAAGGGGATTGCCGGAACGGTGATTCACGGTGTTTGCAGGGACGTGCCGCGCAGCTTGGAGCTGGATTATCCGATTTTCAGCAAGGGAAGATTTATGCGAACCGGGAAGGACCGGGTGCAAGTCGAAGGCGTGAACGTCCCGGTCATGCTGTCGGATATCCGCGTTGCTCCCGGGGATATATTGGCGGGCGATGCGGATGGGGTTGTTGTGATCCCGCAGGAGAAGGCCGCCGAAGTGCTGGAGTTGGCCCGCTCCATTGAAGACGCCGAGGATGCGATTCGCGCCGAAGTGCTTAAAGGCGCTTCGCTGACGGAAGTCCGCCGGAAATTTCATTACCACGAGCTGCAAAGAGGGCGGGAATGATGGTCATGCGAGGGAACCGGGCATTGTTTGAGCAGGCGTCCCGATTGTCCGCCGCAACGCTATGCGAGGCGTTCGGCAAGCGCGGATCGCTTCCGTCCGCGATCAAGCCGCTGCTTCCGGAATTCACGGTATGCGGGCCCGCTTTCACGGTATCTTCCCCTCCGAAGGATAACCTGTGGCTGCATCATGCGATTTACGAAGCAAAGCCGGGGGATGTCCTTGTTGTGTATGTCGGAGGGTACTATGAGGCCGGTTATTGGGGCGATATTATGACCCAGGCGGCGATGGCAAGGAAAATCTCCGGCCTGGTGATCGACGGCTGCGTCCGCGATTACGGCATGATCTGTCGCAGTCGCTTTCCGGTTTTTTCGCGCGGGCTGTGCATCAACGGGACGTCGAAGGATCCGGATGCCGCGGGCGGGCTGGGCAACCCCGTTCTGATCGGCAATGTGCGCATAGAGACGGGGGATTTGATTTTCGGCGATGCGGACGGAGTCGTTTCGGTTCCGGCGGGAGATATGCCGGAGGTGCTTGTCCGTGCGCGGGAAAGAGATGAGCAGGAACAAAAAATCATGGATGAGATCGCGGGAGGCAGATCGACTCTGGACATTTATCGGCTTCCCCGGATCAAGCGCTGAGGCGAAGCAAGCGGATTCTGGACGGATATTTTACAAAGCCATCATTATTCTGTAAAATATCCTGTATGTTAAGAAACGAAAGGAATTTCGCGATGTTTAAGAAAGTGACGAATAAAAAGGTTTTTGAAAATATATTGGAACAACTGAGAGAATTGATGGAAAACGGCACGCTCGGTCCCGGCAATTATTTGCCGCCGGAGCGGGAATTGGCGGATCAACTGGGCGTAGGCAGATCGTCGTTGCGCGAGGCGCTTCGTGTACTGGAAATAATGGGCATTATATCCAATTCCCCCAAGCGCGGCACCATGATCCAATCGGTGAATATCGAGAAAGCGCTCAACACGCTTTCGCTGATGTTTTTTACGTCGCCTTCTGTTACATTGCAACTGTTTGAAGTGAGCAAGTCCGTCGAATCCGAAATTGCTTATTACGCTGCTTTGCGCCGCAAGGAACGGGATTTGCAAAGGCTGAATGATTCCATCATTACGTTGAGCGAGGCAACGAATCAGGACGATTTTGCGAGGGAGGACCATAATTTTCACTTTATCATCGTCGATGCTTGCCGGAACATTGTGTTTGGCCAAATGCTGCATATGATTTCCACCTTGATCTACAAGCAGATGCTAATGACCAGGCAAAGCATTTTTATGAATGACGGGGCCGATAAAATCGTGGAGCAGCACAAAGCGATCTATGAAGCGATCAAGCGGCAAAATCCGGATGACGCCAAGATGGCGATGCTGGACCATATTTTATTCGCGGAGGCGGAAATCAACAAATCGCTGTCCAACGCATTCCATCTGGAAACCAATTTGAAGATCACCCAAAACGGAAGCGACTAGCGCGATTTCCCCCATTTCCCGGGGTCAACATTTCGAACATTTGCATGCGTTGACTTTAAGAAAAATTTAGAGTAGAATTTAAATGTATCTATTGGTCATACCAAATGACAATAGGTATCATTGAATTCTTATTGAAAACGAGCAGAAGGAGGAGGGAGTATGGCCGAACGAAAATCGATAGACATTGCGGGAGTGCGCCACGGGGCTCCAATTCCATTCGGATCGAAAATTGGAAACATGTTGTTTTCTTCCGGTATTCATGGGCAGGACCCGTCCACCGGGGAGCTGTCGCCGGACCCGTCCCGACAAGCCGAATGCGTCTTCCGGAATGTGGCCGAATTGTTGAAGGCGGCCGGCGGCACGCCGGATCATATCGGTCGAATGACGGTATTTATCAAGGACAACAGCCTGCGCGAATATGTGAATCGGGAATGGCTGAACATGTTTCCCGATGAACACAGCAGACCGGCTCGTCACACGATGGTTCACAATTTGCCGGGAGGCATGCTGGTGCAGGTGGAAATTATCGCGGTTCTTTAGGGCGGTTCGAAAGCGGTTTCAATTCAAGGTTTTAATTTGATTTCATTCAATTATATGAAGCGGGAGGAAAAACAAAGTGATAATCGATATTCATGGACATGTCGTTGCGCCTCCGGAAGTAAACGAGTACCAGGCTACGTTGTTGGCCAACCGGGGATATCCCGATGCCGGCGCGCCGAAAATCAGCGATGACAGGTTGAAGCAATACGCCGATAAATTAATAGGCATTCTTGATTCGGTGGGAACCGACATGCAATTTATTTCCCCGCGTCCGTTTCAAGCGATGCATTCGGTCAAACCGGCCAAGGTTGTTCATAAATGGACAGCTTTTATCAACGATGTCATCGCCCGGCAAGTGAAAATGCATCCGGATCGCATCCGGGGTGTGGCCGGCTTGCCTCAGTCTCCGGGAGAGCCGATCACGGCCGTGCTGCCGGAACTGGAGCGCTGCGTAAAGGAGCTCGGCTTTGTCGGATGCCAATTGAATCCCGATCCTTGCGAGGGCGATTTCCCGCGTCCGCCGGGTTTGGGCGAAGAATATTGGTACCCGCTGTATGAGAAATTGGTAGAGTACGATATTCCGGCGCTCATCCATTCTTCCAGTTGTTGTCAGCCGCGCGAATCGTACACCTTGCATTTTATCAACGAGGAAAGCATCGCCATCATGTCGCTGCTCGATTCGGATGTGTTCAAGCTGTTCCCCAAGCTGAAAATTGTCGTTCCGCACACCGGCGGGGCCATCCCTTTCCACATGGGCCGATTCCGGGCCTGGCGTTGGCGGACGGGCGCGGAGGAATTCGATGTCAGCATGAAAAAGCTTTATTTCGATACGGTCAATTATTCCCGCGAACCGCTGGAATTGCTGTTTAAGGTGATCGGTACGGACAACGTCCTGTTTGCGACAGAGAATCCCGGCACCGGTACGGTAGTTGATCCGCATACGGGCAAATCGCTGGATGATTTGAAACCGATTATCGAAAGCATCGAATGGTTGAGCGAAGAGGACAAAAGTAAAATTTTCGAGAAAAACGCCAGAAAACTATACAAAATCGATTAATAAGCATCATCGTTCAGCGATGAAATACGAACCCGGAGGATAGGCTTATGGCAAAAATTATTCTTGGACTGGGCGTTTCCCATAGCCCGCAGCTAAGCACGCCGGCCAAAGTATGGGCCGAACACGCGGAGAGGGATCGCACCAATCCGGATATTCCATTTGAGAAGCTGGCGGGCAATGCGTCGCCGTGGATGAAGGAGCAATTGACGGAAGAAATCTGGAATGAGAAATACAACAAATGCGAGCAAGGGATTGAAGAAGCGGCAAGGATATTGAGCGAGACGGCCCCCGACATCCTGGTTATCATCGGGGATGACCATAAAGAACTGTTTCTGAACGACAATATGCCGGCTTTCTCCATCTATTGGGGGGACAAAATCTATGATTTGCCGATTCCCATCGAAGATTATCCGCCTTCATTAAGGCCGGCTTACTGGGCGATGCATAATACCGAGCCGGAAGCTTATCCGACCGTTCCAGACCTGGGGCTTCACATCGTGGAGCAAATGATCGAGAAGGAATTCGATATTTCGCAGTTTTCGGAGCAGGCGGAAGGCCGTCCGGTCAGCCACGCATTCACTTTTATCCGGCGCCGGCTATTGAAGGATAAGGAGATCATACCGATGGTGCCGGTGCTGATTAACACATACTATCCGCCGAACGCGCCGCTGGCGAAGCGGGTTTATGCGTTCGGCCAAGCCCTCCGCGAAGCGATCGAAAGCTGGGACAGCGACAAAACGGTCGCCATCATCGCCTCGGGCGGATTGAGCCACTTCGTGATCGATGAGGAGCTGGACTGGCAGATTCTGAACGGGATCAAGAATAAAACGCCGGAATCGCTCATTTCCATTGGACAGGACAAGCTGAAATCGGGCTCTTCGGAAATCCGCAACTGGATTGCCGCGGCGGGAGCCATGCCGGAGATGGATTTTCATCTGATCGATTATATCCCGACCTATCGTTCTTTGGCCGGAACGGGCTGCGGCATGGCCTTTGGCTATTGGACGCCGTGATGTGCCGAAGAAACATGGAAAATGAGAAGATCAAGGTGGAATGACACGAGCGGGACATTCGCAAGGAGATAAATCATGGGTGAATTGTTCGCATTATACTCCGCCCTCGGGTTTGCTTTATGCAATGCGATGATCAAAAAGGGAACGGCCGCGACTTCCAATTATAATGGCGCGTTTTTGTCCAACCTTATCACTCTTGCGATCGCCGGTTTGGCGGAAATGGCGTTCATTCTCCAAAACGGAGGGATATTGCTCCAGGGACAGGGAATTCTATGGTTTATTCTGGCCGGTTTGTTCACCTCCTTCTTTGGGCGGACGTACTTGTTTTCATCCATCCAATTGCTAGGCTCGGTCAGAGCGGCGATTCTTTCCAGATTGAACCCGTTTATGGCCGTTCTGATAGGGTTGCTGTTATTGGGAGAACCGTTTGACAAGGGAATTTTGTTCGGCGGGATGTTTATTTTGGCGGCATTCGTATTAACCTCGGTGCACACCCTGCGCGCCAATCGCGTTTCGATCGTGAAAATTCGGACGATTGGCATCGTTTACGGCGTCATTGCCGGGTTAAGCTACGCGGTTGGCCATCTGTTTCGGAAGATGGGATTGCTGGAGCTCCCCGATCCTTTTTTGGCCGCGGTGCTCGGCTCCCTGGTCGGATCTCTGGTTGTGCTGCTGCTCGCCATGTTTCGCGGCGGTTCGAATGCGGTCATCTTGAGATCCACCTTTACCGAATTTCGTCCGTGGATCTTCGCCGCAGGCGTTTTCCAGGCAACGGCGCAAATCGCTTATTTCATTGCGTTGAATTATGCGCCGCTATCGCGGGTCGCTCTGATCAATTCAACCGATTTGCTGTTGAACATCGTGCTTTCAGCCTGGATTATTCGCACGCAGGAAATCATGAATCCGCCGATCATCCTCGCTTCCATGTTGGCGGTGGTGGGGACCTTGTTGATTTTTATCACCTAAATGTGAAAATTGGTTACTTAAAGGGGAGAGGCTGAATGAACGGAAACAGGGGTGAATCGGAGCTTTATGGCAGGGTGCTCGCCATTTTGGTTTTCAGCGATGATGCCTTCCCTGAAGCGTTGAGGCTAAAACGGGCCGGTGTGAGGCTGTTGGTTGGGTTGAGGGATGGCGAAATGCGCGACGAATCGTTGTGGGATCGCTGGAGCGCCGCCGGTTTGGAAGTGATGAGCATCTGGGATGCGGTGGAAAGCGCGGATGTCATCCAAGTATGGTGAAAAATTTTAAAAATAGATGAACGATTCAGGAGGGGTATGCCCATGTTGAAATTGGAGGATAATCAGCGAGTAACACAAACCGGACCGGGGACTCCAATGGGTGACGTGTTCAGAAGGTATTGGATGCCCGCGGTATTGAGCAGGGAACTGCCCGAGCCGGATTGCCCGCCGGTGCGCGTGAAGCTGCTGGGGGAAGAACTGGTCGCGTTTCGCGATTCGGAAGGCCAGGTCGGTTTGATTGACGCTTATTGCCCGCACCGCAGAGCTCCTTTGTTTTTTGGCCGCAACGAAGAGTGCGGTTTGCGCTGCGTGTATCACGGCTGGAAGTTTGATGTGAACGGCGCTTGTGTGGACATGCCGAATGAAACCGCGGAGAGCAATTTCAAGCAAAAGGTTAAAATCAAGCGATATCCTTGCTGGGAGGCGGGGGACGTGGTCTGGACCTACATGGGGCCGCCCGAACACATCCCGCCGCATCCGGATTACGAATGGTTGAGAGTGCCCTCCACCCACCGGCATATTTCCAAAACATTCGAGCATTGCAACTACTTGCAGGCGTTGGAGGGAGGGATCGACACTTCGCATTCTTCCTTCACCCACAACAATGATATTACGGAGAAAAAGTCCTTCCGGAAACGGGATACCGCGCCGAAATTGGAAGTTGAAAAAACGCCGTACGGTTTCCGTTATGCCGGATTGCGGAAAATCGGCAATGGGGAATTATACGTGCGCGCTTATCAGTTCATTATGCCGTTTCAACAATTTCGCGGAAATCTGATTGCGCCCGAAGGCGTGTTTGAAAGCGATAAAAATATTCCCAAGATTGACGGTCACATGTGGGTCCCGGTGGATGATGAAACCTGCTACGTGTACAACTGGATGTATTCCACGGATGTTGCCAAACCGATGAGCGAGGAATTTTGTCTGGAAATGGAGAGTTTGATGGGGCGCGGCCCGGATGACTTTCTTCCCGGTTATCCGCCTTACCGGCTGAAAAAAAACGGGAGCAACGATTATCTGATCGACCGCGAATTGCAAAAAAAGAAAACATTTACCGGCATCGTCGGAGTGAACACGCAGGATTTCGCGCTGCAGGAAGGCATGGGCCCGATTACCGATCGCACGAAAGAGCATCTGGGCGCTTCCGATCTGGCCATCATCACCGCGCGGCAATTGCTGCTGGAAGCGTCGCGGGCGGTCGGCGAAGGCAAGGAACCGAAAGGCGTCGATCCGGAGAGCTATCGCGGCATTCGCGCCGGAGACGCCGTCATTTCCGCCGAGCTCAGGTGGCAGGATGGAATGAAGGATTTGCTGGTAGCGACCTGGTGATTCGAAGCGAGTGGAAGGAAGCGATGGGATGAAGGGGAAAGTTCAAGCGGCCGTCAGAGTTGAAAAAATGAAGACGGAGGTATGGGAATTCGACGTTCCGGAAATTCCACGGGATGCCGGCTTGTTGAAGGTGGAAGCGACCGGCGTGTGCGGCAGCGATTGGCCGCGTTATCACGAGCATCGGCGGGGACCCAGCATACTGGGGCACCATATTGTCGGGGTGATTCACAAGATCGGTGATGAAGCTTCCCGGAGGTGGGAGGTGAAGGAAGGGGATCGTGTCGCCCTGGAGGAATACCTTCCTTGCGGATATTGCCGGTTTTGCCGTTCGGGGGAATACCGTTCCTGTTTCACCACGGATACGCGGCGGGAGCATTTTCTCCGATACGGCTCGACCCCGATCAGCATCAAGCCTTCGCTGTGGGGCGGATACAGTCAGTATTTGTACCTTCATCCCAGCGCGATCGTCCATCGGATACCCGGGAATATTCCTTCCGAGCAAGCGGCGCTTACCTTGCCTTTGGCGAATGGGGTTCAATGGGCGGTGGTGGAAGGCGGAACGAGGCCGGGCAAAATCGTGGTGATCCAAGGGCCCGGCCAACAAGGGCTTGGATGTGTCATCGCGGCCAAAGCGGCGGGGGCGTCCTGCATTATTGTAAGCGGTTTATCGCGGGACGCGAACCGGTTGGAAGCCGCCCGGGCGTTAGGGGCCGATTATACGATCGCCGCGGATCGGGAAAGCTTGAAAGACCGCGTAATGGATATCACAGGGGGAGATTTGGCCGACATTTTTGTGGATGTGTCTTCCGGCGGAGCCGAGACGATTCGCAATGCGGTCGAGATCACCAGAAAAAGAGGAACGGTGGTTTTGGCCGCTTCGAAAGGCGGCAAAATCCCCACTTTGGACAGCGATGCGTTGATTTCGAAGTACTTGACCGTCAAAGGTGTGAGAGGGCACAGTTATGAATCCGTCCAAATCGCCATACAAACGATTTCTTCGGGAGCCCATCCGTTGGAACGGGTATGCACGCATCAATTCGGATTGAATCAAGTGGATCAAGCTATCCGCACGGCCGGAGGAGAGATCCATCCCGGCGCCATCCTTGTCACGGTTCATCCCTGGATGCATTGAAGGCGATCGATGGCTTTCGTAAAATGAACTACTTGAAGAAAGGAGACGACAATGAGCAATTCTGAGAAAGCTGCGGACATATTGGAAGGCGCCGTTGCGCAAAGGCCGCAAGGGCCGCCGTCCGACGCGCAGGTCTCGCCGACAAGGAAGGATCACTCGTTTAAAAAGTTTTATTACAACAACGAGAAAACCATTTTGGGACTTCTGGGCATCGTGTTGATGTTGGCCATCTGGGAATTGGTTGCACGCTTGCAACTGGTTGACGTCATGTTTGTCAGTTCCCCCACGAGAGTGTGGGCTGCCGGCGTGGATTACGTCACGGTCGGCAATTTTCTGAATGATCTTAGGGCAAGCGGAGTGGAACTGTTTTTTGGGCTGGGGCTTTCCATTGTGATCGGAATTCCGCTCGGGATCGCATTGGGCTGGTACCGCAAGCTGTATTATTTGCTGGACCCGCTCGTCAGTTTTCTTTATGCTTCTCCGAGAATCGCGCTGGTGTCCCTCTTTATCATCTGGTTTGGCATCGGGATCGGCTCCAAAGTGGCGGTAATTTTTCTAAGCGCTATTTTTCCCATCATCATCAACACGCTGATCGGCGTCAAAACGATTGACCACAACCTGTTGAATGTGGCCCGTTCATTCAATGCGAATGATGCGCAAATTTTCAAGACCGTGGTGATTCCAAGTTCCGTTCCCGCCATTATTTCGGGGATTCGGCTGGCGCTTGGACATGCGCTGATCGGCGTGGTGGTCGGGGAACTGTTCGCGGCGACGGAAGGCATCGGTTATATGATGATCACGGCGGGCCAAACCTTCCAAACCGACCTCGTTTTTGTGGGGTTGATCATTATTGCCGGGCTCGGCGTCATTCTCACCGGTCTCATTCACATGGTGGAGCGGCGATTTGACAAATGGCGGGTGGATGTACGCAAATAGCGGGGAAAGGAGTGAACAGCTTTGCATGTGGACACAGAATCGCGATCGCGGCCATCGGGGGACCAAACCGTTTACAAATTGATCGCCGAGCAGGTGGGGATTGAATACCACATCCATCGAACGGGCGAGTACTTTCAAGCGGTGGAGGATATTACACTGAAAATCAAGCCGCAGGAATTCGTTTGCATCGTCGGCCCGAGCGGTTGCGGCAAATCGACCTTTTTAAATGCGGTGGCCGGCCTTTTGCCCTATAACAAAGGGAAGCTGCTGTTGGATGGGGCAAGCATCACCGGTCCCGGGAAAGATCGTTCCGTCGTTTTTCAATCCGCCGCGCTGCTTCCTTGGCGCACGGTATTGGGCAATGTCAGGTACGGAATGGAGCTTCGCAAATCGGATAAAACGGTCATGCATGAAAAATCGATGGCGATGATCAAGCTGGTGGGGCTTTCGGGAAATGAGCATCGGTATCCGAATGAGCTTTCCGGCGGGATGCAGCAAAGGGTGAATCTGGCCCGGGCGCTGGCTTCCGACCCCGAATTGCTGCTGTTGGACGAGCCTTTTGCCGCGTTGGACGCACAGACGCGGGAAGTGATGCAAAACGAACTGCTGCGCATTTGGGAGGAAACCCGCAAGACGGCGTTGTTCATTACGCACCAAATCGATGAAGCGGTTTTTCTGGCGGATCGCGTCATCGTGCTGACGAAGGGTCCGGGGAGCGTGATCCGCAAGGATTTTCCGGTTGATCTCCCGCGCCCGAGAGTCGATGAAACGAAAAAGGATGAGAAATTTTTGTCCATGGTTCAGGAAATTCGGGAAATTATTCACTCTTATGAACACTAGCCTGGTTTTCCGTGAAGCGAATTTAAAAAATATGACCAAAAAAGGGGTAGTTCAGCATGAAGAACAAACTGTCTTTGTCAAGGATTTGTTTGGTTGTGGCGTTGGCTATGATCATGTCGGCCGCTTTAATGGGATGCGGCGGCAACAAGGCGAATGAAGGAAGCCAGCCGTCTCCGAGCAGCGAGGCAAATCCGACGGCTGCCGCAAGCCCGCAGCCGACCGATGCGAAAGCGGAGGATCAAACGCCGAAGGAACTGACGGAAATCACCGTTTCGACCGTCGGCAATACGGCCATGTACGGGCCGATCTATTATGCTCAGGACAAGAACCTGTGGGAAAAATACGGGTTGAAGGTCAATTTGGTCGGCTTTGACGCCGCCGCCGCGACGGCTGCGCTGATTTCGGGCAGCGTGCAAATCATTTACGACGGGCCGGCTGTGGTGGAAGCGGCGGTCAAGACGGATCGGGTCAAAGTGGTTGGAACCGGCGGGAAAGTAGCCATGTCTCTCTATGCCAAGAGCATTTCCACGCTGGAGGAATTAAAGGGAAAAACGATTGGCGTGACCGCTGCCGGCGGATCGATCGATACGGCGGCCCGCACCACGGTGCAAGGGCTTGGTTTTGAACCGGATAAAGACGTGAAATTCCTCTACACCGGGAGCAATGCGGCGACGCTGGCTGCCTTGAAGGAAGGAAAACTGGATGCGGGCGTCTTCTCTCCGCCGACGACCATTCAAGCGGAAGAGATGGGATTGAAGAAAATAGCAAGCCTGGATAAAACAAAAGGGACGCTTGGTTTGTATGGATATTTCGGCGTATATCAGCCGTTTGCCGAAAAAAATCCGGAAGCGGTCCAATCCTTCTTTGACGCATACGCCGAAGCGGTGAAATTGGCCAAGGACGACAAGGCGTTTACTTCGGAATCGATCGGCAGCCACACCAAGGTGACCGACGCGAAAGCGAAGGAAGTTTCTTTCGATGAATACAAGGATCTGTGGTTGACCGATCTGCACATTCCGGAAAATGAAGTTCAGGTCATGTTGGATAAATCGAAAGATGAAAAAGCAAAAACCCTTAAAGTATCGGATGTTCTCGATCATCAATACGCAGACTTGGTCAAATAGCGTTCATGGCGGAGGAGGTAACATCAGATTGGATCCGATTACGTATCAGGTCTTGCAAAGTCGAATGTCCGGCATCATGAGAGAGATGCAGGAAAATGTGTACCGAACGGGATATTCGACCATTCTCCGCGAGTCCGAGGATGTGTCAAGCGTCATTTTGGACCGGGACGGCGCCGTGGTATGCGCTTTTCAGCCGCTGCATGTGGGATCGTTCCCGCAGTTTGTGGAGGCGATCCATCGCATATACGGGGACCGCATCTATCCGGGCGACGCGTTTGTCTCGAATCATCCTTATGAGGCGGGCATTGTGCATTCCGCGGATATGGCCATTTTGGTTCCGTTGTTCAGCCGGGGAGAGCTGGTCGCTTTTTGCGGGAGCAATGCGCATAAAAGCGACCTCGGGGGGATCGTGCCCGGCACGACCACAGGGAATTCGCGCGAGATTTTCCATGAAGGGATTCAATATCCCCCCGTCAAGTATATGGAGCGCGGCGAGGTCGTTACGCCCGTGGAGCTGATCATTCGCGCCAATTCGCGAACGCCCAAATTGGTGATCGGCGACATCTCGGGGCAGATCGGAACGGCGCACCTCGGTGAAAAGCGACTGCTGGAGTTGATCGATTTATACGGCCACGAGACGTTTGTGGAAGCGATGTCCGAAATTCAAACCAAGACCGAGCAGCGGGTGCGCTTGGCGGTTCGGCATTGGAAGGACGGCGTGGCAACGGGAGAATCGTTCCTGGATAATGACGGCGTCGTTCTGGATCGATCGGTCAAAATCCACGTGCGAGTCGAGAAGAAGGGGGACCGGATCGTCTTCGATTTTTCCGAATCCGGCGACCAGACAACCGGGCCTGCCAACATCAGGCCCCCGGTGGTCAAGGCTTGTTGCTACTACTGCATGATCTCTTTAATCGATCCGAACCTGTTGAACAATGCGGGCATTTCCCGCGCGATTCAAACGGTGTTTCGAAGCGGCAGCGTGCTGGACCCGTTGTATCCCGCTCCGACGATGACGTACATGCCGACTGCGCAGGCGGTGATCGAAGCCATCTATCAGGCGATGAGCTCGCTGGTGACGGATAAGAAGATCGCGGGGAGCGGCGGCGCCGGCACGATCACCATCTCCGGCAAACGGGACGACGGATCTCCCTATGTCATGTACGAAATTCTGGGAAGTGCTTACGGCGCCAGAGATGGGAAGGACGGCGTATCCGGCGTGTCGGTCTATGTGACGAACGCCAAAATCTCCCCGATCGAAGTGCTGGAGTCGGAGTTCCCGATCCGCATTCGGCGATTCGAGCTGATCAGCGATTCGGGCGGTGAAGGAAAGTATCGGGGCGGCTTGGGATTTGTCCGCGACTATGAGATTCTTTCATCCGACGCGCAGCTTACGATTCGGGGCGGCAAGCATTCGATCCCGGCGGCGGGAGTTCAAGACGGACTGCAAGGAAAAGCGGGAGCCTGCATCGTCAATCCGGGGGGGAAGAACGAGCGATCGCTTCCCAGCCGGTATACGGGGCTTTCGCTGGACCGCGGCGATCTCGTCCGCGTGAAAAAAGCGGGCGGAGGCGGATACGGCGATCCTTCCGAAAGGCCCTTCGAGCGAATTTTGGATGATGTGATGGATGGATACGTGTCCCGGGAATGCGCCGTCAACGTTTACAAAGCGAAGGAGAAGCAGTTGGATGAGGCGCTGGCGGACAGGGAAACTTTGGTATTCACGAAAGGGAGTCGCAAATAAATGGGAATCAGGATCGGCGTCGATACAGGCGGAACGTTTACGGATTTCGTAGTTTTTAACGAAGAAAACGGAAAAATCGACATATTCAAAACGCCCTCCACTCCCGACAATCCAAGCAAAGCGATTATCAACGGCTTGCGGCATTGGCTGGACAGCCATGCCGATGTTCAGGCGGGGCAGATCCGCTTTTTCTCCCATGGCACGACGGTGGGCACCAACGCGCTGCTGACCGAAAGCGGAGCGACGACGGGGCTGCTGGTGACCGAAGGGTTTCGCGGAATTTACGAGGTCATGGATATGGTCAAGGATTCATCGCAGACGTATGATTTGTATTTCGAGAAGCCTCGCCCTCTGGTGCTGCCCAGGAATACGGGCGAAGTTCCCGAACGTTTGGACCATGAAGGCGGGATTGTAAAAGCGCTGGACGAGGAAAAAACGCGGGAGTTGGTTCGGGATTTGGCGGCGTGCGGTGTGGAAGCCGTTGCGGTTTGCTTGCTGTTCAGCTTCAAGAATGACCGCCATGAAAAACGGATCCGGGATATTTTTAAGGAAGAGGCCCCGGCGGTCTTTGTGTCCATTTCCAGCGAAATCGCGCCGGTGATCCGGGAAAATTACCGGCTTTCGACAACGGTGGTCAACGCGTATTTGGGACCTTTGACGGACCATTATATCAAAGACCTCGATTCCGGGCTGGACGAAGTGGGGCTGGTGGCGAAGCAGCGTTATATTATGCGCTCCAATGGAGGCATCGGCTCCTTTCAGTCCACTGCGGACAAAAGCGTTCAGACGCTGCTGAGCGGCCCGGCCGCGGGCGTGATTGCCGGCCAAAGAATTGCGCTGGATGCGGGTATCGCCAATGTGGTGACCTTCGATATCGGCGGCACGAGCACCGATGTTTCGCTCATCAGCAATGGCAGCCCCACTTGGCGCACCAAAGGGAAATTGCATGATCGGGACATCGCCGTCCCGATGTTGGATATCCACACGATTGCCGCCGGCGGGGGCACGGTGGCCTGGGTGGATGAGGTCGGCATCCTGCAGTTGGGCCCCCGCAGCGCCGGTTCCTATCCGGGCCCCGCTTGCTATGGCCGCGGCGGAAAGGAACCGACGATTACCGATGCGAATCTCATTCTCGGATATTTGGATGAGGACAGCCCGCTGGCCGGTGGAAGCTTGCGGCTGAATCGCCGGTTGGCGGAGCAGGCGATCCGGGAACATGTCGCCGACAAGCTGGGCATTTCTTTGGTTGAAGCGGCCCATGGCATTGTCGAGATTGTCAACGTAAGGATGGAGGAAGCGATCAAGCTGATCTCCAGAAACCGCGGGCATGATTTGCGGAATTTCTATCTGATGGCTTACGGTGGGGCCGGCCCGCTTCATGCCGCGAGCGTTGCCGCGGATTTGAACATGAAGGGGGTTCTCCTGCCGCTTTATCCGGGCGTCACCAGCGCGATCGGTTTGCTGTTATCCGATATCCGGCACGATTACATGTTGTCCGAGCCGGCTTTGATTGAAGAAGTGGATGCGGATCATGCCAACGAGCTGTTTCAATCCCTGGAACGCAAAGGCAGGGAAGATATGCTGCGCGAAGGCGCGTCGATCGAACAGATCGAGTATATTTACGAGGCGGATATGCGCTATGCGGGCCAAGGGTACGAGCTGACGATCGCCGTGCCGGAAGTGCCGCTCGACGAGGCCGGCTTGCGTTCGCTTCGCAATCAATTCGATGAGCGGCATCATTCGATATCCGGTCACTCCGCACCGGATAATCAGGTTGAAATCGTGAACTACCGCGTCACCATCGTGGTGAAGACCAGAAAGCCTTCTTCTTCCTTGCCGGAATCCGACCGGAGCGGCAAACCGCGGAAGGCGGCGGATCGCCTTGTGTATTTCGGCCATGAACCGACCAGGACGCCGGTATATCATCGGGACAAGCTTCCGATTCGGGAATATATGAGCGGCCCCATGGTCATTAATCAATCGGACACAACGGTGATCGTTCCGCCCGGCCGCAAGGCGGTTTTATCCGAGAAAGGATTTTTGGAAATTTATATGGACGAATAAGAGGCCGAGCTTATTTGTCATGAAAGGTGAATTTTCTAATGCCTACTATTGAACTTAGCCTGGCTTTGTCCAGAAATGCAATGACGCAGCCTTTGATTGAAGGAAAGGTGAAGGCGGAAGGGATTCGTTTTATCCCTACGGCGCTCCATCCTTCCGAGCTTTTTTGGCGGCAGTTGAAGTTTTCCGAATTTGACGTCTCGGAGATGTCGCTATCGTCTTATATGATCATGATTGCGAACCATCATAAAGAATGGACCGCGCTGCCCATTTTCACCACCCGGCGCTTTTTTCACAGTCAAATTCTGGTTCACTGCGATTCGGGCGTCGAAAAACCGGAAGATCTGGTGGGAAAACGGGTCGGTGTTCCCGAGTATCAACAGACTGCGGCGCTCTGGGCGCGCGCGGCGTTAATGCATGAATTCGGAGTCTATCCGGAGGATTTGAATTGGTTCATGGAGAGATCGGTGGAATTGAGCCACGGCGGTGTGACCGGTTTTCGGCCGCATCCCAACCTTCGCTTCCAATACATTGCCCCCGAAAAAAACATCGGCTCCATGCTGGTCGCGGGCGAATTGGACGCATCGCTTGTTTACATTGTCGATAACAATTTGGTGGATCGCAGCCGCACGGAATATCGCAACCATGCCAGCGTCCGGCCTTTATTCAGGGATCCGGTGGCGGAAAGCGTGCGATATTACCGAAAAACGGCGATTTACCCGCTCAACCATTGTGTAGTCGTTCGGAGTTCGCTGTTGGAACGATATCCGTGGATTGCGCTTAACGTCTACAATGCCTTTCAACAGGCGAAGATGATGCAGCATGCCCAGGTTGGAGATTATCTCAATTTGAATATTTCGCTGGGCCATATCGATCCCGACAAGCGTTCCGATTTCGGCATGGACCCGCTTCCGTACGGGATTCAGGCCAATTTTTGCGCGCTGGAGAAATTGCCCGAATATTCGTACGAACAGGGTCTCACTCCCCGCGTTGTGTCGCTGGACGAGATGTTTGCGAAAAGCACGCTGGATCTCTGATCCCATGGCTGAAGGGTTCGTTCATACCTGCAAAAACACTCTACCGCATTCAGACTGTTGAAAAACCCGAGCGGAAGCATGGATCCGCAGAAGAGGGAGAGCATCTGCCGTCAAGACCTTGGCGGTTCTCCCGCTTCGTATGCTTCGAGTTTTCCGGCATGGGTTTTTCTTTAAATTCTGGAAGTGAAGAGTGTTTTTACTTTGAGGATTTTTGCGGAGAGGAGTTCATGGATGTATATCTTGCATGGTGGTTTATGCGTTTTTTTGATAAACTAAGTAAAAACGCACTCACCGATCAATGCAACTATGAGGAGGAAGCATCAGATGAGGTTGACATTATCGAAAAAAGAATTGGCTGAGGGGCAAATCAGGAATGACAAGCTGCAAACGGCAATCGAACAAATCAACTCCAACGGGTATATTATCATTGATGAAGTGATTCCCAGGGATTTGACGGAACAGCTTCACCTTGCATTCGAATCCATGCTCAATGAATTTAACTCGCGCAAAGGAGGAAAATTCAAGAACAAGCGAGTGCAAATCCCCCTGCCGTTTATCGATCCTTATACTGATGAAAGGGTGATCAACAATCCGATTGTGATCCCCATACTGGAGCAAATATTGGGCGAAGATCTCAGGTGCATTTACTTTTCGTCCGACACGCCGATGCCGGGTTCGGATTCTCAAAACGTGCATTGCGATGTCATGCCGCTTTTCAAGAACCTGCCCCTGGCCCTTCCCAGTTTTGCCGCCCTCGTGGTTATTCCTCTGGTGGATGTGGACGAACGGAACGCGCCATTGGAAGTATGGCCGGGAGGAACGCATTTGAATCCCGTTTCGCTGGGCGCATTGGACGACAGCATGAATCAACATTTGCAGATTAATCGCACCGCGGAGCATATGCTGTCGGAGAAGCTTCATATGTCCGCGGGCTCGATCATGATCCGGGATATTCGAATGTGGCATCGCGGAACGGCGAATCGTTCGGAACACCCGAGAACGAACCTTACGCTGATTTATAGCAAGAGCTGGTACGGTTACGGCTCCCAAATTCAAATTCCCGACGAAGCCTATAAAGGGCTTTCGGAAAAAGCCCGGCAAATTTTCCGCTACGAAAAAATCGGATCTCCCGTTAAAATGCCGTGGGACCGTTAATGCGAGCCGCCCGGTCATCGCTGAGCCTTTGAGCAGACAGTAAAACCATCTCCTTTGTTCGGTATCCAAACGCATTTGGTTCGGAATCCGGACGAATAAAGAGATGGTTTTTATAATGGATGGAGCCCCAAAAGCAAATTGTCTCAAAACCGTTGCTAGTGAATATCTTTTTTCTTGAAGCGCCCGCCTCTGACGTCGTGTATGTTGCCGACGGCGACAAAAGCCTGTTCGTCCACATCATCGACGATGGTCTTCAGCTTCGCTTCTTCAATTCTGGTAATGACGCAGAAAATGACTTTCTTGGTATCCCCGGAATATCCGCCTTCGCCGTTCAAATAAGTCACACCGCGACCCAGGCGCTTTAATAAGGCGTCTCCGATTTCCTTGTGCTTCTCGCTGATGATCCAGATCGATTTGGATTGGTCGAAGCCTTCAATCGTGATATCGATCATTTTGAATGCGATGTAATAAGCGATCAGCGAATACATGGCGTGGTCCCAACCGAATACGAACCCGGCGCTGCCCAGAATGAAGATGTTAATGAACATGATCACTTCGCCCACGGAGAACGAAGATTTTTTGTTGAACAGGATGGCGACAATTTCCGTGCCGTCGGTCGATCCTCCCGAGCGGATGACCAGGCCGACCCCAACGCCCAAAATAACGCCTCCAAACACGGAGGAAAGAAGGGGATCGAGCGTGATCGGCGGGACGGGAAGCAGCAATTCGGTTCCGACCGACATGGCGAAGACGGCAAAAAATGTGGAAAGGGCGAACGTTTTCCCGATTTGTCTGTAGCCCAGAAGCAAAAACGGCAGGTTGAGCACCGTCAAAAACATGCCGAGCGGCCATTTTGTCAGGTGTGCGAGGATAATGGATACCCCCGTGATGCCGCCGTCAATAATATGATTGGGCACCAACAGGATTTCCAGTGCGATCGATACGAAAAAAGCGCCCAACAGCACAAAGAAAATACGACGCCATAACGCCAACCTTGAAATCTTTCCATGCTGCGTCTGGTGGTTCACCAAGACTGTTTCATTGTTGATAGCCAAGCTTACTCCCCCATACTTGCGACTAATTTTATAGTACACATAATCGGGAAAGATCACAAGTGGAGGGCGCATTATTTTTGGCCTGATTTTCGCCTCCGATTTTCGCCGCATTGACAATCGGCCCGAAATGTTTTAGACTCTATTATTGTTCGGAGTGCATCCGGTCTGCGGATCGGGCGATGCGGCTTCGGCGTCGGGTGTTAGCTCAGCTTGGTAGAGCGCTACCTTGGGGTGGTAGAGGTCGCACGTTCAAATCGTGTACATCCGATTCGTGAAATCCCTTGTGTATGAAGGGGTTTCATTTTTTATGGGGACGAATTGGGGACGAACGAGCCGTCGAACGAAGCCGATGCAACGCCGACGGCCCGTTTGCAAGCCGCAAAGAGTATGTTATTTATCATCTTTCGTTTAATCGTTTTATTCCTGCTCCGGATTCCCGTCATGATGCTGCAAAAAGCCGATTCGATGCGCCGGGCGCTCGGGGTCTGTTTTCTGAACGGCCATCAGCAGAAAGTTGAGCTGGCTGATGTGCTGGATCAATTGAGATTTCTGGCCGTTGACGTACCCGTAAAAGCGGATGACGGCAGGGTTGATATATCCGATGCTCGTCACCTGCATCACGATGGATTGGCCGAAGGCCGCCAGTTGAGCCGCGACTTCATGATTTTCGTCCAATTCTTCCTCGAATTCCTTGATCATTTTCATCAGGATTTCAAATTGATATTCGGCGCTTTGGTAATTGCGAAGCTCGGGCACCCGGATCGGTTCCAACTGCTTCGAAAAATGATTTTGGCGCTCAATCGCGGTTTGCACCGTGTTTACGGTCTTGCGGATTTCGGCGCCGGCGTTGATGTTGAGTGGGTCGCTCAAGGCTTTCAGCCCCTTTCTATGTCAAACGAATGATTCCGATCATCTTCATAATTCGACAGCGGGCGGTGCGGTTCCTTCCAAGGCGCGCGCGGATAGCGTATAATTGAGGTGACTGGACGGTTTGAACCCGAAACTAAAGGAGG
Source organism: uncultured Caryophanales bacterium (assembly GCA_964470405.1). Taxonomy (GTDB): domain Bacteria; phylum Bacillota; class Bacilli; order Paenibacillales; family CAYYCV01; genus CAYYCV01. The sequence goes on from CAYYCV010000011.1 coordinate 37,522, forward strand.
CCATGAAGATGATCGAATACTCCTATGACGATCTGAAAAGCATAGAGTACCTGGAAGTGGATTCCGAGCAAATGATGGTGAACGGAATAACGATCTTTGATATCGATCGGATTCATTTCCATGAATTCGATCACGAGTTTATTCAAATGCGGTTGTTGTCAGGCCAAAAGGAAGTGGCCGGCACGGACATTCAACCGAATGAAAAACTGGTGGTGGATGACGAACACCATTACATGATTATCCCCTCGGACGGCATGGGGGATTAAGTTGACATCCCGCATTTTTTCAAGCATCATTAGGGCAAACTGCTTCTGTTCCACGAAGCGCTGACGGCAAGGGGAGATGAACGTGTCGGATCATCGGAATGCAGGCGATTATTTCGTCGTCAAGGCCAAGGAAAACGGCGTCCATGTGATCGGTTTGACCCGGGGGCAGGATACCCGGTTCCATCATACCGAGAAGCTGGATAAGGGGGAAGTGATGATCGCTCAATTTACGGAGCACACTTCGGCCATCAAGGTTCGGGGCAAGGCGATCGTGCTGACCCCGTTCGGCAAAATAGACACAGAGGAATAGGCGCGCAAAAATTGAATTTGCAGGCATAGCCTGCATTTTTTCATTGTACAATGATAGAAAAGGTTACGGGAGGGGCATCTGATGAAAGGTTACACCCGCATCGTCCTGACTGCATTGTTCTGTGGCGGCATCGCCATAGCGCTGTCTGTTCTCCCGCGGATGGAGTGGCTTCAGGGCGGGGACATCGGCGTTTTCAACAGCGTCGCCGCGATTCAGCTCAGCGATGAGAATCTGGTCGATCAATTGACGGAGCTGCCGCTGAATTTGAAAATACGCAGGGTCGATTGGGCCCAGTCCATCCTGTCGCTGGATTTGGAGATGTCTCCGATCGCCGCCGATCCGTCCGCCGCATTTGAAGATCTGTATGCGTTATCTTACTTTGGACTGACCGAAACGAGAAACGTGAGGCGAATATTGGTCAGGGTGCTGCTCCCCAAGAGCGATCCCGTGCAAAACCGGCTGCTGCTGGCCATGGACGCCGACAGGGAGCGGTGGAAGCCCCTTCGCCCCGGCGATTGGCAGCGCGAGAAGCCCAGGCTGGAGCAGTGGTTGTCCGACGCGGCGCATCTGCAGTTTACCAGGCAATGGTCGGAGCGCTTCGGCTAAAAGCAAATAAGGCCATTTCGTGTCAATTCGATGACGGGCAGTAGGCGATTGCTTGCAGACTATGATATAATTGTTTGGATTAGAATCGCCCCCGGAGGCCTGAGGATGAACAAGGATTTTTTGTATGAAAAAGCGAGAAAGTATCTCGAATATGACATGATTATGCAGCATACGGATCTCCCGGCGTTTCCCGTGAGCCGGACAAGGCTGCTGCACGTTTTTCTGAATAAGGGCGCGCATACGTCCCGTTTCAGCGAGCTGTTTCCGCTCATCGCCTCGCTTGTGCAAATGGGGCTGGATACCCACGATCTGGTGGGAAACGACACCGTCCCCGATCAGCGGCAGAACCGGTCCCGCCAGTTGAAGGTGCTCGCGGGCGATTATTTCAGCAGCCGGTTTTATCAATTGCTCGCGCAGGCGGGGCAGATTGACGTCGTGCGCTTTTTATCGCAAGCGATTTGCGAAGTCAACCGCTTGAAGATGAATTTCTATACGCGGTTTTCACAATGGAAAATGTCGGCGGAAGAATATGTTCAGCATAAAGTCGAGATTAAAATGGAACTGTTTTTGCCGTTTACCGATATGATGGAAGGCATGTACAGGAAATATTGGCCGGATGTGCTCAAAGGCTTCACGCGCTGCGAGGTGCTGGCCGAAGAATTGGGGCGCGCGGGATCGCCGGATCATTTCCGCGGGAGCTGGGCGTTCTGGCATATGCTGGAGCATGAGACGGAGGAGGAAAAAAGGCGCCTGGTCGAATCGGAATGGGATTCGGGCAAAATCCTTCCTTTGCTGGCGAAGCATCGCATAGCGGCCAAGCTGTATCAAATGCTGGATGCGGAGCTTGGAAAAGTGATCGGGAAATTCGGATGCTTCGGCTCGGATCGAATGGACGAGCTGCACCAGATCGGAGAAGCGTACAGGCAAACTCTCAAAGCGGCCAATGTGCTGGAGAAACATGAGGTGACGTAAGAGCCATGGATATGAAGTCGAAAGAACAGTTCGTTCACTCGGTGTTTGAAAGCATCGCTCCCAAATACGATTTGATGAATGATGTGATCAGCTTTCGCCGCCACAAGGCATGGCGAAAGTTTGCGATGAAGAAAATGAACGTGCGGCGCGGCGAATCGGCCATCGATCTTTGCTGCGGGACCTGCGACTGGACGATCAGCCTGGCGGAGCAAAGCGGCGGCGAGGTGGTCGGACTGGATTTCAGCAGCAATATGCTGGATGTCGGGAGGGAGAAGATCAGGCAGCGCGGATTGGACAAGCAGATCGATCTGGTCCAGGGCAACGCGATGCAATTGCCTTTCGAAGACGATCGTTTCGATTGCGCGACGATCGGTTTCGCGCTGCGCAACGTGCCCGATCTGGTCAAGGTGCTGGAGGAGATGCGGCGGGTGGTCAAACCGGGCGGACAAGTGGTTTGCCTTGAGCTGTCCAAACCGACGTGGCAGCCCTTTAAAGCGGTGTACTATTTTTATTTTCAGCGCCTTCTTCCGCTGGTCGGGAAATGGGTGGCAAAGCGCTACGAGCAGTACAAATGGCTGCCGGAATCGCTCGTTCATTTTCCGGATTATCGGCAGTTGGCGGACATTTTCCGCAACGTCGGGCTGTCGGATGTGCAGGTCTGGCCTTTGGCCGGAGGGGTGGCCGCGCTGCATATTGGAATAAAGGGGAATTCGAAGGGCCATGCATAAAATCAAAGTTTTTTTGGAAATGATCAAATTTGAACATACTTTATTTGCGTTGCCCTTCGCTTTCATGGGCGCCGTGTTGGGCTCGGTCGTGCAGTTGAAGCATTTGCCCAGTTGGGCGCAGATCGGCTGGATCATTTTGGCGATGGTGGGAGCGCGAAGCGCCGCCATGGGGTTGAATCGGGTGATCGACAAAGCGATCGACAAGCGCAACCCGCGCACGGCGAACCGGGCGATTCCCTCGGGGCAAATTACCTCCAGGGAGGCGTTCTGGTTCATTTTGCTGTCGTTTGCCGTGCTGTTCATCGCCACTTCGCAGCTTTCCCGGCTGGCCCTGGAGCTTTTGCCGCTGGCCGTTTTTTTTCTTGTGTTTTATTCCTACACCAAACGTTTTACCTGGACCTGCCATCTGATTTTGGGCCTGACGATCGCGTTGGCTCCGCTCGGCGGATGGGTGGCAGTGACGGGCAGCATCAACGGCACCGCGCTCGTCTTTTACGTGACGGTGGCTTTGTGGACGGCCGGATTCGATGTGATCTATGCCTGCCAGGACATAGAATTCGACCGGTCGGAGGGGCTGCATTCCATACCCGGCCGGTTCGGGTTGAACAAAGCGCTGATGATTGCCAAGGCGCTGCACGGTTTGACCGCGATCGGGCTGATCAGCCTGTTTTTGCTGACGGATTTGAGCTGGTGGTATTTGGCCGGCACGTTGATTGCGGGCGCCATTTTGTATTACGAGCATATGCTGGTGTCTCCGCGCGATTTATCCAAATTGAACCTCGCCTTTTTCACCATGAACGGGGCGCTTAGCATCGTGATTTTTGTATTTACGTTGATCGATCTGGTCGTGCTTCATCGATGGTAATCGGGAATGAATAAAGATCGGCGGGGAATGGGATGGACAGAATGAAACAGCAGGCGCGGATGCGAATTGGAAAAATTGATTTCACCAACGTTTGGCCGGTTTTTTTTCATTTTCCGCTCGAGCGGTTCGGCTCGCAGATTGAAATCGTGGAGCAGGTGCCGACTCAGTTGAACGGGGAGATGGCGGCCGGACGGATCGATTTGGGTCCGATCTCTTCTTTTGCTTACGGGCAAAGCCATGAGGATTACGTGCTTTATCCCGATTTGTCGGTCAGCGCCTTCGGCAAAGTCCATTCGATTTTGCTGTTTTGCAAAAAGCCGCTCGACGCCGTCGCCAACGGGAAAATCGCTTTGCCGACCACCTCGGCGACCTCCGTCAATTTGCTGAAAATTATCATGCATAAATTTTATCGCGGGAATCCGGAATATTCCTATGCTTCCCCGACGCTAAATGATATGATTGAAAAGAATGACGCGGCTTTGCTGATTGGCGACGACGCCATTCGCGCCGATTGGGAGAACGATCGGTATACGGTGATCGATTTGGGCCAAGAATGGGAAAAATGGACCGGAAAATGGATGAGCTTTGCCGTGTGGGCGGTGCGCAGGGATACCGCGGAGCGCGATCCGTCGATGGTGGACCGGGTTTATCGGGCTTTTCAGGACAGCAAGGCGATCGGTCTGGAGCATCGCGATTCGATGATCGAAGCGGCGCGGGCGCGCGTCGGCGGGACGAAGGCGTACTGGCTCCGTTATTTTTCGAATTTATGCAGCGAATTCGGCCAAGAGCAGCAGGAAGGACTCAAATTATATTACAAATATGCGGGCGAACTGGGGTTGCTGGATCGCAAAGTTCCGCTGCATATTTGGACGAATACGGGAGTTGTACAGGTGGAAGAATGAAGTTAATCGATATTTACACACGGTTGAAAAGCGATATCGAGTACATCGAGCGCGAGTTGGAACGCAGCATCCAGGGCGACGATCCTTTTTTGAATCAAACCTCGGCGCATTTGTTGAAGGCGGGGGGGAAAAGGCTTCGCCCGGTATTCGTTCTGTTGTCCGGCCAATTCGCCGACTACAATTTGGAGCGTCTGAAAAACATCGCCGTTTCCCTCGAATTGATCCACATGGCCACGCTGGTGCATGACGATGTGATCGACGATGCGGATACGCGCAGGGGTCAATTGACGGTCAAATCGAAATGGGATAACCGGATCGCGATGTACACCGGGGATTACATTTTTGCCAGCGCGTTGAAGGTGATTACGGCGTTGCACAATCCGTTGATCCACCAAATTTTATCCAAGGCAATCGTGCAGATGTGCATCGGCGAGATGGAGCAAATCCGTTATTTTTTCAGGACGGATCAAACGGTGCGCGACTATTTGCTGCGGATTCGCCGCAAGACGGCCTTGCTGATCGCCGTGAGCTGCCAGCTCGGGGCCATTGCCGGGGGCGTTCCGGCCGCGCTGGCGAACCGGTTGTATTCGTTCGGATACAACGTTGGCATGGCGTTTCAAATCCGCGACGATATCCTCGACATCTGCGGCACGCAGAAGCAGATCGGCAAGCCGCCCGGCAGCGACATCCGCCAGGGGAACATCACGCTGCCGCTGATTTTCTCGCTGCGGCAGGAGAAGTTCAGAGCGTCGATGCTGCGGGAAATCGAGAAGATTCGCAACGCGGACGGCGAAGCCAATCCCGCGGGGCTGCTGCAAATGGTTCGGGAAAGCCGCGGGTTGAAGCAGGCGGAGGATTTGGCCGCCCGGTATATCGACAAGGCGATCGCGGCGCTCAGGCCGTTTCCCGACGGCGATCCGAAGCGCCACCTGATAGAGATATCCCGCTTTGCAGGCAACCGCTCGTATTAGGGCGCGAGGCGGGCTATCGGCGTTTAGTCGGCCATCCCATCGGGAAATCTGCGGACAACTGCGATCGGAAATCCATGCCCAAGCGTGGAGCCGCCCGTTTTTCACCGCACTTTAGAGCGAGGAGCAAAATCAATAACAAACTGGAGGAATTTGACACGATGGAAAGAACATTTTTGATGGTGAAGCCGGACGGCGTACAGCGCGGATTGATCGGAGAGATCGTAAAGCGGATCGAGCGGAAGGGATTTCAACTGATCGCCGCAAAGCTGATGGTCATCAGCCGGCCGCAGGCGGAAAAACACTATGCGGAGCATAAAGACAAGCCGTTCTTCGGGGAATTGGTTGATTTCATCACCTCCGGCCCCGTGTTTGCGATGGTTTGGCAAGGCGATCAGGTCATTCAGATGTCGCGCACGCTGATGGGCAAAACCAATGCGTTGGACGCGGCGCCGGGAACGATTCGCGGCGATTTCGCCGTACATACGGGCATGAATTTGATCCACGGCTCCGATTCGCCGGAGAGCGCGGAAAGGGAAATCGGCAATTTCTTCGCCGCCTCCGAAATCCATGATTACGATCAAACGATTCAACGTTGGATATAGCGTCCGGCAACGGAGATTTGTATTGGGGTGAGACGATGGAAGACCGCGACTTCCTGCTTTTTATAAAAAAAATGAAGGATGCCACATCGATCGACCATTCGCTCTACAAAGAAACGCAAATGAACCGGAGACAGACAACGTAAATACAGCAATGCGGATACGCAACGATCCATTCTTACTTCAATGCGATGCAAAAAGACAAGCAACTGCTGCACCAGTTTTTTGACCGCATGACCATTAACGTGTCCGAATTTTGGCGCAATCCCAACCGGTGGGAAATTCTCGGGACCAAGTTTCTCCCGCAAATGCTGCAGCAAAACGGCCGGGTGAAATGCTGGAGCGCGGCCTGTTCAACCGGGGAGGAGCCTTACTCGCTGGCGATGATTCTCGCCGAACAGGGCGCGTTGCCGAGAGCGCAGATCATCGCCACGGACATCGACGACGGCGCTTTGGAGAAAGCCCGCGCCGCCATTTATCCCGAGCGCTCCGTGCGGGATGTGCCGCCCGCCTATATCCAAAAATATTTCAAGCGGGAGCAGGCGTTTTACCAGGTGACGGATTCGATCAAAAAGGGAGTGCAATTCAGAAAAGGCAATCTGCTGGTCGATCCGTTCGAAACCGGATTCGATCTGATCATTTGCCGCAATGTGATCATTTATTTTACGGAGGAAGCCAAGCATCTGCTCTACCGCAAGTTTGCCGACGCGTTAAAGCCGGGCGGGCTGCTGTTTGTCGGCAGCACGGAGCAGATTTTTACGCCCCAGAAATACGGCATGGAGATCGCCGACACGTTTTTTTATCGCAAGGAATCGGCGGTATGACCGTTCGTGTATAATCATTTCCAATCCTTCCTATACTAGAGCTACTGGAAGATTTGACTAGATGGGGATGGAGGTGACCCGATGGATAAAAGAAAGGTCATCACTGCGTACCGCAGGGGGTTTATCACGATCAAGGAATGCGCTCAAATTCTGGGCGTGGATTCCGTGCAAATCATGCGATGGGTGCATGAGCCGTTTTTTGAAGAAGCGCATTGGCCCCGACAGACCAAGCCGGTTTCCTCCGCACAGTCGTAAAATATCGAAAAATCGAAAACGCGTGTTGCCGGTTGCGGCCGGAATGCGCGTTTTTTGCATGCTCTGGGCACTCGTTCGTTCGGTGTTTTCTTGTCAAAAAGACATTGCTATACTATAATGAGCAAAGGAATTGAGCGTTGCGCATGAAAGGAGACAAGCGTTTTGAGATATTTAACGGCGGGGGAAACCCACGGGCCGCAATTAACGATGATTATAGAAGGGCTTCCCAGCAATTTGGCGCTGGAGAAGGAAGCGATAGATTATCAGTTGCAGCGTCGGCAGAAAGGCTACGGCCGTGGCCGCAGGATGCAGATTGAGAAGGATACGGCGCAGTTGGTGGGCGGCGTTCGGCATGGCTTTACGACGGGAGCCCCCGTGGCGCTGGTGGTGGCGAACAATGACTGGAAAAATTGGACGGCGATTATGGGAGCCGAGCCTCCGGACGAGGAAAACGAAGGCAAGCGCCGGGTCAACCGCCCCCGTCCCGGACACGCGGATTTGAACGGCGGGCTGAAATACAACCAGAAGGATTTGCGCAACATTCTGGAGCGGTCCAGCGCCCGGGAGACGACGTTGCGCGTGGCTTGCGGAGCGGTTGCCAGGCAGTTGCTGGCGTCGTTCGGGATCAAGGTTGCCGGACAGGTGATCCGGGTCGGTGAAATCGAAGTGGAGCGCAAAGAGCTGCCGATCGACGACATCATCCGCATCACCGAGGATTCCCCTCTGCGCGTCACCGATAAAGCCGCTGAGGAACGGATGATCGCCGCCATCGACCAAGCCAAGAAGGATGGGGACACGTTGGGCGGCATTGTGGAAACGATCATCGAGGGTGCGCCGATCGGGCTGGGCAGCCATGTGCAGTGGGATCGCAAGCTGGACGGTCGGATTGCTCAGGCCGTCGTGTCGATCCAGGCGTTTAAAGGCTGCGAGTTCGGCATCGGTTTTGAGGCGGCGAAGCGCCGCGGTTCTCAGGTGCACGATGAGATTTTGTATTCCAGGGAAGCGGGATTTACCCGCGGCTCCAATCGGGCCGGCGGCTTTGAAGGCGGCATGACCACGGGAGGGCCCATCGTGGTGCGAGGGGTCATGAAGCCGATTTCGACTTTGTACAAGCCGCTGCAAAGCGTGGACATCGATACGAAGGAGGCGTTCACCGCCCAGGTGGAGCGTTCCGACACGTGTGCGATCGCCGCGGCGAGCGTAATCATGGAAAACGTGGTAGCATGGGAAGTCGCCCGCGCCTTCATGGAAAAGTTCGGCGGCGATTCCATGGAAGAGATTTCGTCGAATTACCGCAATTATTTAAAACAATTGGAGAATTATTGAACATGGAGCAGCTAACGATTGACCTCGGGGAAAGATCCTATCCGATCTATATAGGGGAGGGCTTGCTGCATCAGGCCGCCGAACTGTTCGAGCGGCATCGCATCAGCAAAGCCTCTCCGCTCATGATCATCACCGACGAGAATGTGGCGAAGCATCACTTGCGGCTTTTGCGGGAGCGGTTGCAGGCGGCGGGTTTTCGCACGGTGGAAGCGATCGTTCCCGCCGGGGAGCAGTCGAAATCGCTGAGCCGGCTGGAGCAGTTGATCACCGCGGCGCTGGAAGGCGGCCTGGATCGCCAATCCGCCGTGGTGGCGCTGGGCGGCGGCGTTGTCGGCGATCTCGCCGGATTCACGGCCGCCAGCTATATGCGCGGCATTCGTTTCGTGCAGGTTCCGACCACGATTCTGGCCCATGACAGCAGTGTCGGGGGCAAGGTGGGCGTGAACCATCCCCTGGCCAAAAACATGATCGGCGCTTTTCACCAGCCGGAGCTGGTGTTGTACGATACGGCACTGCTGCGCACATTGCCCGACCGGGAGGTGCGGGCCGGTTTGTCCGAGGTGATCAAGCACGGGCTGATTCACGACCGTTCGTTCGTCGATTGGTGTGCCGAAAATGCCGAAAAATTGCTGGCGCTGGATGCTGAGGCGTTACAGTATGCGCTATATCAAGGCTGTAAAATCAAGTCGTTGGTCGTTGCCCAGGACGAGCGGGAAAACGGGCTTCGCGCCATATTGAACTTGGGCCATACGATCGGTCATGCGCTGGAAGCGGTGGCGCACTACAACGAGCTGTTGCACGGCGAGGCGATTTCGATCGGCATGGCGGGCGCGGCCAAGCTGTCCGTGCGGATGGGAAACCCGCCGCATATTTACAGCGAGACCCGGCAATTGCTGTCCCGGTTCGGGCTTCCGGTTCGGGTGCCCGATCATTTGGCGGTAGATGATATTATGCAGGCGATGTCGCATGACAAGAAATTTAAAGCGGGCAGCATGGTGTTTATTATTCCGACGGAAATCGGTCAGGTGCAAATCGACCGGGGAGTTTCGCCGCAGTTGGTGAGAGACATCGTGACCGAATTAAAAGGAGAGGCTTGAATGACGGCGATGGTTGTGAGGGGAATTCGCGGCGCGATTACGGTGGAGCGCAACGAAGAGAATGAAATGTTGAACGCTACCAGCGATTTGTTAAACCGGATTGTCGAATCCAACGGAATTCAGCCGGAGGACATTTGCTGCGTATTCATTACCGTGACGCATGATCTGGACGCCACTTTTCCGGCCAGGGCCATTCGCCAAATGCCGGGCTGGGAGCTCGTCCCGTTAATGTGCTCGCTGGAGGTTCCGGTTCGCAACAGCCTGAAGCATTGCATTCGTCTGATGGTGCAGGTGAACACGGTCAAATCGCAGCGCGAGATTCATCATGTATACATGAATGATGCGACGGTGCTGCGGCCCGATTTGAAGCAGACGCCGTAGAGTGTCGCAAGCTCTGTTTTGTCGAGGAACGTGAGATCAGCTTTGTTGAGGAACACAAGCCCTGCTTGTTGAGGATCGCAAGTTCTAATCTGTTGGGGATTGCAAGCTCTGTTTTGTTGAGGAACGCAAGTCCCGTTTGCGGAAGAACGCTTCAGTGCAAAAAGCAACGTCATGAGCATAGGCGGCGATTTGTCGACTTTTGGAGTTTCAGGCCTGCCATGAGTTGTGGAAACCCGATTGACGCAGCGAGACCCAACTGTGCTAATCGGCCAACTGCACGATCATGCACGATCATTATAACCGAAGTTTTTAAATCGAGATTTCCAGCCGGAATTTCGGTTTTTTTGTTTTCTCCGGTTTTTTGGGGAGTGGCACCTTTGAAATAAGCGGACCTGAACACAAATGGCCAACTCTTTATCGTAATGGAATTTTGAATAATATGGTGGAATATTACTTTTCATTAATTTTATATACAATTTAGATGAATTTAAATTTA
>CAYYCV010000012.1:0-41132 GCA_964470405.1 uncultured Caryophanales bacterium
GATTCTTCCCGTCCGCAAGCGAAAAAAGTTTGTTATTTCGTCACCGTTTCCGGTTTACAGCGCTTGCGCCAAACGCTATAATAACTGTAGATTACTTGACCGAAGCGAAGAAAAGGGGTATGTTGCGTGGGCATTAATGGCAGGATGTTTAGAGTCTTGGGCTTTTGGACATTGGCGATTGCGCTGATGGCGTTGGCCGGAGATATGAAGGAAATGGCGTTATTGTTTTTCGTGCAGACCGCCGCTTTTGTCCTGCTTGGATATATGAATTTGGCGGAAAAGGTCTACTTATATTTGTTTTGGGGATATATGGTCATCTCGTTCCTTGGCATCACGTACTGGTCGTTCTTTCAACTGGAAGCTTGACGCATTCAACCGCTTCAATACAAGGAAAGGCGCTCCGAGGCCGATGCCCCGGGCGCCTTTTTTCGTTGGATCGGCCTTTCTTCGGGTCAGCCCTTTCGTTGAATCAGCACCTTGAACAGCTCGCTCATCCGGTCGCTCCATAAAATTTGGCGGATCGAGCGATTTTTTCTGGCGACGGGCCCGAACGGATCGCCTTGCGCATCGTCCTGCAACTCGTTCAAAATGCCGCAATCCACCAAAAATTCCCGCTGCGTCCGATAGGTCCAATCGCGGAAGCCGACCGCCTCTCCCGCCGCGATGCAAGCGCTGAAATTGACGTGGGACGTGATATCCTGCTCCCCCGCAAACCGGTACGGATCGTCATGCGCCCGATGCTTCCGATAGCACATCAGCGTTCCCAGCATGCGGTGATTCGCATAAATTTCTTCCGCCGTATCCCCGTAGTCGATCGTCATCAAAAGCCCCGACGTCAACCGTCGGCCGATCTGCCCGATCCATTGATCCGCCCGCAGGTTGATTTCCGCCATTTGGCCCTCGGCCAAATTCACGTTCCAGCGCCGCAAATACCCCGCCAAGGCGGCGTTTTGGGACGGCTTCCATATTTCATAAAACCGCTGCTCCTCCGCCTCCCAGCCGACATAGGCTTCGTGCAGCGCCCCTTCCTTGAAGCAAACCCGGTGAACCGGAAAGGCGTCCAGCAGCTCGTTGGAAAAAACAAACGCGTCGCGCCGGCCGTTCTCCAGCCACTCCTCTCCGCCGCAAAGGTTCACCTTGTCCCGATGGGCTTGCAGCATTTCCGCTTGCGTCCGGCGGTGATAACCACTAAAATCAATCAATGTATAGTTTAACCGCTCGTAGCACGCGGGGTGATTCCGCCGCAGCCGATCGAGAATGTGCCCGGCCAGCCTTCCGCTGCCGCCTCCCCATTCAACCACCGGGATCGCGTCCGCCGGGGACGGCAGACCGCGGCTCCATTCGGCGATGCAGTCGCCGAGCATGTCCCCCATGACGGTGCCGATGGCCGAGCTGGTGTAAAAGTCGCCCTGTTTGCCGATTTTGCTTTCCGACCGGGAATAGTAACCGTATGCGGGGTGATACAGGCACAATTCCATGTAATCATGGAAGGGCAAGCTTTGTTCGGGGGCGTTTGCGATCCGCCCGCAGATTTCCCGGATCAACGGTGTGGCATGCGAAGCTTTCCCATTCAAGCGCATCGTCTCTCCTTCCATCGGTTTCATGTATAAGATTGGGTAAAGACAAAGATATTTTTGAACGTTATAATTGATAAAGCGGTCTATACTATTGTAGGATATTACGGAATAATATAAGGGAGAAAACAAGAATGAAATTTAAATTTTTTGTGATGATCGCCGTATGTATCGGATTAGCGGCGGCGCTGGCCGGGTGTGACGGCAACGGCGAGCAACTCAAGCAGGATGTCCTGCAGGCCGCGGAAAAGAACAAAGGGATAAACAATTACACATTCAGCGGCAGCGCGACCGTGCGGTTGCCTTCCTTGTCCGGCAATTCAGGCACAGGCTCGCCGCTGGACGCCATGGGCATCGCGGCCATGCTCGCGAACAGCAGCGTCTCGTGGGAAGGCACGGCCAGCCGCAATCCGGTGCGCCTGGAAGCGGACCTGCGGATCGGGCAGGGCGACGGCCCGGCAACGTTGGAGTTGCCGATTCGGATCAAGGACAACAGCCTGTATTTTCAAATTCCGGGAGCCAGCCGCGAAGATGAGTTTTTCCGCATCGACATGGACGAATTGAGCCGGGTGTCGCAGCAAGCGAATCCGCTGAGCCCGGAAATGCTCAAAAATGCCGGGAGCGCCACAACCGACATCCTGAAGTTCATCGTCGACGCCGTTGATCCGAAATGGTTTGTCCAAGCGAAGCCAACGAGCGACAACAAAGGAAAAACGGTCATATCCGTCGAACTGAATCAGGATAACATCGGCGGCATTGCGCTGTCCCTATTCGAGAAGTTCCCGTCGGCGATGGACGAATTGCAGCGCAACGGCCTGATTTCCGCAGACCAGGCCAACGCGTTCAAGAAAATGGCCGACGATCAGGCGCTGAACAAGCTGCAAGACGCGCTCAAGCAAATCAAGGTCGAGCGGCCCGGGCAGATCGTCATCACGATCGATGAACAAGGGTATATCGCGGAGCAGCGCATCGATTTGGATTATACCCTTTCATCGGCCCCGGACTCAACTTATCAAATTCACGTTCAAAGCAAAATGGACCAAATCGATCAAAACCCGGAGTTCAAGCAGCCGATTCCGGAAAACGCCAGATCCTTTGACGAAGTGCTTCAATTGCTGAACAGCCTGAAACCGTAACCTGATCCACCAAACGGACATGGCACAACAAGAAAGGGGGAAACGCTGTGTCACGCGGTTTAAAACGCTTCGCGGCCATCGTCGCATGCACGCTTGCGGCGCTGATGGTTTCGATGGTTTCGCACGCAAATCCGCTGCTGGAAGACTCGAAATCCCTGCTGCAACAAAGCTTGACCATCTATGAAATCGATCAGGAAGTGGCGCGTCTCGCCGAAGGGCAAAAACAGACCGCCGCCGAAATCGCCGGCACCGAGGAACAAATCGGCAAGCAGCAAATCATCGTCGCCGAGACCCGCGAACGCGCGGGCAAAGTGTTGCGCGCCTATTACACCGGACAGCGCGATTCCCTCTGGCTGCTGCTGTTTAAGGCGAACAGCTTCGCCGACGCCATTTCGATGTTTGAATACCTGGATCGCATCTTTAAGAACGACCACCGCACCCTGCGGCTGTACACCAAATCATACGAGGATTTGCAAGCCCTTCATGCCAACCTGGTGCAAACGCAAACGGAACTGGAGCAGACCAAGCAGCAATTTCTCGCCCAACGCGCGCACCTGGTGCAACTCCAGCAAGAGCTTGACCGGCAGTTGGCCGACGCCCCGGCGGCCGAAGCGCTGGCGCTCAAGCAGCAGATGGAACAGTTGAATCAGGCGTGGAAAAACGAAGGATTGCCGGCCTTTAAAAAATATCTGCAAGCGACCTCGGACGCGATGCAGCATCTGACCGATTTCATTTCGCTCGACCAATTGAAATTCAGCGGTTTCAGCCACGCCACTTTGGAAATATCGGATCGCGACTTAAACGAATTTTTCCGCGCGCAAAATCCGGTTTTCGAAAACATTAGCTGGACATTTGAAGACGGCCACATTTCGATCGTAGGCCACGACAACCAATTGAACGTCTCGCTTAAAGCGCATTACGTCGTTGTGCAGGAGCCGGAGAATGCGATGGATTTCGCCATCGACGAATTGACGTACAATCAATTTACGCTGCCCGACACGACGCGCAACGAATTGAAGAAGGCGTTCGATTTATCCTTCAACCCGAAAAAATATTTCCCGATTTTGACCGTCACCGGGGTTGAGATTCGCTCGGGCTCCATGCTGATTTCCTTAAAAATCGGTTGAACGGCGGCATTGACCGCATCGCGGCCGCGGTCCGACGACGCTCCGGCCGACAAAGCCCGGCGTGCGCGGTTCCGACCGGCGAACCAGCGGACGCTCCCGACAGCAGCCTCGGAGGCATCCTATTGCGCGGTCTCCTTCCAGCTTTGGCGCAGCGCCTCGGAAAACTGCGCAACGGTATGCGTGCCGTCGAACAGCTTTTGCGTTTCCGCCTTCAATTTTTCGAATTTTTGAACGGCATCGGGACTCAAAGGAAGCGACTTGGCTTGCTCGACGGACAAAGCGATTTTGCGCAAATAGGGTTGGGGGCCTACAGCGATCGAACGATACGCCTCCATATTGGCCGGCAAGCCCCCGCCGGCCTTCATCATGTCGAGTTGCGCCTCGCTGCCCCCGAGCATCTGAATCCACTGAAACGCCCTCTCCGGGCTGGCCGAGTTCGAAGACACGGCGAAGCTCGCGCCGTCCATCCAGGCTCCCGTCGTCCGCACCGAAGAGGGAAGCGGCAGCGGGTTGACCTCCAAATCGCCGTCCATGCGATTCAAAAACTCGCTGGCGCGGGCGATCAGCATGGCGATATCGCCCCGCCGCAGCCATGTCCAGGCGTCCTCCGCACTGCGCGAAACGGCGCTGAGCGCGATCCGCCCGTCGGGGCGCTCCCTCTCCGCCTGGCCCTCCGCGCCCGTCAAAGCTTCGGTTCCGTCCGCCTTCCCGTCCGCTCCTTCCTCCCCTGTGCCATACGCCAACTCGTTAAGCAAGGCATCGATATTTTGCGGCACCCGCACCGTCTGCTCATCTTCGCCGCCCAGCCAGCTCCCGCCGAGCGAACCGATCAGCGAGACGAACGCGTAAGGATCGTCCGGCGCAAGGTACAGCCCGATTTTGCCCGTCTCGGGCTCCGTCAGTTGCCGGTTCATCTCCATCAACTCATCCGCGTTGGCCGGCGGATGATCCAACCCCTTCTCGCCGAACCGCTGCGGATTCCAGATCAAAACATACGGGTCCAACTGCTGCGGAACGCCCCAAGTGTACCCATTCCACCTGATCTGGGACAAAATCCCGTCATTTTGCTGCGATTGCAGTTCGCCGGAGAAAAACTCATCCGTTTTCGGAGACAGATACCCCTTTACGGCGAATTCGTTCAGCCATGCGTTCTCCAGCATCATCACGTCCGGCGCCTCGCCGACTTCGGCCGCCGACTTCCACTCCCGATAAGCTTCCGCTTTGGACAGATTTTCCAATTCGATGGTGGTGTCCGGGTACTGGCTTTCAAACTTCGCTTTGATGTTCCTAAGCTCCAAAAACTCGGCGGGGCTCATATACACCGCCGTTTTGATCGGCTCGTCCCGATCGGAAGACTGCAATGGGCGGCTCGACGGCTGCGTTAAAATATCGGTCGGCGCTTCATTGGTTTGCAGTATGCCGGAAGGACGATCCCCCATGATCTGCGCCGCCAAAATAAAAGTCAGCAATAAAAGCGAAATGAGTATCAACAAACCTTGTTTTCTGAACACAAACGTCTCTCCTTCGCCGCCGTTACCGGCGCTTACAGCAAGTCGGTGGCCAGTTGGGCCAGATAGGACCGTTCGCCCTTCTCCAAGGTGACGTGGCCGCTGGGCGCCTGCCGCTTGAATCGCTCGACGATATAAGTCAACCCGTTGCTGGACGCATCCAGATAAGGATGATCGATCTGCTCGGGATCGCCCATCAAAACGATCTTGCTGCCTTCGCCGACGCGGGAAACGATCGTCTTGACTTCATGCTTGGACAGGTTCTGGGCTTCGTCGATGATGATGAACTGCCCCGGAATCGACCTCCCGCGAATGTACGTGAGCGCCTCCACCTGAATGCTGCCCAGACCGGCCAATATTTTGTCGATATCCCCGGGTTTTTTCGTATCGAACAAATACTCCAGGTTGTCATAGATCGGCTGCATCCAGGGGCGAAGCTTCTCGTCCTTCTCTCCGGGAAGATAACCGATATCCTTGCCCATCGGAACCACGGGACGCGCGATCAGCAGCTTTTTGTATTTGTGCTCGTCC
Source organism: uncultured Caryophanales bacterium (assembly GCA_964470405.1). GTDB lineage: Bacteria > Bacillota > Bacilli > Paenibacillales > CAYYCV01 > CAYYCV01. The sequence goes on from CAYYCV010000012.1 coordinate 5,877, forward strand.
TCCACCTTCAACAAGCCCGCAGCCAACGCCAGCAGCGTTTTCCCCGTTCCCGCCCGGCCGGTCATGGTCACAAGCGGAATATCGTCGTTCAGCAGAAGCTCCAGCGCCATGCGCTGCTGGGCGTTTCTGGCGCTGATGCCCCATATCGGATCGTGGCTCAGGAACAGCGGCTCCAGCTTTTCCGCGTCGGCGCCGGCTTTGAGCAATGCGGACTTGGATGTGCCCAGCTCATCTTTCAAAATCGCGAATTCGTGCGGCGCAAAGTCATATTTCAACTGGAGCTGGCGCACATTCAGGAAACGGTACGTATAAAATTCGTCGATGACGGACGGGTGAACATGGAAGCTGGCGTAGCCGGTATACAATTCGGAATACGACACGATCCGGTCGGACAAATAATCCTCGGCGGTCAATCCGAGCACGTCGGCTTTGATTCGCACCAGCGTATCCTTGCTGACGAGGATAACCGGACGGGCCCGCTTCTTGGCCTGTTCCTCCTGATGATAGTTCAGCGCGACGGCGAGAATCCGGTTATCGTTGGTAATTTCGCCGAACATCTCCTGCGTCTTGATATAGCTTCGATGATTCAATTCGACTTTGAGGCGGCCTCCGTTTTCCAGAGCCACCCCATCATACAATCGTCCTTTGGCCCGCAGCCCGTCCAGCAATCGGGAAACGAATCGGGCATTGCGGCCGATTTCGTCGGCGTTGCGTTTTTTCGAATCGATTTCTTCAAGCACGACGGCGGGAATCACCACTTCATTGTCTTCAAAGGCCAAAACGGAATTCGGATCGTGCAAAAGCACATTCGTATCCAACACGTATATTTTTTTCATATGGGATCCCTCCACGTTTTATCGTTCACAGCCCGACACATAGAAACGGAGCAAAGGGGAAAGCTAAACATCATCAAAAGGCACAGAAAGGACGATCATCATGCGCTATTTCATCTGTTTTCTGCTGATTTTAACTCTGCTTGCCGGCTGCAACCGACAGACCGGCGACCATGCCGCTCCTCCTCCAAACTTCGCCGACCGCATCACTACGCGGCAGGTGGGTACGCCTGAGCTGCCGACTCCGGTGCCTTTTACTTTGTCCGAGTACCTGGAAGCGGTGGCCATGAGCAACCCTCAGGTTCGGCACGCGACTTGCGTCGTCATGGGCAACACGGCTGTGATCGGCATTGACGTCGATGCCAAACTGGATCGTTCGCGGGTTGGAACAATCAAATATTCGGTAGCCCAAACGCTGCGGAAAGACCCTTACGGAAAAAATGCCATCGTTACCGCGGATATGGATTTGTACCAGCGGCTGCGGGAAATCAGGCAAGAGACGATGCGCGGCAGGCCCCTCTCCGGATTCGCCGAAGAAATGGCCGACATCATCGGGCGAATCGTTCCGCAATTCCCTAAACACGCCCTCCCGCAAACCCATCCAACCCGATAAAATAACAAAACGCGAAAAAGCCCGGTTTGAACAACTAGGCTTTTTTTCGCAGTTTTTTTCGGTGCGGGTTTTCCGATCTTTCGCTAAGCGCCTCGGGCATTGGATCAACTCCCCCTTGAGCTGGAATGGAACGGATCTTACCTGCATTATATCACAGGAAGGTTCGCCGCATCCATAGATCATGGCCGACGCCGGCGGACAAAGGGCGACCCTGCCGCTTCTCCCATCCGGACCCAAGCCCGCACCGCTTTTCTCACCGCGCTTCCAGACGCTGACGCAGCTCGTCCTTCGCGTGCTGCAAGCTTTCCGGCTTAATGTAAGTATAGGGGGAGTGCCACTCCCCTTCAAGCGGGATATACTCAATCTGCTCGTTGTCGATCGTAATGTAGGTAGTGATGAATTTGTAAATCTGCTCCTTCGAGACGTCGGTTTTAATATTTTTCCCCACCGCATCGAAGATGCCCCCGATTTTGGCGGCGCCCCCGAGCGAGGTCAATTTATCGACAATCGCGGCAAGCACCTGCTGCTGTCGCTGATTCCTTTAAAAATCGATGGATTCCGCCGTTCCCCGGTTGGACTTGCGGTATCTGACGAAATCGAGGGCCTGCTTCCCATCCAGCTTCTGCACGCCTTTTTTCAAATTGATATTCGTACCGTCTTCATTGTCGACATAGCGCATATCCATATCGACATCCACCGTAATTCCGCCCAACGCGTCGATGACATCGCGGAAGGTGTTGAAATCGATCACGACCAAATAATCGAGCGAAATGCCGACGTAATCCCCGATCAATCGCTTGATCTCCGCGGCGTATTCCGTCTGGCTCCGCTTCTTGGCGATGGAATAAAACGCGTTGATCTTGTTTTCGTTGTAGCCCGCCGGCTTCAGATACGTGTCGCGCGGAATCGAAACCAGGGTGGCCGAGCGGGTTTTCGGGTTGAACACGGCCGCCATGATCACGTCCGTATTCAGGCTTCCCGTCGCCTCCCGGGTATCCAGCCCAAGCAGCAGCATCGACATCGGCTTGCTGTCGGCCGGCTTCGTCTTGTTCGCGACGCTGTGCCCCAGATCGGTGTTCGTGATTTGATCGAGCATCGAATTGTATTTGTAAAAGTAAAAGCCCGCATAGACCAATTCCACCGCGATGCCCAGGAGCACCGGAACCATGACGATTTTCAGCACGAGAAGCATCCGCTTCTTCCGGGTTCCGCTCCTTCGCAGAGCCGGCAATTCATTGATTTCCATTTCGCCACACCGCACTTATTGATTATATTTGGGATTGGAATTAATGTCTTCCAGCAGTCGATCCGTCAGTTGCTTGTCAAACATGTGCTTGCTTGCCTCGCCGGCCGCTTCATAGCGAACATGGTACGTCGATTCGTCGGCTTCCACCACTTCAATCCGCTCCAGATGATGATCCTCCTTCAGGATCGTTTCGAAGAAATCCAGCGTCTCTTGGGCCGCCCGGTCGTCCGGCCGCGCTTCGGCCACTTTTTTCATCTGCAGCCAATTAAACAGCGTATCCCGCAAGTTCATTTGCCGTTCAGTCCTTTTTATTGTTTTTCCTGCCCGCTATCGCATAGCGTATGCGCACGATCAGCATCAGACCGATCGCCACGCCCAAACAAAGCACAATCGGCAGCCCGATATCGATCTGAAAAAGAAGCAGAATGAACGCCCCGACCGCGATGAGGATCAGCACGATCAACTCTTTCAAAATCGGGAGGCGCCGCACGCGAAACACCTTGTTATAAATATACACCAAAAAAAGAAAGATCAAAATGTAAGCAATCCACGGGTGTGCAGCCAACCAGCCATTGAACCCGGTTTGTCGGGCCATTTGTTCAGGCAAAGGATTCGACCTCCCTGTTTCATCTTCTCAGCGCATACTACACGTTCAATTCGGACGATTTCCGGTGTTTCTCGTAACGCTCCCGTTCCCCTTTGTTCAATATTTTCTTGCGCAGCCGAATCGACTTCGGCGTAATCTCGCAATATTCGTCATCGTTCAAATATTCCAGCGCTTGCTCCAGCGAAAAAATTCTCGGCGTTTTCATCTTCACCGTTTCTTCCTTGGTGGCGGAGCGCACGTTGGTCACCTGCTTTTCCTTGCAAATATTGACAATAATATCGTTGTCCCTCGTATGCTCGCCGACAATCATGCCCTCGTAAACCTCCGTCGCCGGATGAACGAACAGGGTTCCCCTGTCTTCCACGGAAAGGATGCCGTAAAGCTTCGCCACGCCCGTCTCGCTGGAAACCAGCACGCCCTGATGGCGTCCGCCGACATCCAGACCGAAATAGGGGGCGTAGCTGTCGAACGCGTGATTCATCACGCCGTAGCCGCGCGTCAGCGTCAGGAAGTGGGTGCGGTATCCGATCAAACCGCGCGCGGGAATCAAAAACTCCAGACGCACTTGACCCGCCCCGTTGTTGACCATGTTCACCATCTCCGCCTTGCGGCTGCCCAGGCTTTCCATCACGCCGCCCATGCTCTCTTCCGGCACATCGATGATCAATCGCTCGACAGGCTCCATGCGGACGCCGTTGATCTCCTTAATGATGACCTCCGGTTTGGAAACCTGCAATTCGAATCCATCCCGGCGCATGTTTTCGATCAGAATGCCAAGGTGAAGCTCGCCGCGCCCGGAAACGACGAACGCGTCGGGGCTGTCCGTTTCCTCCACCCGCAAGCTGACATCCGTTTCCAGCTCCTTAAACAGCCGCTCCTGCAGCTTGCGGGAAGTGACCCATTTGCCTTCCCTTCCGGCGAACGGGCTGTTGTTGACCAGAAACGTCATCTGCATCGTCGGCTCGTCGATTTTCAGCACCGGCAACGCCTCCGGCCGAGCCGGATCGGCGATCGTTTCGCCGACGTTGATTTCCTTGATGCCGGCCACGGCGATGATGTCGCCTGCGCCGGCTTCGTCGATCTCGACCCGCTTCAAGCCCTGAAACCCGAACAGCTTTTCTATCCGCGCCTGTTTCTGCTTGCCCTCGCGGGTCATCACCACAACCGATTGGCCCTGGCGAATGATGCCCCGATTGACCCGGCCAATCCCGATTCTTCCCATATACTCGTTATAATCGATCAATGTGACCAAAAATTGCAGCGGCAAGTCCGTGCTTTCCGACGGGGAAGGAATATGTCCGATAATCGTTTCAAACAACGCCAGCATATCCTGGGATTGCCGATCCGGCTCAAGCCCGGACGTGCCGTTCAGCGCGGAGGCGTAAACGACCGGAAAGTCGAGCTGTTCGTCGCTCGCGTTCAACTCGATGAACAATTCCAGCACCTCGTCCACCACTTCCGCCGGCCGCGCATTCGGACGATCCACTTTATTCAGCACCACGATCGGTGAAAGGTGATGCTCCAACGCCTTGCGCAGCACGAATTTCGTCTGCGGCATGCAGCCTTCGAACGCGTCCACCACGAGCAGCACGCCGTCGACCATCTTCATGATGCGCTCCACTTCGCCGCCGAAATCGGCGTGGCCGGGCGTATCGACAATATTGATCAGGAAATCCTTGAACGTGATCGCTGTATTTTTGGCCAAAATGGTAATCCCGCGTTCGCGTTCCAGATCGTTGGAATCCATCGCCCGCTCCTGGACCGCCTCGTGTTCGCGATAAGCGCCCGCTTGCTGGAGCAGCCGATCGACCAGGGTCGTTTTGCCGTGATCGACGTGGGCAATAATCGCGATATTGCGAATTTTTTTTCTTTCATGCATCATTTGCAGTTCCCTTCATTCCATAGGATGTAATACAAAACCATAAAATAAGCGTCGGACAAGACACCGACGCTTGAGACATAGTGTACATTATAGAGCTTTTCGCCATAAATTACAAGTCGCTCCTGTCGTCCCATCCGCAAAGCGTCCGGCCATGCCGTCGTTTCACCATGCTCTCGGCCGGCGGTAAATCAAATACAGGCCGACCGCAATCAACGCAACCGCTATAAAATACACACCGCCCGCCAACAAAAGCGTAAAGCCGAAAAACACCACGGATATGCCGCCGACGATCAAAGAGGCCAACAGCGCGCCCCGGGGATGGTCGACGCTGAACAGATAAAATTCATACAAGCCGATCGCCACGCCGAGAATAAATCCCGGCCAAAGATAGCCCATGGCGTGCCAACCGAACACATTGCAATAAAAAAACATGAGCGCGTACACGGTCAAAATCCCGCCCGGGATCAGGACGCCGGAAGGAAGCATGCGAGCAAAAAAGAAGAAATGAAACAGCAGCCCCGGAATCAGGACGAACAGCGGCCAAAGGTTGCCCAAAAAGCCGAATACCCCGAATTTGCCCAGCAACAAAATAACGCCCAGTATGATAATCAATATACCGCCGGTGTAGGATCTCGACATGGTTACTCCCCCTCCGTCAAACCGCGAAACGATATTTATTTCGAAGCGATTCGAAACGACATCCAACGACATGAATTTATGTTTTATTGTAACATAACGCCATTCGAAAAAACAAACAGTTGCCAAACCCCGATTTCCCAGGGAATATCAACTGTTTCGTACATGCCTGCGCCACACTCACGCCGCTTTTTTCACCGCACTTTAATGTTTTTCGATATCATTGGTTTTGATGCTTTTTGGACGACATCCACTTGATGACAAGCCCGGCGACGATGACCAGCACTGTCGCACCCACCGGCAAAATCCAATCGAAGGACGGGCTGGCCTCCTCCAGCATCTTGCCGATTCTATGGTCGTGCATCACCATTTCGCCCGCGGTATAGCCCAAAATGCCGGCGCCGATATAAATGAGAATGGGGAATTTGTGCAGCAGCTTCATGATGATCGTACTGCCCCAGACGATCAACGGAATGCTCAGGCCGACGCCCAGAACGATGAGGAAGTAATCCTTGTTCGCGATTGCGGCAATCGCCAGCACATTGTCCAGGCTCATGACGAAATCGGCCACGATGATCGTTTGGATCGCGCCGGCCAACGAGGCGGCCTGTTTGATATTGGACTTGCTCCCCTCTTCATCGGCCAGCAGCTTGATCGCAATATAGATCAGAAGCAGGGAACCCACCGCCTGGATGTAAGGAACGTTCAACAGAAAGACGGCGACGATGGTAAGGATGACGCGCAATATGACCGCCCCGAACGCGCCCCACCAAATGGCCTGCTTGCGCTGGTGTATCGGCAGGTTTTTGCTGGCCATGGCGATGACCACCGCGTTGTCCCCGCTCAATACGATATTGATCAGCACGATTTGCAAAAACAAAAAAAGAATTCCGCCATTGTTCAAGTCCTCCTGTAAATTATTAAGAAGAAAAGGTATAATGTATGTACCACCTTCATAAATAAGAATAAAGATTCCATCCGTATTCTTTCATGAAGCTGGAAATTTGATGCAAATGGGGTGTTTAGAATGAGTAGATTATCTGATGAACAAGTCTCCATTTATTTAAGGAAGCTTCCCAAATGGAAATTTGAACAAGACCATCTGGTCAAAACTTTTCAATTTGCCAAATTCGCCGACTCCATTCAATTCGTCAACCAAATCGCCGAACTGGCAGAGCATGCCAACCACCATCCCAACATCGATATCCGGTATAATCAGGTCAAGGTTTCCCTTACGACGCACGATAAACAGGGCGTGAGCGGCAAGGACTTTTCCCTGGCCCAACAAATCGAGAATACGTAGTATACTGCCGCATGATCCATTACGTTTCAACGGATCGATTGGTTTCACTTTCCTTTAGAAAAAAGTTTCGAAACCGCTTTTTTTTCCGCCCACGGAAATAATACGGGTTTCGGTGCGCGCTATCGCTTCATCGATCCTTTCAGGCAGCCACGCCATCTGGCCCTCTATTTTCTCGACGACACGCAAGTTCGGGTTCGTGCTCGGCGACTTCGGGAGAAACAATGTGCAGCAATCCTCATAAGGTTGTATGGAAATAGGATATGTCTCCAGTTCCTCGGCTATTCGGATGATTTCAATCTTGTCCATCATAATCAGCGGCCGCAAAATCGGCAGACCGCATACTTGACCGGTCGCATGAAGGCTGGGCAGCGTCTGGCTCGCCACTTGTCCCAGGTTCTCCCCGGTGACAATGGCGAGCGCCTCGGAACGCCGGGCCAATTTTTCCGCAATCCGAAACATCGCCCTCCGCATCAAAATAACCAGCAGGTTCTCCCGCCCTTCGTCGCGCAGCCCGGTTTGGATCTCCGTAAACGGAACCATGTGCAGACGGATGCTCTTCCCGTACTCCGTCAGCTTGCGGATCAGATCGACCGCTTTTTGCTGCGCCCTTTCGCTGGTAAAAGGGAAGCTGTGAAAATGCACGGCCTCGATCTCCAGCCCCCTTCTCATCGCCATCCAGCCGGCCACCGGGCTGTCGATGCCGCCGGACAGCATCAGCATGGCTTTGCCGTTGCTTCCGAGCGGGTATCCGCCCAACCCGGGAATCACCTCGCTGAACAGGTAGGCTCCTTCGTTCCTGATTTCCACCCGCAATTCCGTCTGCGGATGATGCACGTCCACTTTCAGCCCGTTCAAATGCTGCAACAGGAAGGAGCCGACGAGGCGATGGATTTGAATCGAGTCGTACGGAAACGCTTTGTTGGTCCTTCTGGCCGACACTTTGAACGTTTCCGGAAGCTGCGGCAATTCGGTCATCATGTCCAGCGCGGTTTGGCAAATCTCATCGGGATCCAGTCCGGTTTTCCGCACTGGGCTGAAGGAGGAAAGCCCGAACACTTTTTTCAACAGCGGGGCAATCTCCTCGTACGCTTCCCCGTTCAACTCGACGTGCAGCCTGCCGAACGCCTTGCTGATTTGAACGCGGGGAAAAGGCCGCAGCAAAACGCGCAGATGGGCGATCGCCCGGTTTTCAAACCGGTGGCGGTTTCTTCCCTTCAAAGTCAACTCTCCAAAACGCAAAAGAATCATATCGGTCCGCATGACGACATCCTCACTATAGATTAATGACATTTCGATTGAAAACGATTGATAGCATTCCGATTGAAAACGATTAACGGCACTCCGTTGAAAACAGTTGATGCTTTCGACTGAACACGATGGACGGCAATTCCACTGAAAAACGATTGATAGCATTCCGATTGTCCGCTGTGGATTCAGGCGTCTTCGCTGTGCATTACCGCTCTTCCCGCAGGCCTGGGCATCCCCGCCATAGATTGGAGCCGGGCAACGGTCACCCGCAGCTTTTCCGCCAAATACGCGATGTCTTGGTCCGTATGCATGGGCGACAGACTGACTCGAATCCCGCTGGATGCCAGCTTCGCGTCCAACCCCATTTCCAGCAGCACCCGGCTGGGGCGGTCTTCCCCGGAAGCGCAGGCGGATTTGCTGGAAACGTAAACGTCATGTGCTTCCAGCGCATGAACGACGACCTCCGACTTCAAGCCGGGAAGGCAAAAATGAACGATGTGCGGGGCCATCTCTTCCGCGCGGGAGGAGCCGCTGAGAAGCAAACCGGGAATTTGCCCGATTTGCTCGATCATGCGGGCCCGCAAACCGACCAAATGAGCGCGGTTCGATTCCAGTTGCTCCATCGACATCCGTATAGCTTTAGCCATCCCCACAATAAAAGGGACATTCTCTGTCCCCGATCGCACGCCCGATTCCTGACCGCCGCCGGCAAGCAGCGGCGACAGCGCCAGTCCCGCTTTTTTGCAAAGCGCTCCGACCCCTTTGGGTCCCCGCAGTTTGTGGGCGGACAAGCTCAACAAATCGATGCCCGACCGGTGCGGATCGAGCGGCAGCTTGCCGACGCTTTGCACGGCATCGACGTGGAATATGATCTTGGGATGGCTCCGCTTCAACCACGAACCGATCGCCTCTACCGGTTGTATGCGCCCCGTCTCATTATTCACGTGCATCACACTGACAAGCACCGTCCGGCCGTCCACGGCCTCCATCACATCCTGCAAACGCACGGAGCCGCTCCGATCCACCGGAACATAAACGACATCGAAACCGTGCTGCTGCTCCAACTGGCGGAAGCACTCATACACGGACGCATGCTCGATGCCGGTCGTAACCAGGCGATTTCCCCTGCTGCGGTAACGAAAAGCCGCGCCTTTAATCGCCAGATTGTTGCTTTCGGTTCCGCCCGAAGTAAATATGATGTCGATATTGCGCGCCCGCAGATTCAACGCCTCGGCGATCACCTCGCGCGAAGCCCCGACCAGCCGCTCGGCTTCCATCCCCAACCGATGAATGGAGGAAGGGTTGCCGAAATGCATCTTCATCACTTCCGCCACCGTTTCAACCACTTCATCGTACGGTGGGGTCGTCGCGCTATGATCAAAGTAATACATTTTTCTCTCCTTCGCTCTTCGCCGTTCCCATTCGTTTTAAGTTTCTCGTTGTTCCAAGGTTCCATTTTCAAGCTTCCCGATTACCAAACTTCTTGGTTGGTCAAGATTTGCTCATTCGAATTTTTATTAATGCAAATTTCCCAATTACCCGTTTGCCAACTTGCCGCTTTATAAATTTTTCGTTGGTTCAAGCCTGCGTTGGTTCAAGTCCGCGGTTGGCTCAAACCTGGCGTTGGTTCAGGCCTGTCACGGATTGCAAATTTCCCCTTCAAACTCCCACCGTTTCATTTTACATCTTAATGCTTTGATTTTCCAAGTGCAAATTGGACTCTCGCGAAAGCCCGTTGAAAAAGCGATACAGACCAAATATAGATCAAAAAATGGAACAATGGAAAAATGTGACGATAGCTTTGATTCGCGCTTTTTAACTTGATGGCCTACAACGCCTGCTGTTGCGCGTGTTTGTTGCTTCCCAATCAGACAAAATGCAGCAACGTAGCACGATCCGAGGCTTTGCTTTGGGTAAGGGACTTCGGGCTTCGGGGCGGGAATCGGGGCATAGTCGGCCCAAAATGAGAGGCCGGGGCAACGCGTCAGTTAAGGTCAATGAATGACGGGAGCCTTCTTGCGCTGAAGGGTATTGAAGTGCTTTCACCCACTCGTATGGGGCGCTTCCGCCGTTCGTCTTCTTCCGGCGCCATCATCAAGCGGGTCGTACGTGCATTGATGCAGCGCATTTGCGGGAGATGCAGTGAAAGTCCTGTGAAAGTCCCGTGAAATCGCTCGTTTGTACGATAAAACATACACGAGGCTTTGATTATGCCCGGATAAAAGTCATGCCGGGTGATTTTTCGTACAATATGGCCGCCGATCGGCTTTGAAATTGCAGATTTTGTATGAGGAATCGTATAAACCGGCCGATTGGGCGGAAAATCGCTCCAGTGGTATGTGATATTTCATATAAAATGCATTTTTCAAGCTCGTAACAATTTACCGAGATTGACTTAATCCGAAAATAGCGCTCATTGCGCTCGCCATAATTTTTGCGGTTGAAAAGCTGCGATGAACGGCTGCTTAGCTCTCGGGGGCGTTTTAGAAAAAACGCCCCAAGGGGCCACGTCCGGTTCCCGCGAGGTGGGCCTGGTTTCGCGCCGCCGACGCCGGCCCCCGCCGCGCGCCTTCGACGGCGCAAGGGAAGGCCAGTGAAAACGCTGGCCTTCCCACGTCAAAAGGCCAACCCCAAATCCCGGTTGGCCGGACAACACGAACAGGGCTGCCCCTCGGTTCCATGCGAGCCGTTGGAACAGCAGGCGCATAGACCGTCGGAACAGCCCCTTCCGGTTCAGGAGTAATACGGAACGATAGCCACAAAAGTGACAAAAGCGATTAACCCGATCGCCATGGACCACGCGCCCAACGCGCGATATCCGCGAACAAAAGCGATCAAGCCAAGCACCGCCGCTGCGGGGCCGAGCACAATCGGCCACATGAACAGCGAGGCGACAGCGACGGCCAGCGCGAGCCATCCCAGCGTGTTCGAAGGCTGATCGGCCCGCACATGAGGCTTCTCATAATTCGGAACCGCCGCCACTTCTGCGGCATATTCCTCGTTGGCGTTCGCCACTTCTGCGGCATATTCCTCGGCCGCTTCCGACGCCTCCGACGCGGACCCTTCGCGGCCGTTCGCCACTTCGGCGGCATATTCCTCAGCCGCTTCCGGTGCCTCCGACGCAGACCCTTCGCGGCCGCCCGCCGCTTCTGCGGCATACTCCTCGGCCGCTTCCGCCGACGCCGACGCAGACCCTTCGCAGCCGTTCGCCACTTCGGCGGCATACTCCTCCGCCGCTTCCGGCACCGCCGACGCAGACCCACCGCGGGCGTCCGCCGCTTCTGCGGCATACTCACCGTCCGCCTTCACCGCTTCGGCGGCGAATTCCTCGTCGGCGTCCGCCGCTTCAAGCGGACGGAAGCCGGAATCGCCGCCGACGGGAAATGCGTTTACGCGAAAGGGCGACTGGTCGGGATGCATCATCGTCCGCCGCCGCTTTCTCACTTGAACGCAGCCCCGCTCTCTTTTTGCTTGAAGGTGTGGCAGCAAGTGCTGGATTTGGTTTGGGCCGCATCCTGATGCTCCGAGTCGAAGCTTTCACCGGAGAATTCTTCCTGAAACTTCATGTTGGCATGCTTGTCGATTTCGATCATAATGACATCCGCCTGACAGTTGTTGTCTTGTCCCCAGTACGCACAATTGGAGACGCTGCATTTGACATCCGGCATGTTCATCACCCCCATACCCATTGTCCCCGTCAGGAAAAGCTTCTATTCCACACAAAAAAAGGAGGCCGCTTTTCGCGTCTCCCCGTTTCGCCCGTATGTCAAACTTTTTGGCCTTGCAATCTGCGCTGATCGGCATACTCCACTTCATAATAAGCCAAATTCTCGCGCAGTTCTTCATATATTTTGGAAAGATCCATCGTGATGTCACGCACAGCCCGGTTCGGTTTTTTGCGGAAACGAATAGCATCCTGTCCGGTATAGGCGTACCTTCCATCCTCCGAGTAGCATTCGTTCTGCGGATAGAAAAAACGGTTGACGCATTGATGATACACTTCGTAAAGAATCTTCTCCGCCTGCTCCTCGTTGAAATGGGGCCTTCTCAAAGCGACGCCCAACCGCTCGTATGCCACTTCCGAAAAAACCAGCAGATGACGCAAGTCGGTCAGAAAACCGCGATAAAACGACTCCGTGTCCGCATCTTTCTCGGATCCCAATTCCTTTAACGAATGAAAATTGAGAAATAATTCCGCTTTCGCGATCGCTTCTTTCAATTTGGCTCTTGTCGTTTCAGCCAACTCTTTCACCTGCTGCGCAGTCAAAATAATGACCTCCTCTTAAATTGTCAAAAATCTTTCCAAAAGGAATGATCCACTACATTATAAATGGTACGATAACGGTTGCGCAATAGCAACCTGAATGTAACTATTTTGGATCAAGTTTATGGCCATGCCTGCCGTATAAACCCTCCTTCAATGATGAACTCTACACTTAAAAGTGCGGTGAAAAAGCGGTGCGGGGCTTGGGCCTGGACGAGCGAAACGCCGGCGATCGCCTTTGTCCCCGGATTTCTCCCCCCCCAAACACCGCCAAATTACGAAATCGACGGACCACGGCAATCGGAAACCTGGACCTGAATGCGGCACCTTGCGGCACCTTGCGGCCCCCCTGGTTGCACCATACTTTTAAGGAGGAAATCAAATGAAACCCATCGCCATCTCCCTCGCGTTGATCGCCATCGCGTTCATTATGATATTGCCGCACGACCGGTCCGCCCCCGCCCCTTTTTCTCACGTGCACAGCGCGGATGGACAAATTGCGGATGGGCAAAGCGCGGGGAAAGAGACCGTCCGTCAGGCGGCCGTCCACCGGATTTGGGAACACGATATTGAAAAAACGGACGATTTATGCCGCACGCAATGCACGGCGGATTTCAAACGATCGTTAAGCCACTTGAAGGCCGGCATGCCAAAAAGGGACGCGCAGCGCATCCTCGGTCATTTAAGGCGGAGCCACCCTCAAATGGAGCAGCTTCTATGGTCCGACCTCGCTTTGCCCCAAGCTCAGGCGGCGGTCTCCGGCAAAGCGCCCGAAAACAGCGAGCCGATGATTCGCTCCTACTACAAGGCGGCCGGACAAAGCGCAGATCGGGGGGACATTTACCAATCCCCTCCGATTCGAATCGGGCAATCGGCCTACTTTGTGCTGGGCGTGCCTTCTTCCGATCAATCCCATGCGCTCATCGGCCTGATTCACCAGGAAATTCTGGACGACGTCGCCGCGCACCAAAAGCGAAATTTGCGAATGGTGCCCTACCCCGGCGAAGGCCGTTTCAACATGAAATCGGTCGATTCCGAAACGGGCCGGGACATCCGGGTGAACGACGGGGAAGACAATAGCCGGGCCAGCCACTACCACCGTCAACAGGTCGTCGTCAAATTTAAACGTATGCCCACGCCCGCCCAACTGGACGCAATGAAAAAGGAGCTCGGCTCATCGATCCCGAAACGGCTGGACCATACCTTCGTATTCGATTCCGATCGTTTAACCACCGAACAACTGATGCAATACTTTAAACACCGCGACATTGAATACGTGGAACCCCATTATTACTATATGACCAACGTTTCGACCAACGCCGCGCCCGCGCCCGTTACCGCGCCCAATGACGCGCTGTACGCCAAGTATCAATGGAACTTGCCGATCATGGGCACGGAGTTGGGCTGGGAACTGTCCCGTGGCAGCGCGAACGTGCAGGTCGCCGTGGTGGACACGGGCGTGGACTTCAACCACCCGGATTTGCAAGGCCACCTGCTCGACGGAATCAACGTCATTGATCAATCGTCCGCTCCGCGGGACGATGTCGGACACGGCACCCACGTCGCCGGGATCATCGCCGCGCTGGTCGACAACGCGGAAGGCGTGGCGGGGATCACGTGGTACAACCCGATCTTGCCCGTCAAGGTGCTCGACGAAACCGGCGCGGGGAATACGTACTCGGTGGCGCAGGGCATCATCTGGGCGACCGATCATGGGGCCAGAGTGATCAACATGAGCCTGGGCAACTACGCGGACGCGCAATTTTTGCATGACGCGATCAAGTACGCCTTTGACCGGGACGTGGTGATCGTCGCCGCCAGCGGCAACGACAATACGGAGCGCCCCGGCTTTCCCGCGGCCTATCCCGAAGTGTTCGCCGTGGCGGCCATGGACGGAAACCGCGCCAAAGCCTCTTTTTCAAACTACGGCGATTACATCGATGCGGCCGCGCCCGGCGTCAACATTGCCAGCACATACCTCCAAGGCCAGTACGCCGCGATGTCGGGCACGTCGATGGCCAGCCCGCACGCAGCCGCGTTGGCCGCGCTGATTCGCTCGATCAACCCCCAACTGACCAACACGGAAGTCATGGACATTATGCGCCAAACGGCGATCGACCTCGGCCCCAAAGGAAAAGACCCTTATTTCGGCTACGGGCAAATCGATGTCGCCGCCGCCTTGCAAAGGGCCAATCCGGTCAGAGCGTCCAATCAAAATCAAAAAAAAATCCCGGCCAAAAGCTGGCTGGATTGGATTCAACGTCTGCTGCATTCCTGAATATGTATTCGGAAAGTTTGCCATAAGCCGGGTTCTGTTCTTCCGGTGGTGCAAACGGATGAAACACCCTCCCACCATTGAAGCGACAATCATCTGTCTAGGCCGCACATTGCTGTGCGGCTCAAGCGACCAACCCGAACGCGCCTCGGGCAAAGGCTGCGGCATTCGGCCAAGCCGAACGCCCGCCGCGTTCCTCTTCGGTCTTGCTTCGGATGGGGTTTACCAGGAACGATGTCGCCAGCGTTCCTCGTGGTCTCTTACACCACGGTTCCACCCTTGCCTGTGCGCTCGGAGGCTAGAGGATGGAAGCCGGAGAACGGGGAGAGCCGAAGCCTCTCCCTTCCCCTCCAACTTCCAATCTCTAACCTCCGGACGCCATCGGCGGTCCATTTCTGTGGCACTATCCTTCAACTCGCGCTGACTGGACGTTATCCAGCATCCCGCCCTGCGAAGCCCGGACTTTCCTCCCGCGAACCGGAGGTCGGACCCGGCCGGAAGCGGGAAGCAAAACGGTTCGGGAATTTCTCCCCGCCGTCCCGCTCCCCGCTTCCGGCATATCCGCCTCCGGCACGCCGGCGATTGTCCTGCAAACTTTCCGACATACCTGCTAGTATAACAGACACCACACCGAAATTCCAATCCAAAAATGCACCATGCGAGGGCAATTATCCAAATCGAAACGGCTCCGTATCGACCCGCGAAGCCAGCACCCTCGTCCCCGCATAAGCGTCCCGAAGCTTCTCCGTCAAATAGTCGGTCACGCCCCGCTTCATGATTTTCTCGATGTTGTGCCCCGGATCGACGACGGCCAGCCCCGCCTGCGCCGCATCGAGCGCCGTATGGTAATCCACGTCCCCGGTCAAATACACATCGGCTCCGGCAAACAGCGCCCGGCGCATGAAATGGCTGCCCGATCCGCCGAGCAGCGCCACCTTGCGCACCGGCCTGTCCTCCTCGCCGACATAGCGCACCATCGGCACGTCGAACGCCGCCTTCACCCGCTCGACGAATTCCTTCAAGGATACCGCATCGGGAAGCAGGCCCACGCGCCCCAGCCCGAAGCTCCTGCCCTTCAGGTCAAGCGGGTAAAGGTCGTAAGCCACCTCCTCGTAAGGATGGGCCCGCAGCATGGCCTGGATCACACTTCGCTGGACGCTCTGCGGAACGACGGTTTCCAGCCGGATCTCCTTCACCCGCTCCAGCTTGCCCTGGCTGCCGATGAACGGTCGGCTGCCTTCCTGCGGCAGGAAAGTGCCCGTTCCTTCCAGGTTGAAGCTGCAATGGCTGTAATCGCCGATCCATCCTGCCCCCGCGGCGAAAATAGCCTGCTGCACGTTTGGATGGTGGCTTTCGGGAACGAACACGACCAGCTTGTTCAGCTTGTCCGTATGGATCTCTTCCAGGCAAGTCCGCTGCTGCAAATTCAGCCGGTCGGCCATCATGTCGTTGATGCCGCCCTCGGCCGCGTCCAGATTCGTATGGGCGATATATACGGCGATATCGTGCTTGATCAGCTTTTCCAGCACCCGCCCCTGCGGCTCGTCGGTGCGGACATTTTTCAACGGGCGATAAATCAGGGCGTGGTGGGCGATAATCAAATCCGCTTGTTCCCGGATCGCTTCCTCCGCCACTTCGTCCGTGATATCCAGCGCGACCAGAATGTTCCGGATGTCCTTTTGCAGCGTCCCCAACTGCAGTCCGATCCGATCGTCGGGAATCGCATAATGCTTGGGGGCCCACTGTTCAAACAGTTGAATTACCGTCTGTCCTTTTGCAAACATTTCAATACCTCCCTTATTTCGCCCAGCTCGCGAATCAGTTCGATCCTTCTTTGCCGCGAAGCGGGCAAGGCGGAGCGCTCCAACTGCGCCGCGGTCCGTTCCATTCTGGCGGTTTCCGCCTCCCATTTGGCGATAAAAACCGGCTGAGGCCGATGCAGCAAATACGGGCCCAACTGAAACAGGCGATCGGCAGACACCTGAAGCCCGCCGCACAAACGGACGGCGTCAAACAGCAGCCGGTTCCTGCTTCGCGCGTCCGGCGCCGACTCCGCCTCCAGAATCTCATAAATTTTTCCGTCTTCCTCCAGAATCGATTCGTTCGCCAGAAACCAATCGTTTTCCACGATCCAGCGGCGCACCCGCTCTTCACCGATATTCGGCTGCAAAATCATTTTCCGCACGCCGTCCAGCTTGGCCCGTCCGGCCGTGAGAATGTCCACGATCGTCCCGCCGCCCATTCCGGCGATCACAATCACGTCGGTTTCCGCGGGGCGGACCACCTCCAGGCCGTCGCCGAAGCGGGCCTCGATCCGGGCCTCCAGCCCGTATTGTTCGATCTGCCGCTTCGCCGACTCATACGGCCCGGCATGGACCTCTCCGGCCACCGCCCGTTCGATTTGGCCGCGCAAGGCCAAATACACCGGAAGCAGCGCGTGGTCGGACCCGATGTCCGCCAATCGGCTTCCCGCCGGAACTTTATCCGCTATCGATTCCAGCCGCTCTGAAATTTTAATCATCCAACCGGAACCCCCAGGCGATTTGCATTGCTTTTCGAAAAGAGTTAAAATCAGTATAAGTTAACAAATTTTCTTATTTGTTAAAAAACCGGACCTTGCTGCAAGCAGTAAGGTCCGGAACGAAACCGATTATTCTAAAAAATCCTTCAGCCGTTTACTGCGGCTCGGATGCCGCAATTTCCGCAACGCTTTCGCTTCAATTTGCCGGATTCTTTCACGGGTCACGCCGAACACCTTGCCCACTTCTTCCAGCGTTCTCGTGCGGCCGTCGTCCAGGCCGAAGCGGAGGCGCAATACGTTTTCTTCCCTTTCCGTCAGCGTATCCAATACGTCTTCAAGCTGCTCCTTGAGCAGTTCGTAAGCCGCCGCATCGGCCGGCGCCAACGCTTCCTGATCTTCAATAAAGTCGCCAAGGTGGGAGTCGTCCTCCTCGCCGATCGGCGTTTCCAAAGAAACCGGCTCCTGGGCGATTTTCATAATTTCACGGACCTTCTCCGTGCTGAGCTCCATTTCAAGGGCGATCTCCTCGGGCGTCGGTTCCCTGCCCAGCTCCTGCAGCAATTGGCGAGACACCCGAATCAATTTATTGATGGTCTCCACCATATGTACAGGGATGCGAATCGTCCTCGCCTGGTCGGCAATCGCGCGGGTAATCGCCTGCCTGATCCACCAGGTCGCATACGTGCTGAATTTATATCCTTTGGTATGATCGAATTTCTCGACCGCTTTGATCAATCCCATGTTGCCCTCCTGTATTAAATCCAGGAACAGCATGCCGCGGCCGACGTACCTTTTGGCGATGCTGACCACCAAACGAAGGTTGGCTTCGGCCAGCCGGCGCTTGGCTTCTTCGTCGCCTGCTTCAATCCGCTTGGCCAGATCGACCTCATCGTCTGCGGACAGCAGCGAAACTCGCCCAATTTCCTTTAAATACATACGAACCGGATCGTTGATCTTCACACCGGGCGGCAGGGCCAAATCATCATCGAAATTGAAATCTTCCTGATGGTGGTTTTCCTCTTCGCTCAACACCAGCTCATCATCGTTGTCGTTGGTCACATCAATGCCGGAATCCGTCAAATGCTCAAAAAATTCGTCCATTTGCTCCGGGTCTTGATCAAACGGGCTCAGGCGCTCCATAATATCTTTATACGTCAGCGTCGATCGTTTTTTTCCCAATTCGATGAGTTGATCCTTGACCTGCTCCAGCGTTAATTCCGTCTCTATCTCCGTATCCGTATCCGTATGCTGATCATTCATCATCATACCACTCCCTCCTCCCCAGATTGCTCCATGCGCATTTCACAATGACTTCATCTGTCTTTCCAGGGCAATAATCTCGCTGGCGATTCGGGCTGCCCGCAACACATCTCCGGAACGCTCAGCCTTATGGATTTCTTCCTGTTTCATTTGAATCTCTTTTTGCTGCGGATATTTTCTGATTTCCCGGATATAGGCGTCCAGCACTTCAGGCGTCAACGCTTTCGACAAATCCGTCAGGGCCAAAACGCTTGCGATTTTCTCCAGCTTCGGATCATCGAGCGTAGCAATAAACCTGCTTGGATCAGGTTGATGGCCTTGCTCGTAGTAATCATATATATAATCGGCTAATGCGGCATGAGCCTGAACATTGAATTCATTTCCCAATTCCTGTTGCACCGCCGCCGCGATTTCCGCATTTTCCATCATGGCTGACAACAGTTGGGTTTCCGCATTGTAATAAGCGGGCTTTAATGAAGGCGCCGATGAGCCGGTTCGCCTATCATTCATAACATTATTCCACGAAATTCCTTTATTATCCCCGTAGGACTGCTTTTTTTGCAACTCTTGCCGGATTTGGTGCAACTGCTCGTTCAACGATTCCACGCTGTATCCGTATTCGGCGGACAGCTCCTTGACGTAATGCTCCCGCTCCGTGGGCGAGGCCATACGGGCGACCACATTCAAGGCGGCCTGGATATATCTGAGCCTGCCTTCGTCGTCTGTCAGCGCATAGTTTTTCTGCAAGTGGAGAAGCCTGAATTTACCCGGCGGCACGGCGGCGTGAATCACTTCCCGCACAAACGATTCGGAACCGTTCGCCAGAATGTATTCGTCGGGGTCCATTCGATTCGGCAACAGCGCTACGCTAACCTCCAATCCAGCCTTTTCCAGAATAGGCAAGCTTTTGTTCGCGGCATTTCGGCCCGCGTCGTCCCCGTCATAGCAAACCACAACCCGCTCGGCATTTTGCTTGATCAGCCTGGCATGCTCTTCCGTCAAAGCCGTGCCCATCGTGGCCACTCCGTTCGCGACGCCGGCTTCCCAAGCCTTGATCACATCCACATAGCCCTCAAAAAGAACAGCGGTGCGCGTTTGGCGAATCGCGGCCTTGGCCTGATCATAGTTGTACATATTCCTGCCTTTATTGAACAACACCGTCTCGGATGTATTCAAATACTTGGGCTGGCCGTCTTGCAGCACTCTGCCCCCAAAAGCAATCACCCTTCCCCGCGAATCCCGGATGGGAAACATGATGCGGTCGCGAAAACGATCGACGAACCCGCTTCCATCGGAACGTTTGGAGAGAAGCCCCCCTTTCTCCATCTGCGCCAAATCGAACTCTCGTTTGCTTAAATACCGGGTGAGCGTATCCCATTGGGCCGGAGCGTAACCGATTTGAAAATGATCAATCGATTTCTGCGAAAACCCCCGCATTTTTAAATACTCTGCCGCTCTTTTGCCCTGTCCCGAATTCATCAGCAAATAATGGAACACCTTCGCCGCGAATTCATGGCCTTGCATCATGGCCGCCTTTTCCTTGTGACGTTCCGTTTCTTCGAACGAAGCAGCCTCCCACTCCATCGGAATATGGGCTTCTTCGGCCAAATACCGCACCGCTTCGGGAAAAGAACAGCTTTCAATTTCCATCACAAAACGGATCACATGGCCGGCTGTTCCGCAACCGAAACAGTTGAATATTTGTTTTTCCGGCGATACCGTAAAGGACGGCGTTTTTTCGGAATGAAAAGGGCATAACCCTTTCAGGTTTCTTCCCTGCTTGGTCAAATGGACATACTTGCCGACAATGTCCACGATGTCGTTGCGCTTCAGAACAGCCGCAATGACCTCCTCCGGAATGGTTCCTTTCAGCTTAACCACCTTCATCCCAATTGACACGTAATACTATTCGCTACATGGTCGAATTCTCCTGCAAGCGACGCAAAACTTTTGTCAAAGTGTGTAGGAATTTGTTTTTGTCTTCGGCCGTCAAAGGCCTGGGGCCTTTGGTATGCTGCCCTCCCCGGCGATTTTTGGCTTGCTCGTGCCGACGCTCCAGAAGAAAGTCAATGGTGGCGTCGGTGTAAATTTGCCCGCGATTGGAAAGCACGATCGCCCGTTTGGCCAAGCCGATGGTTGCCAGACCGAAGTCCTGCGTCACCAGGATATCCCCGGCCCGCACCCGGTTGGCAATGTACAGATCGACCGACTGATCGGAACGGTCCACCTGCATGATCGCGACGCCCTCCATCGGCTTCAGGTTGTGATCGTAGGAGGCGACCATGAGCACGGCAACGTCAAACGACTTTGCCGCCGCGGCGATTTCCGCCTTGACCGGACAAGCGTCCGCATCTACGATAATTTGAATAGGATCGATAATGATCACTCCGTAATATTATATACGATAGAATCTTAAAAAATCCTTCTTCCGATGCCAAATCCTCTACCAGACCAGCTTTTGAAAATCGGCAAACCGCCGAACGTCCGCGGCAATCCGGCCGAGCAAGGCCAATCTGGCTTCGCGCAGCCGCGGATCCTCCGCCATAACCATCACCAATTCGAAATAGCGGTTGATCGGCTCCTTCCATCGGCTGATCGTTTCCAGCGCCTGCTCCTCCCGGAAGGAGGCCAGTTGCTCCAGGTACAGCTCGTGCGTGTCCAGCCACGCTTGATGCAATTCATGCTCTACCGCTTCTACGAACAACTCCGGACAAAGTTTCGCGGACTCCGCCTTGGCCGCCAAATTATTCACCCGGGCAAAAGAATCCACAACGGGCTTGACATCGGGACGATCCAGCATTCGCATCAAAGCCTGCCCCCGGCGCACGACCGACTGCACATCCTCGAAGCCGCTGGACATGACGGCGTCCACCACATCATAACGCACCTGCTCGGAAAGCGTGTTTTTCACCCGCAGGGCAAAGAAATCAAGCAAATCCCGATTCATTTCGCTTTTGTCGCGCTTGAGCAGGCCGTTCTGTTCATGGACGCGCATCGCCGCCTCGAACAGTTGCGGCAGCTTCAAGGCCAGGCGATGGTCCAACAATATCTGGACGATGCCCGCCGCCTGGCGCCGCAAAGCGTAAGGGTCCTGCGACCCCGTCGGGATCAGGCCGAGGGAGAAGCAGCCGACGATGGTGTCGATTTTGTCGGCCAGCCCCACGACGGCGCCGACCAGCAGCTCCGGCGAAGCGTCGCCGGAAAACCGCGGCCGGTAATGCTCGTTGACCGCGCGGGCCACCCGTTCCTTCTCTCCGGCCCTGCGCGCATAATCTTCCCCCATCACGCCCTGAAGCTCGGGGAACTCGTATACCATCTGCGTGACCAGATCGAATTTGCAAATGTCCGCCGCCCGTTCGATATCGTCCAGCGCGTCCCGATCCACCTCCAGCAGCCGTGCCAGCTCGCCGGCGATCGCGCGGATGCGCCGCACTTTGTCGCCGACGGACCCCAATTCGTCGTGAAACACGATCGACTCCAACCGGGACAGCGCCGTTTCCAGCGGAAGCTTCTGGTCCTCCCGGTAAAAGAACGCCGCATCGGACAACCTGGCCCGCAGCACCTTTTCATTTCCTTTCGACACTTGTTCCAGCGATACGGCATCCCCGTTCCGCACGGTGACGAAGAAAGGCAACAGCGCGCCTTCCCGATCCAGCACCGGGAAATACCGTTGATGCTCGCGCATGGAAGTGATCAGCACCTCCTGCGGAATATGAAGGAAATCGGCGTCAAACCCGCCGAACAAAGCGGTCGGGTATTCCACCAAAAACAACACTTCCTCCAGCAGATCGTCCTTGATCGAAATATGCCAGCCTTTCTCTTCCCCCAGCCGGCGAATTTGCCGCAAAATCAACTCCTGCCGCTCCTGCATATCGACATAAACAAATTGCGCTTTCAGCTTCTCCTCGTACTGCCGCGGCTCGTCCAGCGACGCATCGCCGCCGAGGAACCGATGGCCGCGCGATATTCTCCCCGCGCTTACGCCGGCGATTTCCAGCGGAATCACCTCCGCGCCGAACAAGGCGACCAGCCAGCGAATCGGCCGGACGAACTTCATGTCCTGCTCGCCCCAGCGCATATTTTTCGGAAACGTCATCGACTGAACGATCGACTGCAAGCCCGCGCCGATGATTTCCTCCGTGGGAACGCCCGCGCTGTTTTTGGAGGCGTACACGTATTCCACTCCGGACAAATCGCGGAAAACCAGCTCGCCCGGCTCCACCCCCTGGCTGCGGGCAAACCCAAGCGCCGCCTTGCTCCATTCCCCCCGGTCGTCCAGGGCGATTTTGCGCGAAGGCCCCTTCACCTCCTGGTGAAGATCGGCTTGCTTCTCCGCGACATCCAACACCCGCACGGCGATCCGGCGCGGCGTGGCGAAAGCTTGCGTCTCGCCGAACGCAATCCGCGAATCGGACAACCATGCGGCCGTTTTTTGCTCCAATTGCTTCACGGCCGCGCGGACAAATCTGGCCGGGATTTCCTCCATCCCGATTTCGAACAGCAAATCCTTAGCCATGGTGCGCCACCCCCTTGCCCAGTAAAGGGAATCCGAGCCGTTCGCGCTCCTCCAGATAAGTCGAGGCGCAACGGCGGGCCAAATTCCGAACCCGCATAATGTACCCGGTTCTTTCCGTCACGCTGATCGCCCCGCGCGCATCGAGCAAATTGAACGTATGCGAGCATTTCAGCGCGTAATCGTAGGCGGGAAAAACGAGATGCTCCTCCAGCGCCCTTCCCGCTTCCGCTTCGTACAAATTGAACAGGTTGAACAGCAATTTCGTGTCCGAAACCTCGAACGTATACTTCGAATGCTCGTATTCCGGTTGATGGAACACATCGCCGTAGGTGACGCCGTCCACCCATTCCAGCTCAAATACGTTTTCCTTGTTCTGTATATAGGAAGCGAGTCTCTCCAAACCATACGTAATCTCCACGGCCACCGGGCTGGCGTCCAGCCCGCCGACCTGCTGGAAGTAGGTGAACTGGGTAATTTCCATCCCGTCCAGCCACACTTCCCAACCGAGCCCCCACGCTCCCAGGGTGGGCGATTCCCAGTTGTCTTCAACGAAGCGGATATCGTGATGAAGCGGATCGATCCCGAGCTGCCGCAGGCTTTCCAGATACATTTCCTGAATCTGATCGGGCGACGGCTTCAAGATCACCTGAAATTGATGATGCTGGTAAAGGCGGTTCGGGTTCTCGCCGTACCGGCCGTCCGCCGGGCGGCGGGACGGTTCCACGTAAGCGACGTTCCACGGCTCCGGCCCGATGCTGCGCAGGAAGGTCATCGGGTTCATCGTGCCCGCTCCCTTTTCGACATCGTACGGCTGGACGATAATGCACCGCCGTTCCGCCCAAAAATGCTGCAACGTTAAAATGATCTGTTGGAAGTTCATTTTCATTTTCCCCTCATCTTCAGATTGAAATAACAAAAACTCCCCTCCCTACGCCTGCTGACAGACATAGGGACGAGAGAAATTTCCCGCGGTTCCACCCTATTTGACCTTCCGATTCCGAATGCGAAACGCTCCGCCGGAACGAACGATCCACTTTGCGCGCCAGATGCTCCGGAAACGCCCTGCGCCGATCGGTGGCTCCGGGCTTGCACCATCCCCAGCTCGCTGCGTCCCCGACAACCGACTCCCTTTTTCCTTCATGGCATCTTGCTTTTACGATATACAAATGTAGAAGAAATTATATCACGATCGTCCCGGTTCGTCAAAATTTATCCGGACCAGTGCTTTTTCAGCTTCTGCATTTTGGCCATGGTCACCGTCGCATTTTTGGATACGCCTTTTTCGTTCTCCTCAAACAGCACCAGGCCCAATTCGAAATCCACCGATTTGACCTTGTTCATATTCACCACGCAGCACCGGTCCGTTCGATCGAACCCCATATCCGCCCACAGCAGACTGTAGTCCTGCAATGTGCTCATCTGATAAAAAACCTCATCTTTGGTATGAAAAATAATCTCATGATCCCCGCTGAACACATACAGGATTTCGTCGATATTCAGAAAATGCAATCTGCTCTCCTCTTTGCTGACTTTGCGAATTACTGGAATCAGCATGGCCTCTCCACTCCACAAAATTGTACCCAACCACAAATCTAGCACTTTTTACTTATTTTTTCAACAACTCTTTCGGTACTTCGGGCCTGTGGTACACCAGCGCAGAAGCGGAACTGACATACGCCTTTGACAAAAACGTGATAAAACCTGACAAAGTCTTTGCTATAAAACGTTTCATCTCTTACTCACCTCTCTTTTTTGGTGTCAATTAACGAAACGGCCTGAACACTATAAGTAAGCGCCAGCAAATAACTATGAAAATACAAATTGGAGCCGACCATAAGAAGAGATATGATTTTGAGCAGCGGATAATATTTGGAAGGAACTCGGGTGTGATTTTCAACATAGGAAGGCGCAAACCATACGACCAGAACGAGACTTGCAAGTGTCAACCCCATCGTTAACGAGTTGAACACGAGGATATGCGGAATGACAGCAATGGTGAAAGTGGAGACAGCGGTGCACACCGCAAACGTTTTAAAATGAAAGCCTCCCGAAACGCTTCTTAAGGCCAGCGTTGCCAGTAAGACCACGCCGGTCTCCGATAATTTTCCCGTCATCCAGCCGATCAGCAACGATAAGATCACAATAGAAGCCGTTTCCAAGAAAATAGTCAGACCGAATTTTAGCACAGCCAAACTTGAGGTATCTTCCGGATTCATTCGTTTAATAGTTACGGCCATCTTATCGGCTAAACCTTCAATCATCGTTCTGCTCCCTCTTTACCGCAAGATAAATTAAAGGCAGTACCACCAACACAGAAATAACCGTATTTATGAGCGTATTCGAATGGCCCTTATAAAATAAAACGACCAAGCAAACATCCGTAATAAAAGCGATGGCCAAAAAGAGGAAGAACATCAAATTTTCCACATTGAACTTCACTTTGATATTCGCGCTATCCGGGACAAAAGCAAACCCCCAGTTTTTGGTTCGAATCTCTCGACTGAACAGGACGGCTAACAAAGCCGAAAGAAACGGCAGCACGTCTACCATGGGGAAAATATAAAATATTTTTTCATAGGCTAATATCCCGGTCCATTGCAGGATGGACAGCAATGCATACTGTATGCTGAAATAGAACGTATTGGCTGTGATAGCCATAACCGAAGCATAAAAAATATGAATTTGGAACAATAGCGCCAAAAAGACAATCCAAATTAATAGCTGAATCAAAACTGACAAGGAGGCCAGATCGTAAACCGTTCTCATGGTGTAATCAAAGTAGGACAATACCAGACAAACAACCGCCATTTTCGCTATGTAACTGCGATAAACCCGAAAACGAAATAAGGCAAACATGAGCAAAAAGATTGCAATGTACTCCAAGGAAGAAAAAAATGTGAACTCAAGAAAACGTAAAAAATGCATTTTCCTTCTCCTCGCACTTTCTTTTCTACGAATTGCCGGTGCGCCATTGCTCTATTTGTCATCCATGAATGCCCTTATATTTCTATTTTACACCAAATGAAAAGAAAATTGTACTATTTTTTTAAAAACCTCCCATTGTATGCATCTGTGATTTGCCGTCATGTCTATCTGACTCTCTTGGCCCAAAAGCCGCCTTTCAAAAAGCGAGGTTCGTATGTAATGATGAACGCTTTGGGAGCGATTTGGTTGATGGTGCGAAGCAACAGCCGCTCGTTGCTCCGTTTGGCCAGCACTTGCATGACCAACCGCGGGCCGTCGCGCCCTTCCGCCAGCCAACTGGTGACGCCGTATCCCGCCTCCCGCAACGCGGACACCAACGACGTCCCCGACGATTCCACCACGATCTCCAGCGTGACATAGCCCATCGCCAGCCACGCCTCGATCTTGCTTCCCAGGAAGACGCCGCTGCCCCATCCCAGGCAATAGGCCATCAGGTTCAACGGCTTGTCAATATGCTCCAACACCAGATTCAATCCCATCAAATAAATGAATATTTCCACGATGCTGATGGACGACGCCAGCAGGCGCATCGACTTCATCACCATGATGATTCTTACGGTGGAGAGCGACACATACACAATATTGATCACAAAAATAGTCAGAATTAAACCGACGGCATTCATCTTCTATGTCCTCCTTTTTCTGTCGAGCTTGAACTGTGCGGCGAAAAGACAGGCGGCTCCATGCCCGGGCATCGGTTTCCGGCCGCGGTTGGCCGCGGATTTCCCGACTGGGCGGCCCCACCACACGTTTAAAAGAATCATATCATCTTTCAACCGTTTGTGAAAACGAAGGCAGACGGGACTGTTGGCGGTTGTGGCCCCGTACGCTTGAGGTTCTGCGCCAAAAAACCTTGAAAGGCGCGAAGCCGATCAAGGTGCGGGACCCATCGTGGTGTTTTGATCGAAGCTGTTTTTATTTTGCAGGGAGAGCTTAAAAGTTGGGTAAAAAATGGCGCAAAGGTTTGGGCACGGGGTGGCGAAGCGGAAAAGCCGCCTTTGTCCATTTCACCCCGGAAGGCCGTGAAAGGAAGAACGGGCAACCGCGATCGGAAACACCCGCCAAAGCGTGAAACGGCCTGCTTTTCATCGCCCTTCCAGCCGATTGGGTAAAAACAGGCCAACCCCCGGCCGTGGGCCATCAGCATTTCGGGACGCTTGATTCCAATACCTGCAAAAGTGCATCTTTTTGCACGCTGTTTCGGGCGCCGGGGGAGAATAACTGCAAACGTGCAGTTATTTTACGCTTATTTTCCCGTTTGCGACGATCAGCCTTGAAATACCTGTATGTTTGCAGTTATTTCCGCCGGCATACCGTCCACGTGGAAAATAGATGCACTTTCGCAGTTATTTTAATTCTGAAAGGTTCCAAATTCCGCCCGCTTTCGGATCGAACGCTGTCCGGACTTGCGCGATCGCTCCCACGGCTTAGTGCCTCTCCATGTATAAATGCTTCACCAATTCACGATTTTTATCTTTAAAGACATCGTTGTGCGAAGACACCATGCCGTATTCGTAGGCATCCGGAGCAATATATTGCTTCGCTTTATTCACGGCATTGGCCGCATCCTGAAACGCGCCCGCAATTAAATGAAGCTTCCCTTCGTGATTGAGAATATCTCCGGCCGCGTAAAGTCCCGGTACGGATGTTTCACTCATCGGGTTCCCCGCAACACTGTATTCATTGGCCATTTCGATATTCAATCCGCCGCTTGACGTTAACTCCTTGTCACGATCATAGCCATGATTGATGAGGATTTCATCCACCTTTATGTTCATTTTTGTCCCATCCTCATTGCTGAGCAGCACCACACTCTCAATCGTTTCATGATCGCCGGATGCAATCAATTTTTGGATGGAGGTGTTTAACAAGCATTCAACCGAGCTGTGGAGCAGGCGGGACACTTCCGCTTCATGGCCTTTCAGCATCTCTTTTCGATACGTCAAATAGACCTTTTTCGCGATCGGTTCCAATTCATTGGCCCAATCGACAGCCGCGTTCCCTCCGCCGGAAATCAATACGGTCTTACCTTTGAACCGCGCAAGGGATTTTACCGTGTAATGCAAATTGGTGAGCTCAAAGCGCTCGGCGCCCTCAATTTCCAGCCTCGCAGGCTTTATAATGCCGCCGCCAACCGCCAAAATCACCGTTTTGGAAAAATGCTTTTGCCCCGCCGCTGTTTGAATAACAAAATTCCCACTCTCACTTTTTCCAATCGATATTACTTTCTGGCCTAAAACTACTTCAGGATCGAAAGTTAATCCCTGCTGGACCAGTTGTTCGATCAATTTTTCTCCAGTAACGGGGGTAAGTCCCCCAATATCCCAAATCATTTTCTCCGGATAAACAAGCACTTTTCCACCCAGATAGGGTTTGAATTCAATAATTTTGGTTTTCATTTCCCTTAAACCGCTATAGAAAGCGGAAAAAAGCCCGGCAGGCCCACCGCCAATAATGGTTACATCGTACAACTGTTCATCGCACAACTGTTCATCGTATACCTGTTCTGGAATCAATGTGATTGCTCCTTTTCTTGAAGTCACTGCGGGTTCTACGACGCTGGTCAACGAGCCCATCCATCCCTGTTTCAGCACGTTTCATTTATTTATCCTATCGATGGACCGTATGGCAAGTATTATACTCTAAATGATATTGATTCTCAATATCAAAAGAAATAAAACCACCGGGGGGTGGGTTGGTTAAAAAGGACTTCGGTTATTTGGAGCGAATACTATCCTTCATTAAATTAGGGGAGGTCCGTGTTCTTATGCAAATCACTGTAGAAGAAATAACGATTCCTTTTGACAATCACATCATGGAACGCTGGAGAATGCGCGACCCGCTCGTTGTTCCGAAAGAACGACTTGAATGGCGCGGTCCAGGCATTGAAAACAGCTTTGGATTTGGCGAATGGCTTGCCGGCAATTATTTCAGGGAGCAAGGGTATCACGTCATCGATAGCGGTTATAATTTGGTATCAAAAACATCTAAATTCAAAGAAAATAACGACGTGATTGCATCGATTGTCGGGAGGGATGCGCTTCAACTCTTCAAAACGGCGGTGCAATCCTATCTTGGCAAGGGATGTAAGATCACTTCGGATTTGGATCTATTTATTTACAAGGACGATGCTTCATACTTTGTGGACGCCAAAAAAGGGGCGGATCGATTAAGACTAAATCAAATTCATTTCATGTATTTGGCCAAGAAAATTCTCGGAATCGACAGCAAAGTCGCTTACCTTGATCACAGGTCCGTTCAGAAAAGCGTGCGACAAGTGACTTATGACATCAAGTTGTTTTAAATTTGCAAACATCTCACACTAATCCAACATGGCTTATAACGCCAAATAGCCCCTCATGTGTTTAAGGGCTACTTGACGTTTGCGTTCAACATTACCCCTTTAAATGATCCGGGGCATTTAAATACTTGGTGAAATCCCCTTTATCATTTAAATAATAAACTGTGTAATAAGCGACTTTCCCCTCCTGCCATCCAACCATAAGCTCCAATTTCAGCTTTCCCTCCTCAATCCCCTTCCGATCGAATTGTAACAAGCCCTCGTTCTCGGGCACGAACCGATAACCTTTTTGTTTAATGTAATACGGTTGTTCCCCAACATCTCCTCTGTTACCCAAATATCAATTAATTGTCCCGCTTTTACCTTAACATTCGCGGCTTTCATAGACACCGTACTTCTCCACTTTATTATCCTTAAAATAAAAAATCAATCTTACTAACTTATTTCCATAACTAATGAAGCCGCTCCCATTACTAACTTCTTCATTAAAAGCATCTCCATACGCATTTCTAACCTCTTCAATAGTGGAACCCACACCAACCCCTCTGATCGTTTGCATTGCTTTTCCGGTTACAGTAATCGAGTGGTATTCCGTTCCAGTTTTCTTGAGGTAATAAGAAACATCAAATCCATCATACTTCATCGTGAAAACTTGATAACACCCGCCTGTGGTTCCGTAGCCTTCTTCGATTGTTTCGTTGGGAGCGCCGATTTTCTCCTCCAGTTGATGCTCTACGACCATACCCAGATCTATGCTTGTTAAAATCAATTTTTCGGATTCCGGGTGATTTCTTTGATCAGTTAATTCGACCGTTCTCCTCTCGTCGTTCCATTCCACTCCGGCATGTAATAAACCGGCTGCCCACCGAATTGGAACATAGGTCGTACCATCCTTGATAAAAGGTTTGTTTTTCTGTGGCGTTATATCCACCCCGTTATATTGCAGACGCACACTATTGTCCACAGTTGAGTCCGTTTGGGGGGGGTTTGAATCCATTTCTGCCCCAACGATATGAACTCCTCCAAAAAGTACTGCTCCAACGATGCAACCGATGCCTATGTCCATCAATCTTTTATAAAGCTTCATGCCAACCATTCCTCCTTTTCTTATAACCCTTGCAGTCTCGCCTCCTTTGATCTTTCTAGACTTTCAGTTTTCGGGAGTTAACCATGATTGTCTATTGTGAATTATTATTGCATAGGACATTGTCCAAATGCCAAAGTCCAAACATAGTTGAAAAGAAGCCGCCTAAGTAGACGGCCTCTACTGTCACTTCATTAAAAGTTTATAGTTTCAGTATCATAGGATAGAGAGGTATCGATCGTTCCTGACCCAAGAATCCTTCTAACCGGATACGAAACCCATTTTTCCGAAGAATTTCTACGTCCTACAACAAAATACTCCACGGTATCTATCGTTGATGCAAAGGTGTAACTCCACAATTTGTCATTTGTTGGATCTTGTGCCATGCTTGTAGATGAATATGTCGAAGCACCATCTGCTTTGTAATAAATTTTCGTTTCAGAGAGATAGGCAATGTTGCCTGTAGAGCCCACGTCGCTATCCCAGGCTTCTATAGTTAGTTTATGACCTGATACTGAAGGGTTTTTAAATACTGAAAATGCCATCGATGTGCTACTGCTTATACCAGAAGAAGAAGGAGTAACATAATTCATTGGATTGACTCCTATTCTTGATCCGTAATTAACGTCATACACTGGGGTGCCAGATGATATATCAATGGAATCCTCCAGCTCCCAATGTAAATGAGGAGCACCGGGAACCCCTGTGTCACCAGTATATGCAGTAACATCAGTTAATGTAACAACAGTGTCTTCTGATTCCTCATATGCACTTAAATGAAAGTATACACTATAAAAAAGTTTACTTGTTGAACCATTAAAATACCTTATCGTTTGTGCCCCAGTCGCATTTATATTGTTATCAATAACTCTAGCCGTATTCCACATTGGATAGACTTCCGTTCCAGTGACAGCTCTCTGATCCACCCCTTTATGAACTTCTCCAACTCTCGGTTCATTCCATGAACTGTTCACATTAGCGTCCTCATTTGATAACGGATGCGACACTTCCGGGATTCCACTTCTTGTTTCATAGGCCCATCTATCGGCACTATATGCCAATGCCGAAGAGCCATAACATAACGTAAATATACAGGTGAACAACAATACCTTCATTTTCATGAAAATCTCCTCCTTACTTTAAATTTAACATCCACGCGGTATCATCAACCGAATACGTAACCACCCTATTATTTCCAGCCCATTGAATAGCACCCAAAGGATATAATACGGTATCCCCTGCAGGTTTGCCGTATGACTTTATTTTATTAGTAGCGGTATCGACCACTACCAATAAATTGTCATCACGATAAAAACTATCTTTATTGATTAGCTTCCTGCCATTTGCATAAAACGCAAACAATCGGCTATCTGGAGACCAAGTGCCACCCGTATTGTAAAAGTACCCATCAGGTAAACCAGTTACCTGAGTTTCATCGCCTGTTTCCAAATTCAGAATAAACATATTTTGGGTAACCATCGGACCTTCCATTTTTCTAAATAAAATGTATCTTCCGTTTGTGGATAAAGATTGTGGCCAACCTTCGATGTTGAAAGTTTCTACTTCTCCAGTGAGTGTGTCAGCGATAATAACACTTTTATTTTGTGGGCTATGCGCAGCTACAATATTTTTAGCCACACCTATGATACGTACTGGCCCATATTTTTCGGCAGGAATTATTCTCGTATCATTTGACCCATCTTCATTTACAACGTGAACACTTGTACCGCTATTTCCATTAATAATTGTATCGCGGTTTGAAAGATATGCAATTTTGTGGTTTAAAGCATACGGATCAAGTGCCCAAATTAAATAGTGCTTTTGTTGATCATTCTGGATATTGTCCCTCACGGCACTTATATTCGAATTATCCAGTAATGGTTTTACCTCACCAATATTCGAAATCAACCATAAGTTTGAACCATCATTTGAGTCCGTGATAATTTCACCTGTACTTATTCGTTGAGTTTTATCCCTGTTCTCAAGAAAAGCGTAACCATTTATTTGAGTAATTCCTACTTGCTCGCCCCCTAATTGAACCACTGTTTCTTCTACATCCAGAGGACTAATCGAATTATTGAAAAATTGATATGCCAATTTAGTCCCCATCTTAAATTCTCTTGCTTTTACGCCTTGAAGTCCGCGCACATAATTCGCAGGCACCGGATAAAGCAAGTACCCATCGTCAGTTTCCATAACGTTCAAATTTCCACTCCCAATATATTCCCAATTCGACGCCTCAGCATTTGAAAACAATGGGAAATTTATTAGGGCAAAACTTAAACAAATGATGAGGAGAGAACTTAAAATCCAATTTTTCTTCATGCTAAATCCTCCATTCTTAAATTTTGATTCATACATTAAAAGGCAGTAGCAGAAAAACCCTAATAATCACCTCCCGTTTTCGTTGAATTACAGCATTCCATTCTAAAACGCGCTATTTTCACTACGATGCCCTACGGAGAATAGATTTTCTTCCACTTTCCAATTTTCAATCCACCTCAATCCCCTCCTTGTAAGTTCCAAAATATAGCTCTCCCAATTATATACAACGAATAGGCCCGGGAATTGTAACAGTTAAATAGATATATTAATGATTACGTCGCTACTTTAATGGTCAGTTGTGGTCCCTTGTTTTGTGATACTTCAATAACTAACCTCCGATGAAATACTGGTGCCCGTTTCCAAAACTGTGCTTCCATCCTTAATCGTAGCAGTGGTTACAACTCTATACGTGTGGCCCGAAGTAACATAATACTCTTTCTCTATACTATGATAATTTCCAATATCAAAAAATTCACCCCAAGACTTTACTTCTGACCAGCCAGTTCCATCTGAACGTTGGAGTTCGACGGAAAGCGTCAAACTATAGTCCCCAATAAAATGTACAGAACCGTTGGAAATTGCCTTGCCTAAACTATTAATGGACAGAGATGCCGTTACGACAGAAATGCATTGATAATAAGGGGTAATAACATCTGATGTAGCTGCCTTCAAATCATTTCCGCGGGCTTGAGTGACAGTTCCTGATGCGAAGACCAATACAGTTGCTAAAAACAATGTAACCAACTTTTTTTTCATCAGAAAAAACCTCCATTGTTATTTTACTTCCTAATATAGACGACGCTCGCATGATCGTTATGTAACACACTTTTTAAAAAAATAAAATTTATGAAGTGCCTCCGGAATGATTCTAAGAAAGGTTGTTACAAAGTGGGGATGAGCGAGTCGCAAAATACGGGAGCAGGACAAAAAATGATAGATGTCATTACGCGGAACGATCGTAAAGCAACGATTAAAATAGAACCAGATTCTTTTAAGTACAGAAAATCAGCAGGGAAGGTGCGCCATTCCCTTATCCCTGCCGTTTGTCGCAACGAGTCCAAAACAAAATTTTAATGAATTGGACACAAATAACAAATTCTCTATCCAAATTGAAGTATAAGGGCCTAAGTAGTCGTATTATTTTAGCAATATCACACTTTCTGCCATTTCCATAAGTTCTTCCTTGTTTAAGTCTGTTGATATTTTCAAAATCATAAACAATCGGTTGTTATCCTGCCACACTACTGTAATCCGGTTCTTCTTCCGGACAACAAGTCCACTCTGTCCATTGATCGTTGTATGAACCACTTCATCGGCGTCTTCTGTATCCACATTCATACTAGTGTTTTCATTATTCTGCTGAAACAAAATATAACCATGGTCATCGTTTTTATATTCGATCGATTTCATGATCTTATCATTGGTTGCATTTATGATACGATAACCTTTTGGAACCTTCATTGGCACATAAGCATTGTTCCACTCTATTTTAATAAGACTTTCATCGAGTTGCTGTGAATCTTGACCCAACCATATTTCCGTGTACTCCTTCTTCACAACGGTGATCATATTTAGGAACTTGACCCTCACCGCCTCTACGCTTAACGCAGCAGTAAATAGCATAACAATAACCAATAAAATTGCGGCGGCTGCTTTCGAATATCCCCTTGCAAATTGACGCACGGCCCTCTTTAAATAAAAAAGAGCAAAATGAAGGTTTAATCGTTTTATGAATGATTTCTTTTCTTGTTCCGACGGCATATAAAACGAATCCTTGCTCAACTCTTCATTTTCTTTCGCCAGCATTCTACCTTCCAATTCTGCAAAACGCGCCATAATCAACTTGATCTTAATTTCCTCATATTCTTCCTGAAGGGAATGTCGATCCATCAGTTTATTCATCTTCGGCAAAGTGCTCACCTCCATTGGACAATATATCAAACGCTCGGTGTCTTGCCCGTGCGACATATTGTCGTACATGTTGGGCAGGAATATGATTGTATAAACGAGATACGAATTGATTTTGTAACAGTTTAGAGGCCGCAAAAGAGAAATTTTCGGAATTAATTTCAGAAAAGCGTCTTGAATCAGGTCATCGACCACATCATAATCTTTCGTAAAACCAAAAGCTCTCTTTTTCATCAAAGGATAGTACTGTCTATACAAACTCGTTATGTATTCTTTATCATTCTCATTTTCCAAAATGGCCAAGAAAAAGAGAGGCATTTTGTTCAACTCCCGAGCATTCGTCCCAAAAGATTCCACAATACCATGACGAATAGATTTTTATAATTTCTTCGATTTGTTTCAAATTTTGCTTCAAGAGCGTGTTTAAAAAACGGGGCGCTGTGTAGCAG
>CAYYCV010000012.1:41142-41704 GCA_964470405.1 uncultured Caryophanales bacterium
AAGTGTGCCCCCGGTCGCTGTTGAAATCATGAATTTTGATGGATATTTAAACGGCCTATTCATGATTTCAAAAAGCGAACGCTTCGTTCCTGCCCCCTCTTTTCCCCCGTTATCCTTTTGAACACGCTCTTTAAATTGTGAGTAAAAGCGTTTTAGTTTTATGCAAACTCCATTAATTATAAATTGCCAATCCATACCTTTTTAGCTTTTTGGTTACGAGTTTGTTCTCACGTTATCAGTTCATCCGACAATTTCGCTATCGAAGCAATCCGGCGGCCCAAGCATTGGCGGGTCATGACGCTGGGTCCAATCTCTGTAATATTAAACAATATCAAAACTTCGTTTCATCCCTCCTTATCCGTTATCCGAAGCGAGTTTCAATTCCTCAAAGGTAAGATCAAAACCACCCGCATTCTTGGGGTGGGCAAACAGCAAAGAAAAGTTTCAATTCCTCAAAGGTAAGATAAAAACCCAAAAAACCGTTTGATTCCTTGTACCATCGAACCTGTTTCAATACATAAAAGGTAAGATCAAAACATAAGTATGCAGAAGTTATCGGAAC
>CAYYCV010000012.1:41714-47747 GCA_964470405.1 uncultured Caryophanales bacterium
CAGCAGATGCAACAATTGCAGCAGGAAAACCAAGTTTCAATTCCTCAAAGGTAAGATCAAAACCCCAAAAAATACCGTATAAGTGATAATTTCTCGATCCCTCGCCGAATTCCTTTTTCTTTTTTGAAAAATTGAAAAAATTTAAAAATAGCCTGATTTCATCCTGATATCTTTATTTTTCTTGATTTCCCCCGCCTTTTATTTTGTCGTCGATCTCCCGGGTTTACAACGCTACGGACGATCGACGACAGTTACAGCTTATGAGAATTCGCCTCTTTTTGCTTCCAAAATACGATTCTCAAATTCTTGAATCTCTTATGATTTCCTTTAAGGCCAAAAAATTAATGATGAAACAACCGAAAATCCGAATAGGCCATGACCATGCCATACTCGTCGCACGCCTTTATCACGATGTCGTCTCTTATGGAGCCGCCGGGCTGAACGATATATTTGACCCCGCTCTGAGCAGCCCTGTCTATATTGTCTCTGAACGGGAAAAAGGCGTCGGAGCCTAAGGATACGTCGTTTAACCCCGACAACCATTCCCTTTTTTCATCGGCAGTCAGCTTTTCAGGAATTTGCTCAAAAATATGGACCCAGTGCTCCATTTCCTTCAACGTTACATCTTCTCTCAGAAACTGATCGATGGCATTGTCGCGCTCCGCCCTGGATATTCCATCCTTGAAACGCAAAGCGGCGACTGCCGGGTGCTGCCTCAAATACCAGGCGTCCGCCTTTGATGCCGCCAGCCTCGTGCAATGAATGCGGGACTGCTGGCCTGCTCCGCAGCCAATAATTTGCCCGTCATATGCCAGGCAGACAGAGTTGGACTGCGTGTATTTCAATGTCACCATGGAAAGAATTAAATCCCTTTTGGCGGATTCAGGAAGCTCGTTGTTGCTCGTTACACTATTTTCCAGCATATCAAACCTCGGTAATACGTTATTCCTTTTTTGCTCGAAGGTCATTCCGTATACTTCTCTTCTTTCCAGATCGGCGGGCTCATACGAAGGATCGATTTGAAGGATATTGTACTTTCCGTTTTTCTTTTTCCTTAGAATTTCCAATGCTTCCTTACTGTACGAAGGCGCAATGACCCCATCGGAGACTTCCTTGCTGATCAATTTGGCGGTAACGCCATCGACAGGATCGCTCAAAGCAATAAAATCCCCATAGGACGATACCCTGTCCGCTCCTCTGGCTCTGGCATATGCCGATGCAAGGGGGGAAAGCTCGGGCTCATCAACAAAGTATGCCTTTCTCAAGCGATCGCTCAAAGGAATGCCAACGGCCGCGCCGGCAGGACTGACATGCTTGAACGAAGCCGCCGCGGGCAAATGAAGGATTTGCCGCAGTTCCTTCACCAATTGCCATGAATTGAACGCATCCAGGAAATTGATATATCCCGGGCTTCCGTTTAATATGCTGAACGGCAGTTCACCTTGTGCCACATACACTTTCGCAGGCTTCTGGTGGGGATTGCACCCATATTTTAAATGAATTAAATTTTCCGACATTCCATCTCATCCTTTGCCCCGCATATCACGGTATATTTACGTGCCGCAACCACACCGGCTTCGCACATCAAAAATGATACTTTATAATGGCAGCTTTTTCAATTCAACAGTCCTCCATCCAGCCGAACTCATCGGCAAGCCGTCCGGTCTGTATGCCGGTAATGGCATCGTAAAGCTTGCGGCTAAGCGGCCCAACCGCACGTCCGCCCACATCTGCGGAGCCTCCGTTCCAACACAGCCCGCCGATCGGAGAAATAACCGCCGCTGTCCCGGTGCCGAACGCCTCCTCCAACTGTCCGTCGGCCGCAGCTTCTATTAGCTCGGTTATGGAGAGCCTCCGTTCTTCGACGGGCACGTCCCATGCCTTCAGCAGCCGGATGACCGAATCCCGCATGATGCCTGCAAGGATGCTGCCGCTGAGCTCGGGGGTGACTACCGTTGCACCAAGCTTAAAAAATACGTTCATGCTCCCGACTTCCTCCACATACGTCCTTTCAACGCCGTCGAGCCAAAGCACTTGGTCGTAACCTTTTTGTTTGGCCATCGCCTGGGCTTTCAGGCCGGAGGCGTAATTGCCCGGTGTTTTCGCAGCGCCTGTACCGCCGCGTACCGCCCTGACGTACGCATCCTCCACGTAAATGTCAATCGGCTTCAGCGTCTGGTCACCATAATAGTGATCGACTGGGGACAAAATGACGGCAAACAGGTAGCGCGATGAAGCACGCACGCCAAGCGCCGGCTCGGTAGCGATCACGAACGGTCGAGCGTACAGGGATGCGCCCGCCGCCGCCGGCACCCAGTCTGCATCGAGAGCCA
Source organism: uncultured Caryophanales bacterium (assembly GCA_964470405.1). GTDB lineage: Bacteria > Bacillota > Bacilli > Paenibacillales > CAYYCV01 > CAYYCV01. The sequence continues at coordinate 44,048 of CAYYCV010000012.1, forward strand.
CCATCCGTCGCAGCGCCTCGACAAAGAAACCTTCATCCAGTTGCGGGATGCCCATTCTGTCGTTCGAACGATTCATTCGCCGGGCATTTTGCTCGGGGCGGAAAAGGCGGATCGCACCACCCGCATCCCGAAATGCTTTAAGTCCCTCGAACGCAGCCTGACCATAATGAAGCACCATCGCCGCCGGATCGAGCGCAATCGGCCCGTAGGGTACAATGCGCGGATCGTGCCAGCCCCTGTTTTCCGTATAATCCATAAGAAACATATGGTCGGTAAACCATTTCCCGAAGCCCAAGCTTTCACCGGTACCAGGCTTCGGCCTTAACGCCTTGCTGCACTCCATTGCAATTTCTCCGTACATCGTTTAACCTCCGTTCAAATTTTCACAAAAAAGATTACTTCTACTGTAGAAAAAAACGAATGATTGATCAATACCGATTTTCGTATTATTATCATAGATAGTATCTATGATAATTGGAGGTGGCTACCCTATGGAATATCGATTATTGACCTATTTTTTAATGGTCTGCGAAGAGCTTCATTTTACGCGGGCGGCCGAACGGCTATCGATCAGCCAGCCGACGCTCAGCCACCAGATCCAACTGCTGGAGCATCAGGTAGGCACGCCGTTGTTTACCCGTATCGGAAAGAAAATCTACTTGTCCGAGGCGGGACAAATTTTGCGCAGTCATGCGTTAAACGCCTTTCACGAGTTGAACCAGGCACGGGTCGCCATCGAAGAGCTTCGAGGCATGAAGCGGGGCTGTTTGCGTATTGGCTGTGCGGGCAATCATCTGCTTCTGCCTGCCATTGCCGCGTTTCATCGGCGGTATTCGGAGATTGAGATATCCGTTCTGGAACTGGCAACCGAGGAAGTGAAAGAGCGGCTGCTCACCAATCAGGTCGATCTCGGCATAGTCTATCTGCCGCTGGATCATGAGCAACTGGAGAGCCTGAATCTGTTCGAAGACGAGCTGCAACTTGCCGTCGCGGCAGGACACCCGCTTGCCGAGGCGGATGCCATCCCCCTCGCGGAGCTTCGCGCTCATCCTCTTGCGATGCTCCAGCCCAAGTTTCTCGTACGCCAGTTCTTCGACAAATATTGCGAAAACGCAGGCTTCCACGTCAAGCCGATCCTCGAGCTCTCCACTTTGGAATCGTTGCTGCAGGCCGCCATCGCAGGCGTTGGCGCGGCCGTACTCCCAAGGTCCTACCTGCAAACCGTGAACCAACCCGCCATTAGCAAAATCTCCCTCAGAGATCCCGCACCCACTCGGGAAATAGGCCTGGTTTATCGCAAAACATCCTACCTCAGCGCAGCCATGCAAACGTTTATTGATGAATTAAAGATGCAATAAACTATCGATGCATTATTTTATTTTTATTGCGAATGGTTGCAAATCCAAATAATTCTTGTTGAAATACGAATATTTGTTCGGTACTATAATTATACTTATAGTACGCGAACATAAATTCGTATCGAGGTGTTCTTCATGCAGCGTGTAATCATGATGGCCGATTGCCAAAGCTTTTATGCGTCGGTTGAAAAGGCTGCCCGTCCTGAATATCGGAATCGTCCTGTTGTCGTTTCAGGGGATCCCGCGCGCCGATCGGGAATCATCCTCGCCGCCTGCCCCATAGCGAAACAATTTGGCGTTACAACCGGCGAACGTTTAATCGAAGCTTTGGGCAAGTGCCCGCAACTGGTCGTGATGAAACCGAGAATGCAGACGTATCTGGACGTTTCCTTGCTTCTGACGGAAACCTTGGAAAGTTTTACGGAGTTGGTCGAGCCCTACAGCATCGACGAACAATTTTTGGACATTACCCATTCCATTCCTTGCTTCGGCACGCCGCAACAAATAGCGGATCTCATTCAAACCAAAATTTTTCTGCAAACGGGGATATGGTCGAGAATCGGGATGAGTTCAACAAAGGTTCTCGCCAAAATGGCGTGCGATATATATGCGAAAAAAAACAAAGAAGGGGTGTTCATCCTTCCCCGATCTGAAATCGAAACCCTGCTTTGGCATCAACCGATCCACCAGTTATTTGCTGTCGCATCCAAAATGGCTGCACATTTCAAAAGAATGGGGATCCACACCATCGGTGACCTGGCCAGAACTCCGTTGCATGATGTAAAAAGAAAATTCCGGCTTCATGCGATTAAACGACGATACGGGAGTACGGCCATTTTACGGGCATCGTCGCTGCTCCATGCAGGACTGGCGTTGGATCGCGGAGCCAAAATAGGAGGGCACTACAAATGAGCGAAAAGTTGAAGAATAACGGCCTGTGGGAATCCTCTCGGATGATCCTGCCGGAGCAACGAGAAGCGCTGATCGCGCGAAAAGAGACCGAAAAAATCCATCCCATGCCGACGAGGGAAGAATTGACGCTTGTGCGGGCATACGCCACCCTCCCGTTTCTAGCCAATATCGTGGAAAAGAACCTCAAACAGATTGAACTTTCTTCCTACACCTTGAAGCCGCTTTACATTTCAACCACTCTGATCCTGCTCGAACACATTCACACGGATTTTACAAAAGTGAAAAAGACGCTCAAGCAGCACAATATCCGTATCTTCAACGAAGAAACACTCGATGCCGGAATGAAGTACAAATACATTTGCAATGGCTATGAGGGTGAGTTCACCTTGATCCGGGATGTGCTGCGAGCGGAGATCGGCGCAAAGCTAAACGCGTATATTCATCACCTGTTTGACCGTCCCGCGGCCAAGTAATCGCACACCTTTTTAATTTTTAATATCATCACAGGTCTTATTTTGATTAGAATCTGCAATGGAGATTGCAAGCCGTTCCCAAGTCCCGGGTTCTTTGATATCATCACGTGCCTCAACAGGATTGCTTGTTTTATCATTACTAACCGTCAGAAAAATATCATGATTTTTCGTCACTATATAGTTCCACCCGTCTTTTTCTAATATTCTAAAACTTTCCCAATCCCATGGTGCGTAGCTTTCGGCTGCCAACGGTGAGGGATTTTTATTCATCATAGCTGTTATATATCTTCCTTCGCCTTCTATAGGCCTAAAAACGACATACACATCTTTATTCTTTAATTCTATATCCTCTTTAGAAGACATCGGACTAAGTTTAACTTCGAATTTTTCCCAACTGTCAGTTGGTGATCGATTCGCTTGAATTTGTTTGTTATCCCGAAAATTCGTCGAAATATAGTGATTATACGATCCTTCACCTTGCGCGCAAGATTGTATAGTAACGATTTGATCGATATATCTTGTGGTAACATCTGTATATTGGTTAATCCAGTCTCGATTCAATTTACGTGGTGGCACAAATAAAACAGCGATCACCATAACAATATATATACTTATTAGATAATAATTTTTGTGATTTTTTATGTCACTATCTCCTGACAAGCCAGCATTTACGCCTCGTTCTTCTATGTGTTCTCTATGTTTTTTATCGTTACCCCAAGGTTTTTTTACAAACATTATTATTGCCACTATTTCTAGCATTATTATTCCAAGCAGGCCAACCAAAAGAGGGCTTTCATCCAGATTAAAACTAGACGCCCCTACAAAAGCGTAAAGTCCCAAAAAAATCACACCACAAATGCTGGACAATGACTTATTTGCATAATCAAACGCCAAATATGACCCAAGAATTAGTATTGGAGTAATAATAACAGAAAGCAAGTTAAACCATATATACAT
>CAYYCV010000013.1:0-22359 GCA_964470405.1 uncultured Caryophanales bacterium
TTTCATATCTGGTTAAAGCAAGCAAGTATCAATCCGTTTTTTTGTGTTTATTGTTCGGGCTGACTATTGAAGGAGTTCAATTGGCCATCTCTTTAATTTTAGGCTTTAGCTATAGAGCATTCGATATAGATGATATCATTTTTAATTTTTTTGGCGGATTAATCGGACTTTTCCTCTTTTTATGTTTTTCTTGGATCATTGTTTTTTCGTCGGCAAAATTCGACGTCCATTATAAAAATAAAATGTTCGATTATATTTACGAGGTTTCGAAAAGATCAATACAGAGCCGCTGACGGCGCTTGCGAGCGCATCATCGGCTCGTGATTCGCGAAATGATTTCATCGATGTCCGGGCGATCTTCAAACGTGAATTCTCCCGGTTGAATCGTTCTGCTTAGCTTCAATTCGCCCAGGCGGTCCTCGAATTGCCGCTTATCGTCGATCAATCCGGCCTCCAAAAGCTTCTCCGCCACGGATTGCGACCCTTCGCCGGGAACGATCACGATCAAGCCCGCAGAGGACGCACCCTCCGTTCCGCCGGAAGCGGGAACGGCGTTCTGCAAATTGTCCTGCTGCTTCGCTTCCTTTTCCCATGCCTGCCGTTGTTCTTCTCTGTCCTGCCGCAACAGCGCATCGACCTCTTGCTGCGAATATACTTTTTCCGCTACGGTGGCTGCGTCGCCCTGCAGCGGTTTTTCGCCCGGCGAGGGAACGGAATAGGTAAGTTGGAGCAAAACGGCTCCAAGAATCATGCCCAGGCCGATGCCGGTCAGCAGCGATTTATTTTTAAGCACGGAACTGTTCCTCCTGATTGGCCAATTGGATGATGAGCTGAACTTCCCCTTTATTCATCCCAAGCTTCTTGGCGATATACTCGATCGACTTTTCCTGCTGATGCAACTGGAATACATCCCTGTAGCGATGCTTGATGCCCAAATGGGCGCGTTCCTCCGGCGCTTCATCCGGGCTTTGCGGCTCCGGTTTTTGCGGCTCCGGGCCTTGATCTGCATGGCTTTTTCTCAGCGGACGGGTGTAGATTTGCTTCTTCGGGTCCGCCGGGGAAACGGCCGCTTCCTCCGACCCGGATGCGGGCGGCGGCGTTTCGGAAAAGCCGGCCCGGATCCGGGCTTCATTCAATTCGCCGCACAGCTTTTCCAGCGATTCCATTCTGCTTTGAAGCTTCGCGGTCTCCGTGCCGTGATCCGCTTTCATCTCGGCAATCCGTTGAATCAGATCCTGGTTTTCCATTTCAAGCTCCATGGAGAACTGTTCCAGGCTGCGCTCAATGTCGCTGGCGATTTGCTTTCGATCATTGCCGCTGTTTTTCTTGGCGGGAATCAAGAACGCATACACGATGAGACAGGCTCCCAACAGTGCGATGATTTGCCATGGCATCACGTTCGCCCCACCCCCTCACTGAAATATTTAATACGTAATGTCAATGTGGTGTCCTTTGTACGGATGTTCGTTCGAGCCGGAATCCTGCTTCTTGGGCGGATGGTTTCGTTTCGCGCCGCTTTCCTTTTCCTGACGGCGCTGTTCCTTCCCCTCCTGCTCATCCCGGACCAAAAGCTCCGTCTGATCATCGACTTTATCCGTTTTTTTTCGTTCCGTTTCGATCTGCTTCACGGCCGCGGATTCAAGCATCGTCAAATCGTCTTTCGGCTTATGGTTCAATTGATTTTGCAGGTGTCCGACATGGTTCGCTCTGGAGAGAGCCAGTTGCATATCGACCGATTTCCAACTCATAGGACCAACCTCCTGAAACGCGTTAATTGGGCATCATCACGATTTCGCCATCCACCAGTTTAAAATGCACCCGTTGCGTCGCGTCCTTGATAAACCTCGTATAACGTCCGATGACCACCCTCGTGCCGGAATAGATCATCGAGGCCACTTCCACCTTGGCCACCGTAGTATCTTCCAGCGACTTCTCAATTTCCAAAATCTGCTCTTTCAATTCGTTCTGCTCGTCGAACGCCTGTCTCCGCGTATTGTTCAATCTGACCTTCAACGCCAGTTTGTCTTGGGACAGGTTGCCCGTCAACGCAAGCTGATCGAGAATCGCCAGCGCCTTGTTGGTCTTGTCCAAATTGTCCGCGGTTTCCCTCAATTTTTTTCTCAATTCAACGTGCTCATTTCTCAGCTCGGGCAGCACGCCGACTTCGACGATCGTTACGGTGGACATGGAATTTCCGATCGTGCGCGCGCTCACTTTCTCCCCCGCCTGAATGTTGCCCCCGACGATCAGCCCTTTGCTGCCGACGCAAAGCACGTTGCGGCCGGCCCGCACTTTGGAATGCAAAATGCTTTGCGATACGATGACATCTTCCCCCGCCTCCACATTGCCTTCCTGAATAAAGGAGCTTTTCACATTGCGCTTGGCTTTGACGATGCCTTTATTGTGCCCGAGTATGCCCGCGCCGATTTCAATGGAGCCTTCGGCGATCAACTCCGCGGCCTCCGCGCCGCCGGTTACGCGAATGTCCCCCATCGCCTTGATCTTGAATCCGTTCAGCACGTTGCCGCGAATGACAACGGTTCCGACAAAATCGATATTTCCGATTCGGTAGTCCACGTCGCCGTTCACTTCGTAAATCGGAAATACATTGATCTTGTCCTTTTCCGTTTTCGTGATCAATCCGTCAATCGCCGCGTACAGCCTCATTCTCTCATCGTCCATGACGACGTTTTTGCCTGTTTTGAACCGGACGTCCTTGCCTTTTCCCGGAGCGATCGCCTCCCCGGTGACCGCCCTCCCCGGAGCGCCGACCTTGGCCGGGATTCGCTCGGCGATCAGTTGCCCTTTGCGCACATTGCTCAAGGAGTTGACATCCTTATGATCCACTTTTCCTCCCTCAAGCTCCGTCGGCTTTTTCGCTTCGGCCGGCCGTTCGAACAAAAATTTGATGTACCCGTCCTCTCCGTTTTTCGGCGGATCTCCGGCCGCAATCAACGTTTTGTCGTACAAAAAATCTTGCGGCTTCGCGGCTAATTGCGTCAGCACGTCGTGCTTAATGCCGTAGACGACCCGATTGCTTTTTAAAAACTCCTCCAACTGATGAACGGTGCATTTGACCGGATCATCCGCCTTTTTGAAATGGATATGCGCCGACAGCATATCATTGGAAATCGTCACCGCCATCTTCTCATCAAGCAACAATAAATGATCTTCGTTCATCATTTATCTCTCCTCGCTCTGGAATCTTATCAGTCTTCGGTCAACAGGCTCTTGTTGCGCCCCAGCGAGCCGCGAAGTCGAAGAATAGCCTTGGAATGCAATTGGGAAATTCTGGATGGTGTGAGCACCATCACTTCCGCAATCTCGCTTAATGTCAACTCCTCGTAATAAAATAAGGAAATCACGGTTCTTTCTTTTTCCGTCAGGCGTTCAATGGCCTTGCTTAAGGACTCCTTGACGAAAAGCTTTTGAACCGATTGCTCCGGCTTCACCGCTTTTTCATCTATCAACACAGACATTCTGGTTTCGGTCTCATCCTCTTTGATCGGATCTTCCAGCGAACAAATGGTCGTAACCGAAAGCTCCTGCAGCATATGCTGGAATTCCTGCTCGCTTATATTCAAAAACTCGCTCATCTCGCGATCCGAAGCGGAACGAAGCAATTGCTGCTCCAATTTTTGATAGGCGTCCTCGACTTTTTTGGCCTTCTCGCGAACCGAGCGCGGAACCCAATCGCCTTGCCGCAATCCGTCGATCATCGAACCGCGTATCCTCCAGGAGGCATAGGTTTCAAACTGGAGCCCCCGCTGCAGGTCGAATTTCTCTATCGCATCAATCAGCCCGATAATGCCGATGCTGGAAAGGTCATCCCTGGACACGTTTTTAGGCAAACCAATAGCCATCCGATTAGTCACAAATTCAACGAGCGGATAATAATACTCGATTAATTGTTTTTTAGCCTCCGCATCGTGGTGTTCTTTGTATTTTCTCCACGTGTCGATATGGGGGAGGTTGGACAACTTTTGTTCGATCATGGTTCAGCCTCCTTATTCTTCCGACAAATGCCGCAGCGCCTTGGCCAAGTCTTCGGATTCGAGTTGATGCTTGCTTGCCAGCTTTGGAGGATTTAAAGGGGAGAAATGGGAGCCGGAAGACTGCAAGTTCATTTTTAATGTATGGTTCAAAGACCATTCATCGTCCGGAGTCGTCACATCCACCAGGTTTCCGATTTCATCGCCGCCTTCTTTCGCCTTTTCGCTGTGTTCCTGCGCCGAATGGGCGTTCCACGTTTTCAGCCCGGCCACCGTTCCCAGCAGCCATCTGAAGCCATACGTCAGAACAAACAGGGTGATCGACGAGTAGAACCCGCGAATCAGAGAAGTAAGCCATTCATTATGCATGACCGAAAGCAAAAAAGTCAGCAAGAAACCAAACAAACCCAGTGCGACATTCCACTTGTTGGAGCCGATCATCCGCTACAATTCCCTGATGCCGTTCTGCACACTGCGGACGAGCAATTTTCCCGTTTCGCTATATAATTCAATGGTTCTCCCATAATTTCCTCCTGTATCCTCCGCCTTGATCGGGATGCGGTAATGCCCCAATATTTCTTTGCAGGAATCCACATTGCGCGGCCCGATTCGCAGCGAATCGTTGTTATTCATGAAATTGAACATCTGAGCCCCCCCGGCCAGCTTCGCCTCCATATGGGCAACCGCCGCGCCGATATGAAGCATTTTTTGGATCAGTTCGGGAATCGCCGTATCCGCATATTTTGCCGTATTGAACGTTTCGTTCCGGTTGATTTCCGATGAGGGAAGCATCACATGCGCCATGCCGGCTATTTTCCTGATGGGGTCGTAGAGGGTCAAACCAACACAGGACCCAAGACCGGTGGTTCTTAAGGACGCCCCTTCCCTGCTCGAAACCACATTCAGATCGGCCATTCCTACTTTAACGATCAGCTCCTGGTTCATTCAAACGGCACTCCCAATGCAGTGAAAATTTTTCGGAAAGACTCCGGATCCGGAATTAAGAAAAAGTGCCCTTCCACCTGATCTTTGCCCTCCAAAAAAGAAGTATCGATCAACAACGCATTATCTCCCATTTCCCCAAACTGAATCAAACCGTAGCTCAAAATGGCGCCGGCCATATCGATCGCGATGCCGGGTACGGTCGGAGACATGTTCAGGCGCGTAAAATCGGACAGCGAAGTCAAATACGAACCGACCAAAATATTGCCGATCTCGGATAAGGCGGATAATTCCATCTCGGAATAATTCCCTTCCTCCTGAACGGTGATGCCGGCCAGATTGGTCAACAACTTCTTCGCGCTTTCCTGCGATAAAATAAAAAACATATTCCCCGGCGCTTCGCCGACCACTCGGAGAAAAATGGCAATGACCACCCGCTCGGCGCCGCCGACAATATCGGAAACTTCCTCAAACGGGAGAATATTGACTTTGGGGATTTTCATCTCCACCGGCTTGTTCAACAACTTGGACAACGCCGTTGCCGCATTCCCCGCCCCGATATTCCCCACCTCTTTCAATACATCCAGTTGAAATTCGCCAAATTCAAATGATTTCAATGCCCCTACTCCTTAATTTGTTCTAATTGGATGATTTCGTTTTTATTTAAAACTTCCTCTAAATTCAACATCACCAGCAGCCGGTCGTCGGATACCCTGGCCACACCGCGCAAGTACTTGGCTTTGATGCCGCCGACCACCTCCGGCGGATCGCTGATCGCGTCGCCGTCCAGATCGATCACGTCGCTGGCCGAATCGACAATCATGCCCACTTCGATGTCCTGCACGGCCACGATCACAATGCGCGTATCCTTGGTGTACTCCCCTTCCGGCAAGTTGAATCTGCCTCTCAAATCGAGAATCGGCACCACCACTCCGCGCAAATTGACGACTCCTTTAATAAAATCAGGCGTTTTGGGAACGCGGGTCATCGGCATCATTCGCTCGATCGTGCGCACTTTATCCACTTCCACACCATATTGTTCATTCTGCAATGTAAAAACGATCACTTTCAGTTCTTCAGCCATTTCACATACCTCCTTCAAGTAATTGCGTTATTTAATGATAGCGTTGGGATCAAGGATCAGTGCGACTTGCCCGTCGCCGAGAATCGTGGCCCCGGAAACGACGAACACATTGGTCAAGTATTTGCCGAGCGTCTTGAGCACGATCTCCTGCTGCCCGATAAAGTCATCCACGATCAACGCGGCCATTTTCTCGCCCTTCCGGATCACCACAATTTCCAGTTCATCCGCGTCCCCATCGCCTTCCTGCGCCGGGCATTCCAACAAATCGCCCAGCGGGATGATCGGGATCACGCCGGCGCGATATTCGATGACCCGCCTTCCCTGAACATTGCGGATTTGATCCGGCCGGATAATGGACGTTTCGACGATCGAGCTTAGCGGTATCGCATACTTCTCGCCTCTGACGGCGACAAGCATCGCCGATATGATCGACAGCGTCAGCGGCAACTGGACGGTGAATTTCGATCCGACGCCGATTTTCGATTCGACCGTGACATGCCCGCCGAGCGACGAAATTTTCGTGTTGACCACATCCAGGCCGACGCCGCGCCCGGAAATATCCGATATTTTATCCGCCGTGCTGAAACCCGAAGCAAACAAAAGCTGAAACACTTCCGCATCGGAAAAGTTTTGCGCTTCTTCCTCCGTCACCAAGCCGTTCTTCAACGCCACTTTCAACACTTTGTCGCGCTGGATGCCCCGACCGTCATCCTCGATTTCGATAAAGACGTGGTTTCCGCTATGATACGCGCTGAGATGAATGGTGCCGCTTTCCGATTTTCCCGCGGCGATTCGCTCGACGACCGGCTCGAGGCCGTGATCCAACGAGTTCCGGAGCAGATGAACCAGCGGGTCGCCGATCTCATCGATGACCGTTCGATCCAGTTCCGTCTCCGCGCCGCTGATGACCAGCTCGATTTTTTTGTCCAGGGATTTGGCCAGATCGCGAATCATCCGGGGGAACCGGTTAAACACCGTATCCACGGGAACCATCCGCAGCTTCAAAACGATATTTTGCAAGTCTGTGCTTACGCGGGTCATATGCTCTATCGTGCCTGTCAAATCGTCGCGTTTGATCTCATCGGCCAGAGATTCCAACCGCACCCGATCGATCAACAATTCGCTGAACAGATTCATCAGCGTATCCAACCGTTCGATGTCCACCCGAATCGAACGGCTGACCTGGGGCGCGTGACGGCTCGTATCCGCTTGGGACGAAGCGGATTTCTCCCGCGCCGCCTGCTGCGTTTTCGAGCGATCCGGCTGGACAGCGGCCTTGCTCGTTCGGAGCAATTGCTGCAAGGAATCGACATCCATCGGCACGATCTGCACAGAGTCGATTTCGGAAATATTCATAATCAATTGTTCCAGTTCCTGCATTTTCATTTTGCTTATGTAATATACCGTAAAATCGTTATCCAACTTTTCCTGTTCGATTTCCTGCACCGAAGGCGAGGACTTGACCACCTCCCCATGGCGTTCCAGAACGTCGAACACCATGTAAGCCCTGGCTGCCTTCAGGATGCAATCCTGACGAATGATCACCTTGGCATAGTATACTTTAAACCCGGTTTGCAGCGATTGTTCCAGCACGGAATATTGGTATTCGTCCAGTTCCAGCCCCTTGTCGGCCGAGCCGATCGCCGCGGACGAGGGGGCTTTGGAGCCGCTGCCGCCGCCTTGAATCGTGCTTTTCAGCAAATGAACGGTTTCCGATACATCCGATTTGCCTTCCCCGCCGTCGGTAATGTCCTGAACCATCGTTTCGAGAAAATCGAGGCTTTTAAACATGGCATCGAAAATATCGTTGTTCATCTCCAGCTTCTCATGCCGGACCAAATCCAGCACATTCTCCATCTCATGAGTCAAAGACGCGATATCTTCGAAGCCCATCGTTGCGGACATTCCCTTCAACGTGTGCGCCGAGCGGAAAATCTCCTGCACGATGCCGATATCGTGCGGGTTCTGTTCCAACTGCAATAAATTTTCATTCAGCTTCTGCAAGTGGTCTCTGGACTCATCAATAAAAACATTCAAATATTGATTGGTTTCCATAATCAAGCACCTCCTATATGCTGCAAATCAATTCGATCATCTTTTGCGGAATTTGGTCCAAAGGCAGCACGTGCATTGCGCTTTTCAGTTCAATCGCTGCCCGCGGCATCCCGAAGACGATGCAGGTTTCTTCGGATTCCGCTATCGTCGTTTTTGCGCCTGCTTCCAACGCCGCTTTCATTCCTTTTGCGCCATCACTTCCCATTCCCGTCATCAACACCAGATGCCTGTCCAACCCGCTCAACGGAACCAGAGACTCAAAAAGCATATCGACCGAAGGGCGGTGTCCCGAACGAGGCTCTTCTTTGGTTAACTGAATTCGATAATCCGCATTCGCCTTGGTCACCTTCATATGCCATCCGCCGGGGGCGATATAGGCGGTTCCTGCCGTCAAAAGGTCATTTTCCCTCGCCTCGACGACCCGGACGGATGAATGATGATCCAGCCTTTCGGCCAGAGACTTCGTAAATTGGGGCGGCATATGCTGGACTACGAGAATCGGCGCCGGAAAATGGCCCGGCAGCGCCGCAAGGACCGTATGCAGCGCCCGTGGACCGCCCGTGGACGTGCCGATCGCCACAATATCCCGAAACGCCGCGCCGGCGTCTCGATCTCCGGCAAGCCCCGGCGGCGCCTTGGAATCCATCTCGTCAACGTGCAGCGCGGTAAGGCGGCTGACCCTGGTATTTGCCGCAATTTTCAGCTTTTCAAGCAACAGATCTTTCACTTTATATAAATCCAACGAAATGGAACCGGAAGGCTTTTTCACAAAATCGACAGCGCCCCATTCCAAACCGAGGACGGTTTCCCTTGTGCTTTCATCCGCGACGCTGCTCAGCATGACGATCGGAATCGGGCATTGCCGCATGATGCGCTTGATCGATTCCAAGCCGTTCATTTCCGGCATTTCAATATCCATCGTAATGACATCCGGCCGCAGGGCGATCGCTTTTTCAACGGCTTCCTTCCCGTTCTTCGCGCTATCTATCACAATAAACTGCGAATCCTCCATAATCAGGTCCGCAATAATTTTTCTCATGAATGCTGAATCATCGACAACGAGTACTTTGTAGGCAGCCATCCCTTCACCCCTTCATGATGCGAACATAAATGATTATTTGATCAGCTTCATCATTCGATTGAGAAAACCGCGCACACCCCCGTTCGAGGATCCATCCGTTTTTTTGCCTGAAATAAACGATTGCGCCAATTTCGTCAGCGCCAGGGAAGCGGAGGTATCGGGATAAGCGATCGTAAACGGAATTTGCTTCTTTACCGCCTTCGATACGTTGCCGTCGTCGGCGATGTACCCCAGGGTGGGGATATCCATATTTAAAAACCGCTTCGCCACCAAACTGATTTTTTCCGCGGTGCGCTTCCCTTCCTTCAGATCGGTGATCCGATTGACGACCAGGTGGAAAGGAATTTCGTTATCCACCGCATGCACCATCTTGATGATGGCGTAGGCGTCGGTAATGGAAGTCGGCTCCGGCGTGGTCACCACGATCGTCTCATGGGACGAAAGAATGAATTTCAGCGTTTCCTTGGACAGTCCGGCCCCCGTGTCGAACAGGATAAAATCCACAAACCCGTTCAATTGATTTAATTGATCGACAAAATGATTCAGCTCTTCCTCGGACAAGCGAAGCAAATCGTTAAAACCGGACCCGCCGGAAATAAACAACAGATCGCGATGCCCTTTATGAATGATCTCCCATATCGTTTTCTGCCTTTTCAACAGGTGATACAGGTTGTATTCCGCATGAACTCCCATTAAAACATCGATATTGGCCAAGCCGATATCCGCGTCAAAAATGAGCACCTTGTATTTCAACGCCTGCAGCGCCAAGGCAAAATTCAAAGTGAAGTTGGATTTTCCGACGCCGCCTTTGCCGCTGGTTACGGTAATGATTCTCGTCATTCTCGTACCGGCGGAAGGCTGGGTTTGAATCATTTCTCTCAGAGCCTGCGCCTGATCACTCATCCCCGTGTTCCTCCAATATGAGGTCAATTAATTCCTCTTCGTTCAGCTCGCCGATATCGTCCGGGACATTTTGGCCGTTGGTAATATAGGAAAGCGTAAGCGGAAATTCGTTGGCGATATTCAAAATCGCTCCGTAGGATTCGGTTTCATCCGATTTGGTAAACAGCACTTTATCCAGCTTGAATTTGGAAAAATTCTCCGTGATCACTTTCATATCCCGGTACTTGGAGGTCAGGCTAAGCACCAGAAAGGTTTCGCTTTGCCCGGAGGAATGAAGCAAGCTGTTAAGCTCGGAAACATACAGCTCCTTTCGGTAATTCCGCCCCGCCGTGTCCATAAAAACAATATCCTTGTCCGCCAATTGCTGAAAAGCCCTTTTTGCTTCCTGGGGAGATACAATGACTTCCAGCGGCACATTTAAGATCGTGGCATACGTTTTCAGTTGTTCCACGGCCGCAATCCGATAGGTATCCGTAGTAATGAAGCCGACCTTCCGGTTGTATTTCAGCACCTGCTCGGCCGCCAGCTTGGCGATCGTCGTCGTCTTGCCCACACCGGTGGGGCCGACGAAATTGACGATCCGCGTATCCGGCGAAATCCCTTTTTTTCCGTCGCATTTCAAAATTTGCCGCAGCGGTTTTCGTATCAATTGAGCGGCCTGGTCGTCGGAAATTTGATCCTGCAGCGCCCCCGCAAGCTCCATCGCGTCCTGAATGACCGCATGGACCAGATCGGGCTCCACTTCCTGATCGAGCAGACGCCTTTCCAGCTTCCGGAACGCTTCCGGCATCCGCCTCTGATCCTTGCTTATGAAAGAGAGCTGCTGCACCATCACCTTCATCTTTCTTATTTCATCCATGAGCATATCTTCCCGTTTATCGGCGGAATAAGCGCCGGGACCGGCATGCTCCAGCACGCCGACGGACGAAGCCGTCCTGGAGATCGGAGCGGTTTCCAAAGCCGGGCTGGAAGCGTAGGACGCCGTGGCGGCCGCAGGCGCGGGCGCGGATAAACCGGGCGAATGCACCGGTTCCACGCCGAGCGACATATGGGCGGCGGTTTGGTCAATGGCCGCGATCACTTCGATTTTCTTTTTAACGAAAAAGCCCATAAATCCGCCGGAACGAACTTCCTTGGTGTTCAAAATAACGGCATCTTTGCCCAGATCGTGACGAATTCGTTGGAGTGCGTCGGGCATGGAATCGACGACATATCGTTTGACTCTCACAGATTCACCACTCCTAAACTTTGAATTTCAACGGTGGGCTCCAATTCGCTGTAAGACAATACGGCGATATCCTGCATGGATCGCTCAAGCAGTTGGTGCAAATACATGCGAACCGTCGGCGAGGTCAAAATCACCAACTGTTGCCCGCTTTGCGCCAGTTTGTTCACCTGTTCGGACAATTTCTGATAGATCGCCTGGGATGAAGCCGGATCGAGCGCGAGATAACTCCCCTGCTCGGTCTGTTGAACCGAATCGGCAATTCTTTTCTCCAGACCCGAACCGACCGTAATGACTTTCAGGGCATTGTCCGCGGCATATTGCTGCGTGATTTGTCTCGACAAAGCCTGCCGCACGTACTCGGTTAAAATGTCGGGATCTTTGGTATAGCTTCCATAATCGGCCAACGTTTCAAAAATGGTGACCAGATCGCGAATCGATATTTTCTCCTTCAGCAAGTTGGCCAGCACTTTCTGAACCTCGCCGATCGACAAAATATTCGGAACCAGTTCCTCGACCAACGCCGGGTACGATTCGCGAACATTGTCGATCAGGGTTTTCGTCTCCTGTCTGCCGACAAGCTCATGCGCGTGCTTTTTAATCACTTCGGTCAAATGCGTGGCGACGACCGAAGGCGGATCCACCACCGTATAGCCCGCCAATTCGGCGGATTCCTTCGCATCCTCGCCGATCCATAAAGCCGGCAAGCCAAAAGCGGGCTCCTGCGTCTCAATCCCGGTAATCGAGTCGTCGTCGACTCCCGGGCTCATCGCCAAATAGTGGTTAAGTAATAATTCACCATCCGCTACCGAATTTCCTTTAATTTTTATGACATATTCGTTCGGTTTTAGTTGAATATTGTCGCGAATTCGAATCACGGGGACAATCAATCCCATTTCCAGGGCGCACTGCCTGCGGATCATGATGATTCTGTCCAGCAAATCGCCGCCCTGCTGCGCATCGGCCAAAGGAATCAACCCGTAGCCGAATTCAAATTCGATCGGGTCCACCTGGAGCAAACTGATGACGCTCTCCGGGCTTTTTACTTCCTCGATCTGCTGCTCCTCCTCCAGTTGCTCGCTGGCCTCCTGCTTGCGCTTCAGGTTTTGCTGCATGCGGTATCCGCCGTACACCATCAAACCGGCCAGCGGCAAGGTCGCCATCGCGCCGATCGGCGTAAGCAGACCGAGCGCGGCGACCGTCGCGGCGACAATGTACAGCAGCCTCGGGTAGGTGAAAATCTGCTCGGATAAATCGGAAGCGAAATTGCCGTCCGACGCGGCGCGGGTAACGATGATGCCCGTAGCCGTGGAAATCAGCAGCGCCGGAATCTGGCTGACCAGACCGTCGCCGATGGTCAGGATGGAATACGTCTCGGCGGCCTCGGAGAAATTCATGCCTTTCGAGGCCATCCCGATAATCAGCCCGCCGAGAATATTGACGATGAGGATGATGATGCCCGCAATCGCGTCCCCCTTGACGAACTTGCTTGCGCCGTCCATCGCCCCGTAGAAATCCGCTTCCCTCTCGATTTTCCCCCTGCGCTCCCTGGCTTCAAATTCGTTGATCATTCCCGCGTTCAGGTCGGCGTCGATGCTCATTTGCTTGCCGGGCATCGCGTCCAAAGTAAACCTGGCGGCCACTTCCGCCACGCGCTCCGAACCGCGGGTAATGACGATGAATTGCACGATGACCAGAATCAAAAACACGATGAACCCAACAGCAAGCTGACCTTCGGCCACAAAAGAACCGAAGGTCTGCACCACCCGCCCGGCATGGGCATGGGCCAAAATATTCCGGGTCGTGGAGACGTTTAGCGCCAGCCGGAACAACGTCGTGACCAAAAGCAGGGCGGGAAACACGGAAAATTGCAGCGCGTCCTGCGTATTCATCGCCATCAGCAAAATCATGAGGGCCAAAGAAATGTTGATGATCAGGAGGACATCCAAAAGGTGCGTGTTGACGGGTACGACCATCATCATCACGATGCCAATGATCCCGAGAAGTATCGTTAAATCCCTAGCTCTCATTCCCATTGAAGGATGCCCTCCTTTCCTGTCCGGTTTCGACTACGCTTTTCTTTTCAACTTGTATACGTAAGCGAGCACCTCGGCCACCGCCTGAAACAATTCGGCGGGAATCGTCTGACCGATCTCCACCTGATCGTACAAAGCTCTGGCCAACGGCCTGTTTTCCATGATGACAATGCCGTGTTTGCCCGCCGCCTCTTTGATTTTCAAAGCGACGTAATCCCTGCCTTTGGCCAGCACGGTCGGCGCTTCCATGCGCCCGGTGTCATACTGCAAAGCGACGGCGTAATGGGTCGGGTTCGTAATGACCACATCCGCTTTCGGGATTTCCTGCATCATTCGCTGTATAGCCATTCTCATTTGCTTTTCGCGAATTTTTCTTTTGATCAGGGGATCGCCTTCCGACTTTTTATGTTCATCCTTGATGTCCTGTTTGGACATGCGAAGGCTTTTCTCAAATTCATAGCGCTGATAAAAATAATCGAGTATGGCCAGCACAAGCAGGATCATCCCGATTTTCAGGCCCAGTTCCAGCGTCAGGCCTCCCGTATAGCTCAGCACGTCGGCCAGCGGCATTTTGGAAATCGTGGTGATGTTCGTCCTTTCCCCCCACAAAGTAAGGTACACCACGCCGCCGATAATTAAAATTTTCAACAGCGATTTCAAAAACTCCACGACCGATTTCAAGGAAAAGAGCCGCTTGGCTCCTTCGATCGGATTCAACTTGCTGAATTTCGGCGCCAGCGGTTGGCCCGTGAACAAAAATCCAATTTGAATATAGTTGCCCAAAACGGCGACCACCACGGCGACGAACAAAATCGGTCAGATCAGCAGCAGCGTCTGATACAGAAGTTGGGCGTAGATGGCCATAACATTTTGCTGGGTCATGTCCCACAGCATGTAGTCGTTGAAACTGAGCGTATATAGATGAAACAGCCGTTCCCTAAACAAACCGCCAAACAAATAGAAGAACAAAAACGAGAAGAACAACACGAAAGCGCCGGTTAATTCCATGCTCTTGGCGACCTGGCCTTTTTCTCGCGCTTCCCGTCTTTTCGTGGGCGTGGCTTTTTCCGTTTTTTCCCCTGCAAACAATTGCAGATCTACAGGCCATGGCATGTTCCGCACCGGCGTCCCTCCTTCGTCTTTCCGCTCACGCTCGCTGTCTGCCCATGATCTCGAGCAACTGATGAAGTTGATCCATCATCGTTTCGAACAAATGCTGAAAAAGAAACAGAAAACCCGGAATCATAATGCTGAGCACTATAAATCCGATGGCGATTTTGATCGGAAATCCGACGACGAACATGTTGAACTGCGGCGCAACCCGGGCGAAAATCCCCAGCGCCACATCGGCCAGAAACAGGGCGATGACAATCGGCGCGGCAATCTGAAACGCGATGTAAAACGCGTCGCTGAACGTTCGGATCAAAAAATCGGACAGGCTGCCGCCGTATATTTGTTCGAACAGCGGATTGCTGAGCGGCACCCATTGGTAACTCTTCATGATCGCCAACAGCAAATAATGGTGGCCGTTGATCGAAAGAAACAGCAGCGTGGCGATGATGAATTTCAAATTTCCCATAATCGGGCTTTGCGTGCCCGTTAACGGGTCGAACACATTGACGATGCCGAAGCCAATCTGTATATCGATAAAAGAACCGGCGATTTGAACGACGGTGAAGAGCAAGTAAGCGGTAAATCCCAGCAGCAGGCCGATCAATATTTCCCTGATCGCCGTCAGCAAATAGTCCCCGTCAAAATCCAAGGGCGTTGCCGCATGGATCGCAATCAGCACGATCAGACTGACATAAAATGCAAGCCCGATTTTCAGCACGGCCGGAATGCCTCGAAAAGAAAAAACCGGCGCGACTACAAGAAACGATGTGATTCGACAAAAAATGAGCAAAAAATTCGGAAGAAAGGGAAGCAGGTTTTCCATCCGGTCACAGCCCTAACCGATAAATTGAGAAAGATTGTTCAGAATATTGAAAACAAAATCCGTCAGCGTGGTCAAAATCCACGGACCGAAAATCAGCAAGCCCAACAGCACGGCAACAATTTTGGGCACAAACGCCAAGGTCTGCTCCTGAATTTGCGTCGTGGCCTGAAAAATGCTGACGGCCAACCCGACGACCAAGGCGAGAAGCAGCAGCGGCGCGCTGGCCTTCAATACGACATAAACGGCTTGCCCGGCGATGCGAATGACAAAATCGGCGCTCATTGATCCACCCCCATTCGAAAAATCAGGTGTTAAAGCTTTCCAGAAGCGACTTCACCACCAAGTACCAACCGTCCACGAGAATAAACAGCAAAATTTTGAACGGAAGCGAAATCATGACCGGCGGCAGCATCATCATCCCCATCGCCATCAACACGCTGGCGACGATCATATCGATCACAAGAAAGGGAATAAAGATCATGAACCCCATTTGAAAACCCGTCTTCAACTCGCTGATCGCATAGGCCGGAACCAATGTCGCGAAGGAAGCCTCCTCATAGCTTGCCGGTTTGGACTCGCGGTCGTAATCGAGAAACAGCGCCAAATCCTTGCTTCTTGTATGATGGTACATAAACTTTTTGATGGGCAGGGCCGCCTTCTGCATCGCTTCGGCTTGCCCGATTTCCCCATTCAAATAAGGCTGTAATGCGGTTTGGTTGATCTCGCCCAACGTCGGCGACATCACAAACAAGGTTAAAAACAGAGCCAGGCCGATCAACACCTGATTCGGCGGCATCTGTTGGGTGGACAGAGCCGTTCGGACAAAGCCGAGAACAATAATGATGCGGGTAAAGCTGGTCATCAATACCAGAATTGCGGGAGCGATGCTCAAAACGGTGATCAGCAACAAGATGGATATGGTGTTGGATACGCTCCCCGGATCGTCGGAAGTGGGCAAATCGATTCCCGGTATGCTGAATGCCGGATCTGCGGCATAGGCAAAGGAACCCATCGCCAGGCACAAACCAAAGGCCAGCGAAAATGCAAAGACGAGCTTTTTCCTGGTCATGATTCAACCGGCCCATCTTTATGATCTTGCCGGGCGTTCGGGTCTTTTTGTTCCAAAACTTCCGTGATCCGTTGCTTGCGATCGCCTAAATGTTTCATTTGCTTTTGAAAAATCTCTTGAAATGAAGCCAATTCCTCTTCCGAATTGATCTCATCGTCTTGCCTTGGATTGCGAACGGTTTTCAACCAATCGCTCATCCTATGTACGATTTGACTTCCTCGTTCAAACTGGTTGGCGTTCAGAGACTGCAATACCTCTTCTACTTCGCGGGGATCTGTGATCTTTTCAATCAATTGAACATCATCCCCCACTCCAATAATATAGATCGATTTGCCGATTTCCACCAACTGCAGGGATTTGTTCGGTCCGAGTCCGATCCCGCTCAATATTCGAGCGGACCGGTTTCCCAGCCAGGATCTGTTTTTCTGCGCCAGGAAGCGAATCAATATCACAATGCATATAATGATCAGGATCAATACAAGAATCACTTTCAACAGCGTGCCGTAAAAATTGCCAAAGCCGCTCTCCGTTTCCGCGTTTCCTACGGCCAGCCCGGTGGCGGGAAACATCGCAAATATGCCTACCGGAACGAACAGCCGGCGAATGATTCCGTTTCTCCCTTTATGCAACACAGACATCCTTTCCCTTGCGATACGGCATTATCCCAACGTTTTCTTGATCGCTTCAATGACGCGATCGGCCTGAAACGGTTTAACGATAAAATCCTTGGCTCCGGCCTGAATCGCATCGATGACCATCGCCTGCTGCCCCATGGCCGAACACATGATCACCTTCGCGTCGCCGTCGATCTTTTTGATTTCCTTCAATGCGCTGATTCCATCCATCTCGGGCATCGTAATGTCCATCGTGACCAAATCGGGCCTCAAATCCTTGAATTTTTCCAAAGCCTGTGAACCATCGTTGGCTTCGCCCACTACCTCATACCCGTTTTTGGATAAGATGTCCTTGATCATCATCCTCATAAATGCCGCGTCGTCAACGATTAAAACTTTGTTAGCCATACTGCAATCCTCCCTGAAATGATTGAATGATATTTATTGCATTTTTTGAATGCGATCCAATTGGCTGACAATATCCGTAACCCTCACGCCAAAATTCTCGTCGATGACGACAACTTCCCCTTTGGCAATCAGCTTGTTGTTCACCAAAATATCCACCGGTTCGCCGGCCAGCTTGTCCAATTCGATAATCGAGCCCTGCGAAAACTCCAGGATATCCTTGATCAGCCTTTGGGTTCTTCCCAATTCCACCGTCACTTTCAGCGGAATATCGAGCAACAGGTTCAAATTGCTCTGGTCTCCGGCCGGGAAGGCATTCGGTATCAGGTTGGAAAACTGAACGGGCTGGACATTCCGGTTCGGCACAACCTGGTTGAAGCCGTTCGGAGGCGCCTGATTCATCTGTTGCTGATACGCTGCCTGCTGCTGCGGCATCGGCGGTTGCTGATAGGCCGCCGCGGGCTGCTGCCGTTCCGGCGCGGGTTGCTGGTACGGCGCAGGCTGCGCCCCGCTCGGGGCATTCTGCAACGATGACGCGGCGGACAGCGTCTCATCCCCGGACAACGCCGAATTCTTCGTCATTTCCTCGGCTTCCGTCAGCGTGCTCGCCATTTCCGCATCCGCGTTGCCCATCAAAGTGCTGATCATTTCTTTGGCGAACGCGATCGGAAGCAACTGCATGATGTTCGAATCGATCAGATCGCCGATCGTCAACCGGAACGAAATTTGCACAAACACCTCGACTTGAGGAATGCTCGATTCGCTCGCCTCCTGAGTCAAGTCAAAGATATCGATTCCCGGGGGAGAAATGTTCACAAAACGATTGAAAATCGTGGACATCGATGTGGCGGAGGAACCCATCATCTGGTTCATCGCTTCCTGAACGGCGCTGATATGGATTTCATTCAGCTCCTCCGGAAGCTCCGATCCGTCGCCTCCCAGCATCAAGTCGGCGATCAATTTCGCGTCGTTCGTTTTGATCACCAGCAGGTTGATGCCTTGAAACCCCTCAATATAATTGACATGCACCGCGACATGAGGAATGGGAAATTCCCTTTGCAATTCGTTCTTGGGAATGATGCTGACCTTGGGCGTGGTGATGTCAACCTTTCTTCCCAACAAGGTCGACAAGGCGGTTGCCGCGCTGCCGAAAGTGATGTTCGCAATTTCGCCGATGGCATCCTCCTCCATCGGTGTCAGGACGTCCTCGACGCGATGCGCGGCGGGAACCGATTCGGAAGCGGCCGCTTCTTCGGCCTCGTCCTCCGAATTGCGTTTCAACAATGCGTCGATCTCCTCCTGGGACAAATAATCCTTATTGTTCATGATCTACCTCTTCTCCTTCGTTGATAATCTCTGAAATTTCCACTGCCATCCTGCCCTTCACCGCTCCAGGATTGCCTATGAATTTCAATTTATCACCGACTTTAACGGAAAGACCGTCTTTCACCGCCTTATCCAGAGCAATCACATCGCCTATGCTCAAGTTCAGAAACTCGTAGACGGAGATTTGCGAGTTGCCCAGCTCGACCGTAATCGGCAGCTCCGCCTTGTTCACTCTGACCTGCAAAGCCTCGATTTCTTCGGAAGCCCTGCTCTTCTTTTGCGAAACAAACCAATGGTGCACGGACAACCGGGGCATGATCGGCTCCAGAACGACGTGAGGTATGCATAAATTGATCATCCCGGTGGTATCGCCGATTTTCGTGCTCAAAGAAATCAGAGCGATCGTTTCATTCGGAGAAACCAACTGTAAAAACTGGGGATTCGTCTCCAGCGCATCCAGTTTGGGAGATAAATCGATGACCGTTTTCCAGGCTTCCTGCAAGCTTTCAAACGTCCTGCTGAAAATGCGCTCCATCACAACGGTTTCAATTTCCGTCAACGCGGTGATCTTGTTCGGCGTGTTCCCCGTTCCTCCAAGCAGTCTGTCGAGCATCGCAAACGCCACATTCGGATGAACTTCCAGCACCATTCTGCCTTCCAGCGGCTCGGCCTCGAACACGTTCAGGATCGTCATCTTCGGCACGGAGCGAATAAACTCGTCGTACGGCAACTGGTCCACGCTCACCACGTTAATTTGCACGAACGTCCTCAATTGGGCGGAAAAATACGTCGTCAAAAATCGGGCGAAGTTCTCGTGAATTCGAGTCAAGCTGCGGATATGATCTTTTGAAAATCGCACGGCCCGCTTGAAATCATAGGATCGGATTTTCTTTTGCGATTCTTCCTTCTTTAATTCTTCCGCATCCATTTAGCCGGAAGAGAGGGCCGCCAAAAGCGCATCGATTTCATTCTGCGATAAAACATCGACCAACAAAGTCACCCCCTAACGATCGTTCGATGGGTCATCAACCAGGCAAAATAAAATTGGTAATATCGATTTGAGTGATCTTGCCTTCCGTCAAAATGGAATTGATTCTGTTCATCAAGACGGCGTTTAAATTATCGAATCCCCTGCTCCCCTGAATATCTTCCGCATTCATGTCCGCCAGCGTCTGTATGATGATTCCCTGCACCTTGAAATCAAGCAGGGAAAACTCTTCCTTCGCCTTCTTGTTGTTCAACTCAAAAGCAAAGCTGATTCTGACGATGTTGCCCGAAGCAAGATTTGTCGTAACATCCTCTATTTTGACTGTCAGATCGCTGATTTCTTTGGCGGAAAGTGCCTTCTGTTCGACGTTCTGGACGGATTCTTTCGGGCTCGGAGAAGACGGACCGCGGTCCAGATAGTTCCATAAAATCACGGCAGCAAATATGATTAAAGTAAGGGCAACCAGTACGATAATCAGCAGAGGCACCATTTTCTTGAGCACTATGCTTCCTCCGTTTCATCCTTCTTCATGGCGATTCTGATCGAACCTATCAATTTCATGTAGTTTTTTACTAAGCTTACCACATCCGGCACCTTTTCGAGAACAATTATTTTCCTGCCGGTCGTGAGCGTAATCAGCGTGTCCGGGGTCTCCTCGATGGTTTCAATCAGCACCGCGTTAATGATAATCGGCCTCTTGTTCAGCCGGGTTACGGGGATCATGCGCTCCCTCCTTAACCGTTCAAATGATATCCATCCTCGGATAAGCGGGCGGCCCGCGATTGAACATGCGCGGGGGGAAGGCTGCGGACCAAAAACGCCCGCAGCCAACTCCCATCCGCCTGTTCAACCGCCGCACCGCTTTCGATCATCAAAATGCTAAAGCTTGCGCGGATTAACGTTTCAGATTGACGATCTCCTGCAAAATTTCGTCCGACGTGGTGATAATTCTCGAATTGGCCTGGAACGCGCGCTGCGCAACGATCATTTCGGTAAATTCGACGGTCAGATCGACGTTCGACATCTCCAACTGTCCGGAAATAATCGCGCCCGTGCCGATTTCCGGGTCGTTGGCCGTGCCGATTTCCATCTCGCCGTCCAAAACGGCATTCGGCGTAACGCGGTACAGATTGCCGCCCACCTTCTCCAACCCGCCGGGATTGGTGATCTTCACCACGCCGATCTGGATGCCGGTATCTTCGGTCGTACCGTCGTTCAGCACCGAGATGATCCGCCCGTTCTGGTCAATGGAAAAAGCGGTAACCGTATCGTCCAACGGCGGAATCGGGCTGCCGTCCGCGCCCATGACCACCATCCCTTCGGCGTTAACCAGCTTGCGCTCGGCGTCGATCGTGAAGTTGCCCGCCCGGGTCAAATAGACTTCATCGGAATCCGTCGAGGGGGTTACGGCGAAAAAACCGTCCCCGTCAACGCGCAAATCCGTTACAACGTTGGTCGTCATCGCGCTGCCCGGCGTATGAATCGTGTCGATGCTGCTGACCGTCGAGCCGAGGCCGACCTGCTTGGCGTTAATGCCGCCGTTGCCGTCAACCGGGGCGGTCACGCCCGACATCGTCTGGCTTAAAATGTCGCTGAACATCACGCGTCCCGCTTTAAAGCCGACGGTGTTCACATTGGCGATATTGTTGCCGATGACGTCGAGCTTCGTTTGAAAACCGCGCATTCCGGAAATGCCCGAATACAAAGATCTTAACATTGTTCAGTTCCTCCTTATTGGCGAATCATTCACAGGGGCTCCTTGCGCCGCCGTGAGAACGTTCCTTGAGTCGGCCGCTTCAGTCGATCCGCAAGCCGCAGGCTCCCGATAAGGGCCAGCCTGTATAGCGTCTATCCATCTTGCCTTCACGAGGATACAACCACCGCGCTGTCAATTTGCGTAAACACATTATCCTGCATCGATTTTCCATCCATCGCCGTAACCACGGTGCGGTTCGGCACGTTGACGATCAGCGCCATATCCTTGAACAGGATCAGGGAATCTTTGGATCCTTTCGCCGCGGCCTGATCAATCGCGGTTTGGAGCCTGGACAGGTGCTCGGGCTTCAAATGGATTCCGCGCTGCTGCAAACGAACCTCCGCATGGCGGCTGAAATGAATTAAACGGTCTTGAAGAATATGCTCGAACGAATTTGCCGCGGTTCGAACGGCCGGGGCCGACGCGGCTGTCGTATTCCGCTTTGCCGCTCCGGGCTTCAACGTTCCGGGCGGAATCGAATGGGGATACAACTGTCCGGCAGGGATCAATTCAGACATTAGGACTCCCCTGCAATCGAAATTTTCACAATTTGATCCAGAGGAACTTCATCTCCTTCCACACTGGCATACTGGTTGCCGTCCTTCATCAATATGGCCTCGACCACACCCGAACGGATCACCATCTCCGTATTCGTCTCATTGGGCGTTTCCCAACTGATCGTTTTGCCGATCAGAGCGGAGGTCATTCCGAGAGATTGCCGCAACAGCTTCATTTCATCCGCCATATTCATCAGTTGCTCCACCGAGCTGAACTGCGCCATTTGCGAAATAAACTCCTTGTCCTCCATCGGCTGCATCGGATCCTGATTGGAAAGCTGGGTGACCAAAATTTTCATGAATTCGTCTTTGCCCAACGCCCCCTGGGTTTCCTTGCCGCTCCCGGTATTTCCTTTGGCGTAATTCGGCCAAATGTTCGTCGTTCCGACG
>CAYYCV010000013.1:22369-46458 GCA_964470405.1 uncultured Caryophanales bacterium
ACGACTGTATCCGACATTGTCACACCTCCCTTAAGCCATCACATGAAAGGAACCGCCGTACGCCAACTGCTGCAGCCGGTCGTCGCCGCCCAAAATCTCCGAGAATTCGTCAATCATCTGGTCGTATCGATCGGATCCGGAGTTTTTGCCCTGTTTGCCAAACTGGTGCGAAGAGGACTGCCGCTGTTCTTGGAAAACATTCGACTGCATCGGGTTGTGCTGCACCTGATTCTGCTGCGCGACCTCCAGCTTCTGCACCTGAATTCCCTGGTTTTGCAAAGAGAGTCTAAGCTGCGACATCTGCGCTTCCAGCGCCTCCCGCCCATGCAGCGTGCCTGTGAAGAACTGCGCCGTCAACTGGCCGTTGTGCATCGTAATTCTCACATCGACCTGACCCAGATTCTCGGGAACGAGCGTGATTTTCGCCTCCGAAATTCCGTTGAATTGGCTCACTTTCATATTTTTCATCATGTATTGAGCCATCTCCTGAGCGAAATACTGCGCATTCATCAGAGGGCCGGACGACTGCGGCTGGGCTTGAAACAGCGGTTCGCTCTGGGCGAGACGAAACGCCGCTCCATTCTGCAGCGGCAAATGGAAAAGATCCGCTTCGGAATCCATCGCGTGAGGCAGCGGGCTTTGCATGGGACCGGACGATTCCGCCCCGGACGATACCGTCTGGAACAGCAAACCGGCCTTCGCTTCCATCGCGGACAAAAGCGTCGAAACGGCAGGCTGCTGCCGCACCGCTTGCACCAACATGGATGAGGCGGCTCCGGTTGCGGACGATTCCGCTCCTTTGACGCTCGCGGTCCATCCGGCGAATGTCCGGATCAGAGCAACGCGATCGGATGCCGATGGCGACGACTTTCCGGCGGAGCCTGCGACGGCGGGCTTCTCCAAACCTTGCCCCCGAAAAGCGATGCCGACAGCCGATTCGTTGAAGGGCAGCAGGCTTGTCCCAGGCTTCTGCAACGGTTGCTGCACCGCCTGGCGAAGCGCATTTCCCAACATCTGCAAATCGGGATCGTCGGGGTTCTGTTGCAGCCCCGCTATCAATTGCTTGACGAGGCCCATCATTTGCTTCAACTCGACCGACCCGTTCCCGCTGTTGTCCGGAAGCGTCCGCATTGAAACGGAAGCGCCGTTTTGGGCCGATGCGGAACCGAAAATCGCAGCGGCCTGCGCCATCCATTGCCGGACCGAATCGCTGTTCTCCAACCATTGCCCCGCCAATTGCGGATTCTTTTGCAGCATTTGCAAAATCCCGGAGGCCATCTGTTCCAAATCCGATCCGGAAGCCTGCGAAAGAAGGGCAAGCAACCATTCCGGCTGAATGTTGGACAAGGCCAGCATCAGGGAAACGTCGGCCGAATCGCTGCCATCCTTCGTCTGCTGTCCCTGCAGCAATTCATTCAATGCGGCCAGGAACGATGCCGGATCGGGCGTCCCGTCGGACGGAGCCGCGCCTTTCGCACCGCCGACCCATTGCACCAAAGGGCTTGTCCTGTTTCCACTCGCGGCTTGCATAGCCAGCGTATTGTTCTGTATTGCCATTGTTATCACCTCCTTTCAAGCGCCGCGCTATTTGTTGCCGCACTGCTAAGGCGACGCGCTTAACTTCGCGCTGATTTTGGCCGCGTCTTCCTTGGAAGAATCGGACAGCGCCGACAAAATGAGCGAGCGCGACTGCAGCTCCATCGCGGCCAGGATCGCGACCACCTTGGCCTGATCGCTGGCCATCATCACCCGGAGCACCTCCGCCGCGTTGTTGGGCACCATCCCGGCGAAGGTTTGGGCCAGATCGGAAACCGACAATTTCGCGGCGGCCGCATCATCCTGCTGCCGGTTGATCTCCAACCGCGACTGCAGGGCCGCCATCTCCCGATCCTTTAAAGGAACGATATCCTTCATCTGAATGGAAGCCTCGGCGGCAATTTGCGGATTCATTTTCGCCAATACGTTGGATTGCGCATCCTGCTTCATCTGGCTCAAAACCAATACCAGCTCCGGCATCGTCAATCGCTCCAGGATCGGCGCCGCCTTGCTGGGCGTCATGTTAGTATATATATCGGCAAGGCGGCGCAATTGTGTTTGATATTCTTCATCGGTTTGGCCCTTCTCCGCCGATTCGCTTTGCATTTGTTCCAGTTGATTGTGCAGGTCCTCGATGGTCTTGTCCTTCTGTTGGCTTTCTTCCTTTATCTTCGACAGTTCCGCCTCTTTCTGCAGCAAGTCGGCTTTCAAGGCGTCCACATCCGCGGCTTCTCCCGACACATCGGTTTGAGGCACGGGCGTCGGAGGCGGAGCGGGGACCACGCTTCCTACGATCGGGATGGAATGTCCCACTTTAAGCAAGGTTTCTTTGACATCGTATCCGAAGAGGGAGAGCAGAACCCCGGTTAAAATCAAGGTGAAGATCAGCGGGATTAAAAAGATGTATAAAAACCGCTCGAACGCTCCGTACGAAGCTTTTTCCACATCGGCATTCGCCATGTCGGTCCCCCCTTCCTTTATAAACTGGAATGCGCCGACGTCGCCTTGTAACGCACCACACTCATCTCGTCGAGTTCCTTTTGTTCCATTTGCTGCACGAAGACGGAAAATTGACGGTACGCTTTTTGCTTTGCTTTCGACCAAATTTTTTCATCCTGCATCTTCAAGGTCAGTTGGCTTCGGTCTGCGTCGACTTCGGTTTGCGCCGCGAAGACATCCTTGCGCTTGCTCTGAATTTGCGATTCCAGATGCTCGACGTAATGCTGCACAAGCTGCAAATCGGCAACGGTTTCGAAATGGTCGGCATCGGAAAGAATCGAATCCCGCCACTCCTCCTTTTCCCTGATCAACCGGGCCAAAGAGGCTTGCTCTTCCAGCAGCTTCCCGATGGAACGGGACAACTGCCACTCCGCCTGGTTTTTCTCATTGCCTTTCAGATCGACGATTTTCTGCAAAGGATATTGAAATCTCATCCCGGAGTCCCTCCCTTTCCATCCGCCTGTTAAACCGCTTTGCTATGAAAAATGCGCGTCAATTGGTTTTGCGCTTCCACAAAATTGACTTTCTCCATGACCTTTTGACGGATGTAAACCTGGATCGATTGAATATATTCCAGCGATCGGTCAATCTCGCGGTTGGAACCGGCCTGATAAGCGCCGATATTGATCAAATCCTCCGACTCGCGATAGACGGCCAGCAGTCTTTTAAACTGCTCCGCTTCATCCAACTGCCGTTCCGGCACCAGTTCCTTCATCACCCGGCTGATGCTGGCAAGCACGTCGATCGCGGGGTATTGGCCCTTGTTGGCCAAATTCCGGTCCAACACGATATGGCCGTCCAATATTCCGCGCACGGCATCGGCAATCGGCTCGTTCATATCGTCGCCGTCGACCAGAACCGTATAGAACGCGGTGATCGAACCTTTGGGAGCCGTGCCCGAACGCTCCAAAAGCTTGGGCAGGCTGGCGAATACCGACGGCGTATATCCGCGGGTGGCCGGCGGTTCCCCGATGGCCAATCCGACCTCGCGAAGCGCCATCGCATACCGCGTGACCGAATCCATCATCAGCATTACATTCAAGCCGCTGTCGCGAAAATATTCGGCGATCGTCGTCGCGATCAACGCCCCTTTGATCCGAATCAACGCCGGCTGATCGGACGTGGCAACGACGACGACGGAGCGGGCAAGGCCCTCCTCCCCGAGCTCCCTCTCGATGAAATCGAGCACCTCCCTGCCGCGTTCCCCAATCAGCCCGATCACATTGACATCGGCCGAGGTATTCCGCGCGACCATTCCCAGAAGCGTGCTTTTGCCTACGCCGGAGCCGGAAAAGATCCCCATTCTCTGGCCTTTTCCCACCGTCAGCAGCCCGTCGATGCAGCGAACGCCGACGGAAATCGGCTCCTTCACCCTCGGGCGCCGGAGCGGGTTGCTCGGCACGTTATGCGTCGAATAATGCTTCATTCTCGCCGGAAGCAGGCTGCCGTCCAGCGGCTGTCCCAGCCCGTCCAAAACTTTCCCCAGCAGTTCGCGCCCCACCTGAACCGTCAACGGCTTCCCGGTATTGACCACTTCGCAACCGGGCGCAACGGAATGAAGCTCCCCAATCGGCATGAGCAGCACGCGGTTGTTTCGAAACCCCACCACTTCGGCCCGGATCGGCTCGCCCGATTTGATCGGATGAATGAAGCAAATGTCGCCGACGCTGGTGTCGGGACCTTCCGATTCGACGGTCAGTCCGATGACCTGGGTCACTTTCCCGTTCATGCGAATCGGATCAACGTGCCGCAAATGCTCCAGAAATTTGGCGACCTGCGGCAAAGTCGGGCTATTCATCGGCCAAATTCGCCTCGTTTCTCAGCGCAATTTGCATCAACGCCTCTTTGATTTCCTTCAATTGCGTATCGATTCTCGCATCGATATTCCCGTAGGAAGTGCGAACCACGCATCCCTGGTCCTGCACCGTCACATCCGGCAAGATTTGCAGCTCGGTCTGCGCATCGACGGCCAGAAGCAGCTCCTCCCTGGCGTCCTGCACCAAGGCAAACTGCGCGGGGGAGACGCAAACGGCCACTTTCCCCTTCATTCGATGGCGTTCAAGCGCTTTCTTAACCAACTCTTTGCTCCATTCCGGAGTAAGGGTCAACTGCTGATCCACGATTTTTCTCGCTATGGCCGTGCTTAATTCCAGCAGGAAGGGCTCCGACTCCTGAATAATTTGCTTTTTCAAATCGTGCGCCTGCTCCAACACCGCCTTGGCCTGGTCCATCCGATGCGCATACTCGTCCCTGACCTCTTGTTCGATCTGTTCCCTGCCTTCTTCATACCCGCGGGCGAATCCGTCCCGCTTCGCTTCTTCGACCCGCATTTCGTCTTCGGCCCGCCGTTGCTCCCACCATTGTTCGATCTCTTCCCGCGCCTGCTTTTGGAGCTGCGCCACTTCTTCCCGGGCTCGCCGAAGGGTGGATTCGGCCGCTTGCTCCGCGTCCTTCAATATCTGTTCCTTCGTCGCCACAGCCAATGCCGTTTCGTCATCGTCCCGGGGCGCGTCTTCCTTCGCGCTCGAATCGGACGGGGCCGGCGGGCGCGATATTTTTTTTCTCATGATCTCGATCGTTTTTTTCTCGTCTACCGGTATGTAAAAAGAAGCCTTGATCAAGTTAGACAATGATATCGTCACCTCCGCCGCGAGCGATAATAATTTCACCCGCTTCTTCCAGACGGCGAATCGTCGAAACGATGCGCGTCTGGGCTTCCTCTACATCGCGCAATCGAACGGGGCCCATAAATTCCATTTCTTCCTTGAACGAATCGGCCATGCGTTTGGACATGTTCCTGTAGATGACTTCGCGTACTTCTTCGCTGGCGACTTTCAGCGACAACTGCAAATCGACATTTTCGATATCGCGAATGATCCGTTGGATGGAGCGATTGTCGATATTGACAATATCTTCAAATACAAACATCCGCTTTTTGATTTCTTCCGCCAGTTCCGGGTCCTGAATTTCCAGCGAATCCAAAATCGTTCTTTCCGTCCCGCGATCGACCCCGTTCAATATTTTCACGATGGATTCGATGCCGCCGGCATTGGTGTAATCCTGGGTCACCGTAGCCGACAATTTCTGTTCCAGAATGCGTTCGACCTGATTGATCACGTCCGGCGACGTGCTGTCCATCAGCGCGATCCGCTTGGCCACGTCGGCCTGGATGTCCTGCGGCAAGGAGGACAGAATGATCGCCGATTGATCCGACTGCAAATAGGACAAAACAAGCGCGATCGTCTGCGAGTTTTCATTTTGAATAAAATTGAGAATTTGCGCGGGATCGGCCTTTCTGGCGAAATCGAAAGGACGAACCTGCAAGGTTGCCGTCAGTTTATTTAATATTTCGGCCGTCTTGGCGGAGCCCAGCGCCTTCTCCAATATTTCCTTGGCGTAATTGATTCCGCCTTGAGAGATATATTCCTGAGCGAGGCAAATCTGGTGAAATTCCGCCAAAATCGAGTCCTTATCCAGGCTGTCCACTTTTCTAACGTTCGCGATTTCCAGAGTCAACTGTTCGATCTCTTCATCGCGCAAATGCTTGAAAATCTGGGCCGAAACGTCGGGCCCCAAACTGATTAACAGAATCGCGGCTTTCTGCCTTCCCGATAAAAATTGCGGCTGTGAACCTTTTGCCACCAATGTAAAAGCCACCTCTATTCTTCAACCAGCCAAGTTCGCAGTAAATTAACGAACTCCTCCGGCTTTTTCTTAGCCAAAGACTCCAATTGCCTTCGAACCTGATTGTCCTGTTCCATCTCGCCAAGCTCCGGGATCTCCGCTTTGATCGGCTTTGCCGAAAATTCTTCTTCCTCGATGCCCGATTTTCTGCGGCGATACAAGAGGAATCCGCCGATCAGAGCGGCGAGCAGCAAAGCGATGCCAAAGCCGTTAAACAATTGGTTGGAGAACCATCCGGCGGAAGACGGAATCTGGTTTCCGACAAAGGAATGGGCGATGACCGAAACCTTCCTGGCCAATTCATCATCCGTTAACGTTTGCCCGCTGTTGGCCAAAGAGGTGCCTACAATATTCATCAAAATTCGTTGGAAGGCCGCTTTCGTGTCCTCGTCCAGCGACTGTGGATCGTTCGCATTGGGAGGCTCCACCGCCACATTGATTGTCAAATCCGTCACTTTGTAAGGACTGGCGATAATATCGTTGGTGATTCGATTGACATCGTAATTGATTCTTTCCGTGGACTTATCGGAACTGGTGCTGCCCCCGGCGGTCGAGGAAGTCGGATAGCCCGGCACCTGGCTGTCCCCCGTTCCCGGAATGCCTCCCGGGTCGCCGGCGCCGTTGCTGGTATACGATTCCTGAATCTTCTCTACGCTGATTTCCAGCCCCTTTTGATCCACGGTGTTGACCGGCGTCACCAATTGTTCCTTGCTGTTTTTCTTGTCGAAATTCAGCGACGACACCACGCTGACCACCACATTGCCGGACCCCATCATGGTGCCCAGCAATTGATGCACATTATTTTGAATGTCCCGCTCGAATTGTTTTTTGATTTCAAATTGCTGCGCTACCAAACCGGCCGCATTCCCCAAACCGTCGGGCGTTTTCGACGAAGGGATCAACTCCCCGTTCTGATCGGAAACCGTGATGTCGGCCAAATCCAGGTTGGGCACGCTGTGCGCCACCAAATTGAAGATCGTATCGATTTGCTGCTGGTCCGGGCGGTAACCCAGTTTATAGTTCAGCATCACCACGGCGGTTGACGGATCCTTGCTGTCGTTAAGAAACACGCTCTGCTGAGGCAGATTGATGATCACCTTCGAGCTGACCACCCCGTTCATCTGCCGCAAAACCTGTTGAATTTCCCCGGCCAATGCGTCCACCTTGAGGACGTTGAATTCGTTGTCCGTCATGCTGAAGCCGGAAAGATTATCGCGAAAAATGCCGTATCCGATCGAGCCGTTTTTCATCAGCCCTTGGGATTCCACATTGATTTTCACCTGCGAAGCTTCCTTTGTCGGTACCCCGATGCTTTTCCCGTCGTCACTCAGTTTGTAAGAAATGCCCTGCGACGAGAGATACTGGGTGATGGCTGCGGCGTCATTCGGATCAAGATCGTTGAACGCCTTGGAATATTCTGTCCTTGAAAAGATGAGAATCAACATAATCAACGCAATGACGATCACGCCGACGATAGCTAACAGAATAGTCTTTTGGGTCTGATTGATCTTGTGCCAATACTGGGTTAACTGCCCCCAATATTTGATGATAGTCTCATTCACATTACACCCCACCCAAAAAATGCGTTATGTATGCCAAATCAAACTTGCATTCTCATGATTTCCTGATAAGCCTCAATCACTTTATTGCGGACCTGCACGGTTAATTCCAGGCCGATCGCCGCTTTCTCGGAAGCGATCGTCAGTTGATGCAGGTCGTTCAAATCCCCCGAGGCCGCCTTCAAAGTCAACTGGTCCACCTCATGCCCCTGCTCTCTCAGTTGTTCCATCGCCTCGTTCAGAAATTGGCCGAACTGCCTGGAAACATCCCCCGCGGTCTGTTCCTTCGGCCCGTTCGGTTGAACCGCGCCCGCCGCTTTCAAAGGATTGAAAAAGGTTTTGTCGATCATCCCGATCCCCCTCCGCTACTCGTTTTATCTGCCGATTTCCATCGCTTTCATCATCATGGACTTGGACGCGTTAATGGCGGTTACATTCGCCTCATACGAACGGCTGGCCGAGATCAAATCGACCATTTCCTTCGTCATGTCGACGTTCGGCATCAACACATACCCGTCTGCGTCCGCATCGGGATGGGCGGGATCATAGACCCGTTTAAACGGGGTGGCGTCGCCGACAATCCTCGTGATCTTCACCCCCGACCCAACCCCGTCCTTGCCCATCTCGGCGTCGAGAAGCGCTCCGAAGGAAGGCTGGTTTTTCGGCTCCATCACGGCCATCTTGCGCTGATACGGAACCCACTTGCCGTTGACCTTGGCGGCGCGCGTCGTATCGGCGTTGGCGATATTCGAGGCGATGATATCCATGCGCAAACGCTGCGCGGTCAGCGCCGAAGCGCTGATGTCCATGCCGTTCATCGTTCCCATTTACCTATCTCCCTCCCCCGATCGCGGTATGCAATTGCTTCATTTCATGATTCATTTGCCCTATCAACACATAATATTCGATTTGATTTTTGGCCAGCAGCGCCATCTCCGCATCGATATCCACGTTGTTTCCATTGTTGTTCATCGCGCTGGCCTTGTCGCGGACAATCGCCGGTTGGGGCACCGTCACGCTTCTGGAGCCTCCGATCATCAAATGCCTGGGATCCGTACGATATCCGACAAAAGCCGACTTCGTCGCCTCCAGTTCCCTCTGCAAAATTTCCTCAAAATGAACATCGGATCGTTTGAAATTCGGAGTGTCCACATTCGCGACGTTGTTCGCTATCACCTTTTGGCGCAACGCCGAAGCATCGAGGGAACTTTCCAATAGATGGTACTGAGAGTTGCTGAATAATCCCATAATAAAAACCCACCTTTTTCATAGGGTTTCAAAGACTGACTAATTACCTATTTCAACAGAAGGGGACAAGTTTCCTGCTTCTGCCTGCAAGATTTACACAAAAAATGTTGCAGCCCCGGTATATTTGTCGAAATAAATAAGTCATTGTTATTTTTAACCAACCTCCA
This sequence comes from uncultured Caryophanales bacterium, assembly GCA_964470405.1. GTDB lineage: Bacteria > Bacillota > Bacilli > Paenibacillales > CAYYCV01 > CAYYCV01. The sequence goes on from CAYYCV010000013.1 coordinate 31,563, forward strand.
GGTTATATCAATAAGCACAAAGTCCTGTTTTTAGAAAATAGGACTTTGTGCACGGACTTAAAAGCGCGGTAAACAAAGCGGCGCAAGGGTTGGGCATCGGTTGGAGAAACGGCGGCGGCCGCCTTTGTCCGCAGGCTTCTTCCCAATACAGGCTATGAAATGGGAAATCCGCGGACAACGGCGATCGGAAACCGTCGCCCATCAGAGAATATACTGGCTCAAATCCCGATTCCTGGCGATTTCGCTTAATTTGTCCCTTACGTATTCCGGGGTGATATCGATCGATTCCAGCGGAACTTCGGGGGCTTCAAAAGACAGATCCTCGAGCAGCTTTTCCAGAATGGTATGCAGCCGACGCGCTCCGATATTTTCCGTTTCCTGATTTACCTCGGCGGCCAGCTTGGCGATTTCTTCGATCGCCTCGTCGGTAAAATTCACCTTGATCCCCTCGGTCTCCAGCAAAGCCGTATATTGTTTCGTCAGCGCGTTCTGCGGCTCCTTCAAAATCTGCACAAATTCCTCCATCGTCAGATTATTCAATTACAGGCGGATGGGAAATCTTCATTGAGGCTCCTGAATCAAATCGGAAGGTTTGGCGATGTGAAAAGCGCCCGCGCCGATAAACAAAACATAATCGGTTTTGACCGGCCCGTACTTGGTTATGATCGTCGAGCCTTCGACAATCGGAAGAATATCCCTCTGCACGCCTTCGCGGGACACGTCCGGCCCGTTTCCCCCGGAAGAGCTGCATATCTTGTCGATTTCGTCGATAAAGACGATCCCGGACTGCTCCGCCCTGTGAATCGATTCCTGGATCACCTCGTCCATATCGATCAGCTTTTGAGCCTCTTCCTGAATGAGAACCTTCCTCGCTTCTTTGACGGCGAGCTTTCTTTTCTTCGTCTTTTTCGGCAGCATGTTGCCGAACAGCTCCTGCATGTTCAAGCCGATTTGCTCGTTGCCCTGGCCGGAAAACATTTCAAACATCGAAGGGCTGTTATCCTCCACTTCGATTTCAATGGTTTCGTTTTCCAATTCTCCATTTTCTAATTTTTGTTTGACGTGCGCCCTTTTTTGCGCCGCGCTCTCGCGCTCCTCCGGCTCTTCCTCTTCTTCCTTTTGCGCGTGCTGGCCGAAAATCATTTCCAGCGGATTGCGGCTGCTTTTCGACTTCTCCGCGGAAGGGACCATGATGGAAACCATGCGGTCGTTGGCCATTTTTTCCGCCCGATCCTTCACGGTCTCCATCTTCTCCGCCTTCACCATGCGAATCGCCGTTTCCACCAGGTCCCGCACCATCGATTCCACATCGCGGCCGACATAACCGACCTCCGTGAATTTCGTCGCCTCCACTTTAACGAAAGGAGCTTGAACCAACCGGGCCAATCTGCGGGCGATTTCCGTTTTTCCCACCCCCGTCGGCCCGATCATCAAAATGTTCTTGGGCACGATTTCGTCGCGAATCGTATCCTTGAGCATGTTGCGCCTGTAGCGATTGCGCAAAGCGACGGCCACGGATTTCTTGGCATTTTTTTGACCCACGATGTATTTGTCCAGCTCGGCCACGATTTGTCTCGGGGTTAACGCTTCATTGGTCAATTGAATCCCTCCAGTCCAAGCTTCAATTCAATTCTTCCACAATAATGTGGTCGTTGGTGAACACGCAGATCTCCGAGGCGATTTCCAGCGCGGCCCGGGCGATTTCCGCCGCCTTCATCTGCGGCGCATGGCGCTTCAGCGCCCTGCCGGCGGACAAGGCAAAGCTGCCGCCCGAGCCGATCGCCAAAATCCCGTCATCCGGCTCGATAATTTCGCCATTTCCGGAAATCAGAAGCAGGCTTTGCGCATCCATGACGATCATCATCGCTTCCAATCTGCGCAGCACCTTGTCGGAACGCCATTCCTTGGCCAATTCCACCGCGGATCGCTGCAGGTTGCCCTGATGCTCTTCCAGCTTGGCCTCGAATTTCTCGAACAGCGTGATCGCGTCCGCCACCGATCCGGCGAAACCGGAAATGACCTTGCCCCGATACAGCCTGCGAACCTTCTTGGCCTGATGCTTCATCACCATGCTGTTGCCGAAGGTCACCTGGCCGTCTCCGGCGATCGCTCCCTTGCCCTCATGCTGAATGGCGAAAATCGTCGTAGCATGAAAAGATGTGTTCAATTCGTCTCCTCCTTCTTCCTTCCACCGCTTAAGCTCTGGGATGAGCCCGGTTGTAGATCGATTGCAGATGATCCTTCGTTACGTGGGTATAAATCTGGGTTGTGGAGATGTTCTCATGCCCCAAAAGCTCCTGAACCGTGCGCAGATCCGCCCCGGCTTCCAGCATGTGCGTGGCGAACGTATGGCGCAGCGTATGCGGGCTGACTTTGCGTTTCTGGGCGAGCCGGCTCACGTATTGATCGATCCGCCTGCGGACGCTGCGGTCACTGATCCGCGTGCCGAGACGGTTGAGAAACAGCGCTTGCTCCGACGCGTTCCTGAGAAAGCTTGCCCGCGCCGATTGCAGGTAGGAGCGGATCGCCTGAACGGCATGCTCGCCCACGGGAACGTAGCGCTCCTTGGCCCCTTTCCCGAAAACGAGAGCGATGCCGCGATCCAGATCGATCGAACGCAGGTCAAGCCCGACCAGCTCGCCGACGCGAATCCCGCTGGCGTACAGCGTTTCCATTATCGCCGCGTCGCGCAAACCGGCCGGCGTGGAACGATCCGGCGACTGCAGGAGGGCCATGACTTCCTCCATATACATGAATTTCGGCAGCTTTTTGTCCAGTTTCGGCGTGCGAATCGAAGCAAAGGGGCTCGTTTCAATCGCCTCTTCGCGCACCAGATAACGGTAAAAAGAGCGCAGCGCGGACAGCTTCCGCGACACGCTTCTTCTCGTGTATTCCTTGGCGTGAAGCTCGGCCAGGTAAGAGCGCACCGCCAAATAAGAAACAGCAGCGAACATTTCAATTCGTTGCTGTTGCATAAATTCGCAAAATTGTCGTATGTCCCTGGCGTAACTCAAAATCGTATGTTCCGAGGCGTTTTTTTCAACGGAAAGGTATTGCAAAAATTGACTGATCCACCTTTCTTCCAGCACCCTGCACCACCCCTAAGCTCATGCTCTATCATCGTATCATATCCCGGCTTTTCTTTACAAGCCGATCGGAAATTCCGCGGTCCGCAAACCGCTCAGCGAATCGAGCGCCCTTTGCGCCAGCTTTTCGTTTTTCAGCTTTTTGTTGCCGATTTTTTGCTCGAGCGGAGGGAACAGGCCGAAATTGGCGTTCATCGGCTGGAAGTTCTCAAAATCGGCCGTGGTGATGTAGTGCGCCAGGCTGCCCATCGCCGTTTCCGGCGGAAAAACAAGGCACGGCTTGCCCTGCGCGAGCCTCCCCGCATTCAACCCGGCGATCAGGCCGGAGGCGGCGCTCTCCACGTACCCTTCCACCCCGGTCATCTGTCCGGCGAAAAACAGCGAAAGCCGTTTCTTCATTTGATACGTCGGCTCCAGCAGCTTCGGCGAATTGATGAACGTATTGCGGTGCATCACGCCGTAACGGATAATTTCCGCGCGCTCCAGACCGGGAATCAGCGAGAAGACCCGCTTCTGCTCCCCCCATTTCAGATGGGTCTGGAATCCGACCAGGTTGTACAACGTTCCGGCCGTATTGTCCTGCCGCAGTTGCACCACCGCGAAGGGCCGCTTTCCCGTGCGCGGGTCGATCAGGCCGACCGGTTTCATCGGCCCGAACAGAACGGTCTGTTTTCCGCGCCGGGCCATCACTTCCACAGGCATGCAGCCTTCGAAATAGACTTCCTTCTCGAAGTCTTTCACCGGCGCCGTTTCGGCCGTGATCAGCGCCTCGTAGAACCGGTCGAATTCCTCCTCGTTCATCGGGCAATTGATATAGGCCGCCTCCCCCTTGTCATAGCGGGAAGCGAAATAAACCTTCTCCATGTCGATCGAATCCTTCTCCACAATCGGCGCGGCGGCGTCGTAGAAATACAGGTACTCCTGCCCCGTCCATTCCCGCAGGTGGGCCGAAAGCTCCGGAGAAGTCAGAGGTCCGGTCGCAATGACCGTGATCCCTTCGGGCAAGCGGGTGATCTCCTCATTGCGGACCTCGATCAGCGGGTGCTGCCGCAGCGCGGCGGTCACCTCTCCGGAAAAGCCGTCCCGATCGACGGCCAGCGCGCCGCCGGCCGGAACGGCATGGCGGTCGGCGGCGCGAAGGATGACGGATTCCATCCTCCGCATCTCTTCCTTCAAAATCCCGACGGCGTTGGTCAGGCCGTTGGCGCGCAAGGAATTGCTGCAGACCAATTCGGCAAACTGGTCCGTATGATGCGCCGGCGTTTTCCGCGTCGGCCGCATTTCATAAAGCGCGACCGGCACGCCTTGCGACGCGATTTGCCAGGCCGCTTCGCTGCCGGCCAAGCCGGCCCCGACCACGGTAACGGTCTGTGGATCTGGCATGGTCATCCCCCTTTTCCAACCGATCGGGCTCGCCGTCCGCTCACTCTTCCGATTCCGGTTGATTCTTGTGTCCGCATTGCGTGCATTGAATCTGCGTTTTATTTTTGCTTCTCTTTTCAATCATCAGGCCTTTGCATTGCGGGCAAGGGGTGTTTACGGGTTTGTCCCAGGAAACAAAATCGCATTCCGGGTACTGATTGCATCCGTAAAAAATACGGCCTTTTTTGCTGCGGCGCTCCACGACCTGCCCCTTTCCGCACTTCGGACAAACCACCCCGGTATCCTTCACGATCGGTTTCGTGTTGCGGCATTCCGGAAACCCGGAGCAGGCCAGAAATTTGCCGTAACGGCCCATCTTGTAAACCATCGGACGTCCGCATTTCTCGCACGCTTCATCCGATACTTCGTCCTGAATTTCCACTTCCTTCATTTCTTCCTCGGCCACTTCCAGCCGTTTTTCGAATGAAGTATAAAAGGTTTCCAGCACGCCGACCCAGTCTTCTCTGCCTTCCTCCACATGGTCCAAATCTTCCTCCATATGCGCGGTAAATTCGACATTGAGGATTTCCGGGAAAAATTGCTCCATCAACTGGATGACCAGTTCGCCCAATTCGGTCGGTATGAATTTCTTGTCTTCGAGCGCCGTGTAACCCCGCTTTTGAATCGTATCGAGCGTCGGTGCGTACGTGCTCGGGCGTCCGATGCCCAACTCCTCCAGCGTCTTTACCAGCCTCGCTTCCGTATAACGCGGCGGCGGCTGGGTGAAATGCTGCTTGGGTTCGATGCTCTCCTTCTTCAACCGTTCGCCCGGCTTTAAAGGCGGCAGCAGATTGTCCTCTTCCGTCGGATCGTCCTGCCCCTCCACGTACACTTTGATAAAACCGGGGAATTTGATGCTGGAGCCGTTCGCCCGGAACATCATGTCCCCCGCGGCGATATCCACCGTCATCGTGTCCAGTACGGCCGAGGACATTTGGCTGGCAACGAACCGCTCCCATATGAGCTTATACAGCTTGAATTGATCGCGGCTGAGAAAATGCTTGATCTGGTCCGGTTCCCTCATCGTCGAGGTCGGCCGAATTCCTTCGTGCGCATCCTGGGCATTGGCCTTTTTCTTCGTATAGTTGCGCGGCTGCGGCGGCGCGTAATCCTGCCCGAACTTGCCCACGATATAGCCTTTCGCTTCCTCTTGGGCGATTTGCGAAATCCGGGTGGAGTCCGTGCGCATATAGGTGATCAACCCGACGGTGCCCTCTTTGCCGAGGTCGACGCCCTCGTACAACTGCTGCGCCACCGCCATCGTCTTGCCCGCCCGGAAATTGATTTTTCTGGCCGCTTCCTGCTGCAGCGAGCTGGTGATGAACGGAGGGGCGGGATGCCGGAGCTTTTCGCGCTCCTTTACCTCCCGGACGACATACTCGGCGTTCGCGATCGCGGCAAGAATTTGCTTGACCTCGTCCTCGTTGCGCAATTCCTTTTTTTCTTTGCCGATCCCGTAAAATTTCGCATCAAACTTGCCCAACTTGTTCGAGAGCCGGGCGACGATCGTCCAATATTCCTCCGGGACGAACGATTTGATCTCATTCTCCCGATCGATGATCAATTTGACCGCAACCGACTGAACGCGTCCCGCCGACAGGCCCTTCTTCACTTTTTTCCACAGCAAGGGACTGATCTTGTAACCGACCAGACGATCCAGAATTCGGCGCGCCTGCTGCGCGTTGACCAAATCCATGTCAATTTTGCGCGGCGTTTTGAACGCGTCCTTGACCGCCTGCATGGTGATTTCGTTAAACACCACCCGGCACGGAATATCGTTCTGCACGTCCAAATAATGAGCCAGATGCCAGGCGATGGCCTCGCCTTCCCGATCCGGGTCGGCCGCCAGGAATATGTGCTTCACTTTTTTGCTGGCATCCTTCAGTTCTTTCAGCACGGAGCCCTTTCCGCGGATCGTGATATATTTGGGCGAAAAATCATTTTCAACCTCAACGCCGATCTGGCTTCTGGGCAAATCCCGAATGTGGCCCATGGATGCTTTGACGATATATTTTTTCCCTAAGTATTTGCCGATCGTTTTGGCTTTTGCGGGTGATTCAACGATCACAAGTGAATCCGCCAAGTGTAACCCTCCCAAAATCAAAATGTAATATAGGATGAACCGGGCAATTGTGCAATCATTTTTTTCATAAGTAACGATAACAGAACTGAATGCAAATGTCCAAATCGAAGTTTTGTTTTTTCCAATAAAAGGTCTGTCGTCACCGGTTCATGGGATATCCAATTCAGCACCAGGCGTTCGTCCGGCGTCAATTCTACCGACGGCCGACGGCCTGCGCCCGGCGCGTCCGGCGCTTTCACATTCATCATATGTACGTATTCTTCAATTATATCTTCCACGCCCGTCACGATTTTCGCTCCTTGCTTCAACAAGGACAGCGTCCCTCTGCTTTTCGGCGAGTTGAGGGGACCCGGTACGGCAAATACGTCCCGCGACTCCTCCAGCGCCTGATCGGCCGTAATCAGCGAGCCGCTTTTCTCCGCCGCCTCCACAACGACGGTGCCCAGCGACATGCCGGCAATCACCCGATTCCGCAAAGGGAACAGGCCGGGGTGGCGGGGGGTGCCGAGCGGATATTCGCTGACAATCAACCCGCGTTCGCCAATCCGGCGAAACAACCCGGCGTTTTCTGCGGGATAGACGGTCGCCATATCCGTGCCCAGCACGGCGGCGGTGCTTCCCTCGCCCTGCAGGGCGCCGAGGTGGGCCGCCGCATCGATGCCTCTGGCCAGGCCGCTGACCACGCAAAAACCGGCTTGGGCCAACGATTTCGACAGGGCTTCGGCCGCATGCTTGCCGTAAACGGTCGGCGTTCTCGTTCCGACCACGGCAAGGAGCGGCCGCCGGGCCAGCGAAATGTCGCCCTTGTAATACAGCACCCAGGGCGGCTGCGACGTCTCTTTAAGCAACGGCGGGTACGCTTCGTCCCACACGGTCACGATCCCGATGCCCGCCTCCCGATACGCCTCCAGCTTTTGCTCGATAAACGGGCGGGTCAACCGGCGGCTCAGAAGCTCCGCTTTGGCTTTTCCCAGTCCCAATTGCTCCCAATCCCCCGATTGCAGCGTCAAAAGCTCGTCGAATCGCCGGGCTCGATGCACGATGGAGCGGATGCTTTTCCAACCGATGGTCGGCAGTTGATGAAGGCCGAACAGGAGTTGGCCGTTATCCATAATTTCACCCCTTCCACGATTCGTTGTCAACAAAAAACCTTTCAAACCCGGAGGGGATATGAAAGGTTGCTTACCTTTTGCGAAGCCGTTTATTTTTGAGTGATGCATTTTTGCAGAAGGCCTTGCTCCTCCAGCACCTTGACCAACGTCGAGCCCATTTCCGAAGGGGTCTGCGCCACCTGAATGCCGCACGATTCCATCACGGCGATCTTGTCGGCCGCCGTTCCTTTCCCGCCGGAAATGATCGCCCCGGCATGGCCCATTCTTCTTCCGGGCGGCGCGGTCTTTCCGCCGATGAATCCGACGACCGGCTTGGTCATATGGTCCTTGATCCAACGCGCCGCGTCCTCCTCCGCCGTCCCGCCGATTTCGCCGATCATGATCACGGCATAGGTGTCGGGATCGTCATTGAATTTTTCCAGCACATCGATGAATTCCATGCCTTTGACCGGATCTCCGCCAATCCCCACCGCGGTCGATTGCCCGATGCCGCGAGCGGTCAACTGGTGCACGGCCTCGTAGGTCAGCGTCCCGCTGCGGGAGATGACCCCGACATGCCCCGGCGTGTGGATATAGCCCGGCATGATTCCGATTTTGCATTCGCCGGGCGTAATGACCCCCGGGCAATTGGGCCCGATCAGCAGTGTCTTCTTATTCTCCATATAACGTTTGACGTTGACCATGTCCAACACGGGGATGCCCTCGGTGATGCAGATCACCAGATCCAGCTCCGCGTCCACGGCTTCCATAATCGCATCCGCGGCGAAGGCGGCGGGAACGTATATCACCGAGACGTTCGCGCCCGTCGCGGCCACCGATTCGGCCACGGTGTCAAATACCGGAAGCTTCACCGTTTGTCCGTTTTCCAGGGTGAAATCGACCTCGACGCCGCCTTTTCCCGGCGTCACGCCGCCGACCATTTGCGTGCCGTAATCCAAACCGCCCTTGGTATGGAACATGCCGGTCGATCCGGTCATATTTTGAGTGATCACTTTGGTGTTTTTATTCACTAATATACTCAATTGTATTCCCTCCTTTATGCTGTGATCATTGCACCAGAGACACGATTTTCTGCGCTCCGTCCGCCATCGAGTCGGCCGTTACGATATTCAAACCGGATTGGTTCAAAATGCGCTTGCCGATTTCGACGTTCGTGCCTTCCAACCGAACCACCAGCGGGCGATCCAGCCCAACCTGCTTGGCCGCTTCCACCACGCCGTTGGCGATCACGTCGCAGCGCATAATTCCGCCGAATATGTTGACAAAAATCCCTTTGACTTTCTCGTCGGACAAAATGATCTTGAACGCTTCCGTCACTTTCTCCGCGGTAGCGCCGCCGCCCACATCCAGGAAATTGGCCGGGTCCCCGCCGTAATGCTTGATGATATCCATCGTCGCCATCGCCAGCCCCGCTCCGTTGACCATGCAGCCGATGTTGCCGTCCAGCGCAATATAGCTGAGATCGTATTGAGAGGCTTGAATTTCCTTCTCGTCTTCTTCGTCCAGATCGCGCAACGCCAGGATGTCCTTGTGCCGAAACAGCGCGTTGGAATCGAAATTCAGCTTGGCGTCCAGCGCCATGACGTTGCCGTCCCCGGTGACCACCAGCGGGTTGATTTCGGCGATCGAGCAATCCTTGTCGATGAAAGCGCGATATAAACCGAGCATGAATTTCACCGCCTTGTTGATCAATTCGGCGGGAATGCGGATCGAGTAAGCCAATTTTCTCGCTTGAAACGCCTGCAATCCGACAGCGGGATCGATCACTTCCTTGAAGATTTTTTCCGGCGTGTTGGCGGCTACTTCTTCGATATCCATACCGCCTTCCTCCGAGGCCATCATGACGACGCGGCCTGTCCCCCGATCGACGACGACGCCGACGTAATACTCTTTTTTGATGTCGCAGCCCTGCTCGATCAGAAGCCGATTGACCTGCTTTCCGCTCGGCCCGGTTTGATGTGTCACGAGAACGGAACCCAAAATCTGCTCCGCATATGTACGCACGTCATCCAAATTTTTCGCGACTTTGACGCCGCCCGCTTTTCCTCTGCCGCCCGCATGAATCTGCGCCTTGACCACGACTACGGAAGTGCCCAACTGCTTGGCCGCTTCCACCGCTTCATCCACGGTAAACGCCACCTTGCCCTGCGGCACGCTGACCCCATATTGTTTCAAGACTTCTTTCCCTTGATACTCATGGATATTCATTGCAACACCCTCCTAACCTTCATTGTCTAGTTTCATCGTGCACCAACTCATATTATATTCCTAATTCCTCCCCCGACTCAACCAATTTCGCAATTAAATCTGCCGCTCGGTGGCGGACCCCTTCGAAAACCTTCCCCATTTTATCATTTTTCCCGGCCATTTTCTCATTTGTTCACCAAAATTTCATATTTTTCGCCACGCCCCGCCTCGCTCCCGCGCGAAACCCGCCGATTTTTTTAATTTCTCAGGAAATCGCGTTCTCGGGAAATCGCGTCTGAGCAATATCGGTTGACAGCGTATGGACGATTTGCTGATTCCATGCGCCTGAGGCCCATATTCACCCGAAATATGCACCCGAAATCTTCCTTTAGAACATGTTTAAATCGATTTTAAAGCTGAAAGCAAGCCGATTTTGAATCTTCCAGGTTAAAATACCTGTAAAAGTACATCTATTTTCTCCGTAGACGAGTGCCAGGAGGGAATACCTGCAATAGTGCAGGTATTCTGCGCTCAGCGCCCCGTTTGCGGCGATTGGCCTTGAAATACCTGCATTATCGCAGGTATTTTCCCGCGACACCCGAATCATGCTCCAAATAAATGCACTTTTGCAGGTATTGGCGCCGAGCAGGCCCGGAGGGAAAAAGGATTCCAGTTCCTCTCGGGGGCGTTAAGAAAATGACAGTTGACTATAAAATTTCGGCTTTAAACCAACCTGAAACCAACCTGAAAGCAATAGGAACAAAATTGAAATGAACGAATCGACCGTCTCACAGACCACGCTATTTGCAAATTTTTTCAACCTGAACATTCACAACGAATCCGACAAACGCTATCCTCTAAAAATGGGTACTTCAAAAATTGGCAATCATAAGGATAATCGAGCCAAATAACACTTGCAGAGTTCGCTGCATAAATCCCTTCCTTTTCATATTCATACAAATGAAAAAAACTTAAAAAAACGCAATTTCCAAAAGGAACTGCGTTTTTTCATCGCTTGGCCCGCCTATTTACAACGAAGGAACCCGCGGCTCCTTTTCCGCCTGTTTGACGAATCTCATTTCATTGCCGACAAAATGGCATACGAGACATTCCACAACCGGCTCCTGTTCCTGTACCGTTTGCGGCTCCTCCATTTCCAAAATCGATCCGGTCAAGGCATCCTTCAGAAACCGCCGCGTCGTGCTCGCAATGACATTAAACTTGATTCTGTTCGATTTGCAGTTTGGACAAAAATAAGGTTTATCCTGCAGCATTCCATCACCTCGTTTCGTAGCTTATCCCGTTTTTCATAAATTATCCACGGGCGCGATCCACGAACAAGATCCACGTGAACGATCCGCGAACACGATCCACGGGCACGATCCACGGGCACGATCCGCGAGTACGATCCACGAACATGGTTTGCGAAAATGATTTATGGCGCCGGCAGGAATTGAAAAGCGGACCGCGAATATATCCTCTATGGAAATAAAGGAAGCACCTTTTTCCGAATCAGGCTCCCGACGGGCCGTTGGAGAAAGGTGTTGTTTGTTATGTATGGAAAAGTGCGCAGCGCTTGCGTCAGCGGGATCGAGGGCCGGATGATCGAAGTGGAGATCGATTTAAGCAACGGGCTGCCGCAAACGCACATTGTCGGCTTGCCCGACAGCGCGGTCAGAGAATCGATGGACCGGGTCAGGGCGGCGATCAAAAATTGCGGTTTTCGCTTTCCGCTGGAACGCATTACGGTCAACCTGGCCCCGGCCGATCTACGCAAGGAAGGCTCGGCCTTCGATTTGGCGATCGCCGCCGGGATCCTCGCCACCAGCGGGCAGATCCGGATCGATCAACCGGAAGCGACGCTTCTGATAGGCGAGTTGGCATTGGACGGCTCGCTACGCGAAGTGCCCGGCGTGCTGTCGATGGTTCATAGCGCGGCGCAACACGGCATTCTCACCGTCATCCTGCCGGAGGAAAACGCGAATGAAGCCCGGCTGGCCGGCGGGTTGAAGGTGATCCCGCTAAGGCATCTGCGAAATCTGGATCAAACAAAGGCGGATTTAGTTAACCATGTAAATGATTTAAATCATTCATCATTTCATTCAAAGCCATCAACCGCGGCATCTTGGCCAATTCCCCCCTCATTCCACGACGATTTTGGCGATGTCCGCGGGCAGCATCAAGCCAAAAGAGGCCTGACGATCGCTGCCGCCGGAATGCACAACATCGTTCTGATCGGGCCGCCGGGCTCGGGCAAAACGATGCTGATGCGACGCTTGCCCTCCATCCTTCCCGACCTGACCTTGGAGGAATCGCTGGAGGTCACAAAAATATACAGCGTAGCCAACCAGCTTCCGGATCGAAGCCGGCTAATGCGCCAACGGCCGTTCCGCGCCCCGCATCATACGATCTCCCCGGCCGGCCTGGTGGGCGGCGGCTCCACCCCCAGGCCGGGAGAATCCAGCCTGGCTCACCGGGGCGTTCTGTTCCTCGATGAAATGCCGGAATTTCATCGCAATGTGCTGGAAGCGCTGCGCCAGCCTTTGGAGGATCGTCAGGTGACGATCTCCCGGGCGCGCATGGCGCTGCGATTCCCGAGCCATTTCATCCTGACGGCATCGATGAATCCGTGCCCCTGCGGGTATTTGGGGGCGGATACGCCCGAGCGTCCTTGCGTTTGCAGTCCGGTCCAGGTAGAGCGGTACCGCGCGCGAATTTCGGGGCCGCTGTGGGATCGAATCGACCTCCACCTGGAAGTGCCGCGGGTGAATTATCGGGAGTTGTTGCCGCATCACGCGGGCGACCCGGGGGTTTTGTCATCCGGCGAAATGAGGCGGACGGTCGCAAAAGCGAGAAAAATTCAGGAGCAGCGATACAGCGGGGAACCGATCGAGTGCAACGGCGAACTGAGCGCTTCGCTTATGAGGAAATACTGCCGTTTGGAGAAGGAGGCGGAAGATTTGCTGCATAAGTCGTTTGAGGCGCTGGGCCTCAGCGTTCGGGCCCGCGATCGCATCGTCAAAATGTCGCGCACGATCGCGGATATCGAAGGCTCGGAGCCTATTTTAACGGAGCATTTGGCCGAAGCGCTGCAGTACCGCAATCTGGACCGGAAATGGATGTTGTAGCGATCAGGAAATCCGTGTTCCCAACCATCAACAGATAAAAAGGAAGCACTTGTCTTGTCGAATTGATCGCCTAATAAGATGCATAAGAAGCAGCGCTTCAACCAAATGTCGAAAGCGCTGCAGATTTATGTTAGTGGTCGTTGAGTAATTTGTGCCGGAAGATTGAGATTGAGTAGATACTGCGTAAGAGGACAATGGGCTTTAAGCCACCCTCATCCTTTATTCGTCTTCATGCTGATATTACATAAAAGCTGGACGGTTCTGTCACGTCATTGGACTTCCAGCTTTCTGTAATGAGCCAAATTAAAGTCGGCTTGAATAAAATCAAAAAGTCCAAAAGAATAAGAAGAACGCTTACTATACCCATAAGTGATGCCCTCCTTTTACTCTTATGCTCACAGAAAAAAATTCAACCCACGCAAAATACTTACGCCTCCATGAGGCTTTATTAAATGTTCAAAGTGTTCACGCGATGATTCCGATTCCTCGTAGAAATGGCATGGTTGATATACAAACGGTCACTCAATTATCACTGAGAAACCGTGAGCATCAACATATTCCCCAATTCGAACCCAAAAAGCAACTGGTAAAATGAAGTCAGGGAGATAGAAACAAACATTCATAAAATATGTCAAATTACTCTTATTAACCTTGTTTTTTGTAAAAAAATCAAACTCTCCTTTATTCCCTTTGATACGAGTACAGGTATAAACCCTTACATTCCACTTGAAAGATCTTCCCGAGCTTTCGTAGTTCTTCTTGCGAGATATTTACAGAAATGTTGCCTGCGCCTGCACCTGCCCCATAGTGAATCTGCATCAATTGATTATTTTTATAAAAAAACCACTGAATCGGAAGAGTGGAATAGCTTCCATCATCATCTATTCGATCGATGCTAATGAATTCTCCATGATCTTTATTCAGAATCTTCTGATTCACTTTTACATAAACAAACACATCATCGGTGTCGGCTTGTCGCACGACCTTTTCCAAAATAATTTCTGAATTTCCTATTGTTTCTAGGAGTTGATTAATCGTCTTTGTTTCACCCATCTTAGCCGGGAGCATATCAGTATTAACAGTAAATTTAATGGATTCAGAAGTACTTATCACTGAATCTTGATAACCGTGTTGTTCCATGATTTGTTCTTGTATAGGCCTGTTAAATCCGGATAGTACCGAATTTTGAGTAAATGGATTAAAACGAAAAATCACAGCTAAAAAAATAAGCATGCAACCCACTGTAATTATTATACCTCGGACTCGAACTTTCATCCTTTGCTCCCTCCTCAAACCATATAGGACTTGATTTTTAATGTTTTGCATTTTTTCAAAGGATGGGACAAATTGAGTTTGATATGGCCCTTTTGACAAGCGTTCTTCCCATTTAGGCTTACTCAAATTTCTTCCTCCTTTAACCGTTCCTCTAATTTTTTTCTTGCCCGATGAAGCCTGGACTTTACTGTGCCGTCTGAAAGATTGAGAATATTCGCTATTTCATTAAGCGATAGTTCAAATCGGAGATTCAGCAGTAGGGTTTCCCGATATTTTAACGGAAGTGAAAATACATGCTCCCATATGGAATCCACAGACGATTTACTTAAAAAATCCGCTTCTGCCGAAGGATGCGAAGATTTAGGAAATATATAATCTACAATGACAACCTTTCGAATAAACGACGACTTCTTGTAATTAAGCGAAAGATTGTGGCAAATTCGTAATAACCAAGTCTTCACAGTGGACTCACCGCGAAATGTATGAACGGAAAGAAATGCCTAGATAAAAGTTTCCTGGGCAATATCATCCGCGGCGTGAAGTTTTTTTGTAAGTAAAACTCCGAAATTCCAAATATAGTTCCAGTATTTAAAAAAAATGTTA
>CAYYCV010000014.1:0-5155 GCA_964470405.1 uncultured Caryophanales bacterium
GGCTCCACCGCCGCTGCGACCGCGCCAGCTCCCGCGCTCCGCTCCGCCGACGGCTCCACCGCCGCCGCGATCGCGTCGGCTTCCGCGCGCTCCCCGGCTGCCCGCGCCCTTGCTCCTGCGGCCGCTCGATTCCGCCCGCCCTTTGCTCGCCGTTCCGCTTTCCGCGCCTTGATACTCCAGCGCGTTCCCAATCCGCCGGTCGATCAACTGCAATTTCATCCGGTCTTTGGACGTGGCAAAAGTAACGGCCACCCCCCGATGCCCCGCGCGTCCGGTGCGCCCAATGCGATGGATGTAATCTTCCCCGTCGCGCGGGACGTCGTAGTTGAATACATGGGTCACTCCCGTCACGTCGAGACCGCGCGCGGCGACATCGGTGGCCACGAGAATTTGCAGCTTGGCCGCCTTGAACCGCCGCATCACCTGCTCCCGTTTCGCCTGCGACAAATCCCCGTGCAGCTCATCCGCTTGGAACCCTTCCTGAACAAGCGCGGCCGTCAGCTTCTTAACGCGCATTTTGGTGCGGCAAAACACAAGCGCCAGAAATGGGCGGTGCTCCTCAATGAAACGGAACAAAGCGGCCTGCTTCCCGCGATCGGTTGTCTCGACGACAACCTGCCGAATCTCTTCCAGCGTGATCGCTTTGCCTTGAATCCGGACGTCCTCCGGCTTCCTCATATACCGGGCCGCCAGTTGGCGGATCGGTTCCGGCATCGTCGCGGAAAACAACATGGTTTGCCGCTGATTCGGCATATGCTCGATGATGCGCTCGACTTCCGAGAGAAAGCCCATATTCAGCATTTGATCCGCTTCATCCAGCACCAGCATTCTCGCCCGGCCCAGGGAAAGCGTCCCCCGCCCGAGATGGTCCAGCAACCGTCCCGGCGTGCCGACGACGATGTGGGAGGCTCCTTTCAATTTGTGAATTTGCCCCTCCACGTCCTGCCCTCCATAAGCAGCCAGAACGCTTGCGCCAACCGCCGGGGCCAGCTTTTTGATTTCCGCCGTAATTTGAATTGCCAGCTCGCGCGTCGGCGTGATGATCAACGCTTGCACGTGCGCCTGCTCCGTATTCACGGCTTCCATGATCGGCAGCACGAAGGCCAGCGTTTTTCCCGTTCCTGTCTGGGCCTGCGCGATCGCATCCTTGCCGGACAGCAGCAGCGGAATGACAGCTTCCTGTACGGGGGTGGCGGTCGTCAAACGATTTTCTTTCAGCACTTGAACCAGATCGGAGCGAATGCCTAATGCTTGAAAAGTTATGCTCATCACGTGAACCTCTTCCTATGTAAGTTATACCCAAGAAAAACAAGACATGGGCCGGCGTGCGAAATGATTCGGAAAAAGCGAAGCGCTCGCCCTTGTTTTCGGGCTTCTTCCTCGTTTCCGGGCTTCTTCCTAGTTTCCGGGCTTCTTCCTCGTTTCCGGGCTTCCTTATTTCCCGACCGATGTGAATAGTATACCAGTTTACTCCGAATTCGTTGCGGAAAAATTGAAATCAGGCGCGGTAGAAATTCGTTCTCCCTCGTAGTATAGTAAAACTACAGGCTGCTTCACCGAGCCAAACAATAAAGCTGGAAGGTCAAAACAATGAGGTTAAAAATCATCCGACGGCTGCTGATTGTCCGCCTGGTCCTCTCCTTCATCGCGGACTATTGGAGAATCGGCCGCATCGATCAAAAGCTTCAAGGACAAGCCCGGACGGCGGCGGTAAACCGGATCAGCGCCAAAGCCGGCAAACGGCTGCGGCTGACCGCTTTTCGGCTGCAGGGGATCATCGTGAAAGCCGGGCAATTTCTGAGCATGCGGCAGGACCTTCTGCCCCGGGCGTTTACAAACGAGCTGGCCGACTTGCAAGACACGCTCCCCGCCGCTTCCTTCGCGGCCATTCGCCCGTTCATCGAACGGGAGCTTGGGCAAACGTTGAACCAGGCGTTCAAACAATTCGACGAAAAAGCGGTCGCCGCCGCCTCGCTCGCCCAAGTGCATCGGGCTTTCCTGCATGACGGGACCGAGGTCGCCGTGAAGGTTTGGCGGCCGCATATCGAGCGGTTGGCCAAGGCGGATTTGGATACGCTCGGCCTGCTCGCCAAAATCACCAAACGCTTGCCGTCCATCCGCCGCAAAATGGATTTTGTCGAGCTGCACCGGAAATTTACCGAGACGATCGGCAGGGAATTGGACGGGCTTCAGGAGCTTACGCACATGCAGAGGTTTCGCGCGATATTCGCCGATCATCCTCAAATCGTGGTGCCCCGCGTCTACGAAAAGCTGACGACCAAGCGCCTGCTTGTGATGGAATATATGGAGGGAGCCCGGATCACCGACCGGAAGCAGCTCGCCCTGTGGGGAGTGGACGGGCTGAAGACGGCGGAAGTCCTGCTCGACATTTATTTGCGCCAGTTGCTGGTTTACGGGTTTATCCATGTCGATCCGCATCCGGGCAATATTTTGATTCTTCCCGACCATCGCATCGGCTTGCTGGATTTCGGGATGACGGAAGAACTGAGCGCCCGGGAAATCGGAGCATTGCGCACGCTGCTGCAAAGCGTCTTTATGCGCGACCTCGACGGAATTCTCACCGCGCTCGATCAGTTGGGCTTTCTCCGCCCGGATGTCGACCGGGAAAGCCTGCGGCCGGCGATCGGGCACGCCCTGGACCATCTGGGCGGCCAGAGCGACCTTCGGCAGCCGCCGTCGCTGCAATCGGTCGTGGCCGGATTGCGCTCCTTGCTCCGCGACAGCCCGATTCAACTTCAAGCGAAATATATGTTTCTCGTTCGGGGGACCGGCATCCTGATCACCACGCTGGCGCTGTTGGCCCCCCGCACAAACTGGCTTGAAGTGATGGCCGGAATCGGGCCGTCGGTATTCATGACGCCCATCGACCCCAGCAAAAAAGGAACTTAAGCGGCGATCCGCTTAAGTTCCTCGAAACAGCCCGAGCCAACAGCGCTTTGAAATGAAGCGAACCGACGGTTTTGCCGCTCAATTCGCGGATGGAGCGATAATTTCAAACGTTTCGGTGACCTCGATGCTGTCTTTGACAGATTGAACCATGGAACAGTTTTTCCGCGTCAATTCCATCGCCCGGGTCACTTTCTCCTGCGGCAGTTCCCCTTGAATGACGAAATGCAGGTGGATTTTCTCCACCCGATCGGCTTCCGCCGGGTTTCGTTCCACTTCCGCCGAGATTCGGATATCCTGATAGTTCAGACGCATCTTTTTCAGCACTTTGCGCAACACCCCGCCGCTGCATACCGCAACTGACGAAACCAGCAGTTGGAAAGGCCGGAAACCGTATGCGGCATCGCCGGAAATGTGCAGTTCGCCAAACTCGAATCGGGTGGCAAAACTATTCTCCTCCATGTAATAATTCACAGGCACCACTCCACTTCTTTCCACAATTATGCGCGATTTTATTATAGCAAATTGTAATATTTTGATCCATACCAGTTTACACACCACGGCATTTGGTTTAATATGGAAAGTGCGCATATATTGGGATGGGTTGATTTTAGGGAGATGTTTAATAAAGTGATGGAAGCAATTTATAAACTTATTCTTAAAGCAGGATCCTTACCCTGGGTTATACATTGTATTGCAATCCTTATTATCCTATCCCTTATTTTAATTTTCTTTCTTATTTTTCAGCGTATTCGAAAAGGGGACGATTTTAAATTTTTTTGGTTCATACAACTAAAATCGAGCCGGATTGTTGAAGCATTAAGGAGAGACCTCAGCAACCTGAACGAAGACGCAAAACAAAAGACGCAAGTTATCAAAACGTTAAATCAGGTATCTTTAGAAATCGCAAATGTCATGTGTTCTGAATCTCAAGAGGAATATCAAAGCAATAAAAAAGCTGTATTTGATTTTATTCTTTATAGTATCGGATCTGTTTTGACGAAACAAAAATCAAATAATCATCGGGTAGCCATCTTCACTAATAATGGAGACGGCAATCTGAAAATATATGAGGGTTTTGGTTTCTCTAGTGAGGGCAAAAGGGAATTAAGGCTCAACATTGATAATTCCTCCGCCGGTCATACATACAGAACGGCTGAACCCTATATTTCTGGTGATGTCAGTTCTCCAGGAAACTCTTATAAGAGACACCCTAAGGCCACAAAAACGATAAAATCATTAATGTGCGTCCCAATAAAATGTGATAAAATAACATTAGGGGTACTGAGCATTGATGGGCAGGAGGGTAATTCCTTTACCAAAGATGACTTAGACTACTTGAAGTATTTCGCAGATGCTCTCACCCCACTCATGTTAATCGAATACATTGATAAACAGAAAGAGGAAGGTGAATCTAATGGGCAAACCGGTGACCAAAGATCCTCGAAGCAACTTGCGTGACCGTTATCTCAACGGAAACATCACGGTTGGTGAGTATGCCGACAAAATCTTAAACAGCAAAGACGGCGATCGAATTCGCAGGAAAATTGAACAAAGGCATAATAAAATTTCACGAAGAATGAACCCAATAAAAAATTAAAAGCCCCGCAGCCTATAGCTATAAGCGGGGCAGTTTTTTAACGAATAAGAAAGTATAAGTTTTTCACCTATCTTTCTTTAAGTCGTAGGCGGTAAACACGCACGTCCTATAAGAACGGCGAAGCCGTTTATCCTAGTTTCTGGATTTTTATCGATTTAGATCAGTTTTTGGCCGCAATTCGAGCAGAAGTTGGCTCCCCCGGTTTTCTCGCCGCAATTCGGGCAGAAATTCGGCTTGGCGCTTCCGCCGGCCGCCGGGGCGGTCTGCGCCGGAGCGCCTTGAGCCGGAACGCTCGGGGTCGGGGTCGGGGCGCCCTGAGCCGGCGCGCTTTGGCCCTGGTTCATATTCTTCATCATTTCGTTGGCCATGGACATCCCCATCATCATACCGGCCATATCCGAAGCCATGCCGCCGCCCTTCACCGTGCCGGAGGCAATGCCGTCCGTCATCGATATTTGCTGGTATCTTTGCATGTCGCCCACCATTCCCTGGGACGCCACCTTGGTAATCATATCCTGGATTTCCTGCGGATAGTTGAAGCTCATCACATTAAAGCCCGTGATCGTCATCCCCTGATCCGTAATCTGCATGTCGAGATCTTCCTGAATCCCTTTGGCGATGTCGAACGCATTCGCCTGCAGGTTGAAC
>CAYYCV010000014.1:5165-27714 GCA_964470405.1 uncultured Caryophanales bacterium
TGTCCTTCCCTTCCTTGCTGATCCACTTCATTAAAAGCTGATCCAGGATGGAAGTAATCCTGATCTTGATATCCTCCACCAGGTAGCTGTTTTTCACCCCGGCAATTTTATCGATCAAGGCCACATAGTCGTTGACCTTAAAGTTGAAGGTGCCATTGGCCCGAATGGGAATGCCCCCGGGAAACTGGGGAGCGGGAATGTTGATGGCATTTTTCGTGCCCCATTTTACCGTAAATTCCTTCGTGTTGACGAACAGCACTTCCACCCGCATGCCGCTGTTAAAGCCAAACTTGATGCCTTTCAATGTCGACAAAAAAGGGACGATCTCGGATTCGATGTTATACTCGCCCTCGTCTTTGAAAATCCCTTCGATTTTGCCGTTATTTAAAAAGATCGCGTCCTGTCCGGGACGGATAATCAATTTGCTCCCCTTTTTAATCTCGCGGTTGCTCCACTTCCAAAAGATCATATCGTCCCTGAATTCTTCCCATTCCACCACATTGGCAAATTCGCGGCTAAAAAATCCCATTGTCAGATTCATCCCTTTCCGTTTAACGTATCATACCCGAGCCAAAGCCCGCAATATGTTTAAAACCCGCCCCGGCTGCCGCTGTGGGAGTGGCCGCCGCCCGAAATACCGCCGCCGCCTCTTGCGCCGCCGCTTTTGTTCGACGGCTTCTTATGCCTCACAACCGATGTCCGGATGTAACGATCTTCCTTTTGCAGAATTCCGGAATTTCCCGCATCCTGATAAGTGCTTGCGGTTACCGTCACCTTGCCGCCCGAGTTGCGGACCATCATGCCGACCACGATTCCCGCCAGCCCCAGGGAGACGATGATCTGGAACCACAGGTTGAGCAAAATATTGTCGGGGCTGACCCCCGGACGGATGCCCATATACTTGTAGGACGTTTTAATAAATGTCTGAAAAGCGCTTACGTAATTTGCGTTCGTTAAATCGGGCGTAATTTTTCCCCGTATCAGATCGAGCCGGTGATCGTCCAAGTACTGTTCCGCTTTGTAAAATCCGGCCAAATACACTTCCCGATGCTGCATATCGACCGTTAGAAGGGCGGCATTGCCGTGGGGCTTATCGTATCCGAAAGCCTGCTCGTCGTAAAAATCTTCCGTAAACTCCACGACATCTTTATTTTGTGTATCGTTGGTGGTGACGATGATAAAGTCCGTTTCCCTCTTCGCGCCGTATTCATGCGCCATCGCTTCAATCTCGGCGATCTCCTCTTTGTTCAGTAGACCGGCGAAATCATAAACCGTTTGCTTCGCGTCGGCGTCGGCGGCCGCAGCTTCCGTTACCCCCGCGTTCGCCGCAAAAGGCAGAAGCAGAAGAAAAGCGATCAGAAGCAGGACGGCTTTGGTTATTTTATTGTTTTTCACTGGATCCCTCCTACCATAAACCAAGAGATCAGCTTCAGCGCAATGAACGAGGCGCCGGCCATTCCGGCGAACCACATCGCCACTTTCCCGCCGCTCAGGGGCGGCTTGCCCACCACTTTGCCCGTTTGGCCGTTCATGGCAAAAGTATGCTCCGATTTATTGTAATCATAATATACCATCCAAACGGGAAGCAGGGTATAAAACGCTTGCTTTTTCTTCGTGTCGATTTGCTTGTTCGTATAATGAACCGTGGAATAACCCGCGATCGTGGAACTGATGTAAGAATTGATAAATGAACTGATCTTGGATTGAACGCGCGGGAGAAGTTCGTCGTCGTTGTAATTGTATTTTTCCGCGATGTATCCGGCAAGATAGGGCGTTTTAAACTCCTTTAGCTGATCGTAATGATAAGGCTCCAGCCTATCCATCATTTGGTCGTTCATTTTTTCGGAAGCGTCGATCGGCACCTTCGCGTAATTCAAATCGATATCGCGGTACACCTCGTAGTGGCTGGTCTCCGTGCAAATATAGTCCCCTTCGGAGTAGGTTCTCACCTTCGTGCAATTCGCGTGAACCTGAACCCTGCTGTTTAAATCGTACAGCCAGAAGGGCACGTATATGCCGGTGATTCCCTTGACTCTGTCCGCCGTCATAAACCCGCTCGGCGTCAGGCGGCCATTTTTGCACCAGGCCCGAAAGGCCTTCTGCGCTTCCTCCTTGCTGATCGAGAAGGGGATGACCTTGGCCGGAGCCATCGCCCCCGAGAGCCGGTCGCCAAGGACCACTCCCGCCCCGCAGAAGCTGCAGGTGGTCGCCGTGGTTTCCGCTTCGGTCATGATGACGGCGCCGCAGCTTTCGCAATGATATTCCTGCGCCTCGTTCTCCGAAAAAGTGTTCGTCTTAAACTCGTCCGAAAAAAGGTCTATATTGTCTTCTCTTCCGCAGCTTTGGCAAGACAGCATTCCCGATTCGCTGTCAAAGGCCATATGATCGCCGCAATTAGGGCATTTGTAATCAATAATCAATCTCCATTCGCCTCACTTGTCCATGCATCTCGCCTTGCCGCGACGAAAGCCGCAGCTTTCGCCACAGCTTTCGTCGAAAGGGGTTTATTATTCCTGTTATTCCTTGTTTTTAAGTTGCTCTTTCAGCGCGGCCAACTCGTCTTCCACGTCCGGGCCGGACGTCTCGTATTTGGCCGTCAGGTCCTTTATATCTTCCTCGGGATCCGCATTCAATTCCGCCATGGCCGTTGCCTCGTCCAAGGCTCTGTTGATCTTGTCTTCCATTCTTCCGAACGCGGACAAGGATTGATTGGCGTCCGACACGGATGCGCCGATTTCATTCATTCTTTGCTGCGTCTTGGCCACCGCCATCTTGCCTTTGAGCATGGACCTGCGCGCTTCCAGCTCGCTGATATTGGCGACGAGTTTATCGTGCATTTCCTTCATTCGCGCGGCGTTGGAGGAGGCCAGATTGTACGTCGCCTGCAGCTCGGTTTCCTTTGCCGTCAACGTCTTCTTTTTCTCCAGAAACTTTCGGGCATCGTCTTCGTTGCCCGCTTCCAATGCCTTGACGGCATAATTTTGCATTTTAGCGACATCGGCCTTGCACTCGTCCAATTCCCTTTTGATCCTTTGCTCTTCCGCCATGACCGAAGCGGTTTCCGCCTTCACTTTTCCCAAATCGCTATTAAAGTTTCTCATGCATTGATCGATCATTTTTTCCGGATCTTCGGCCTTGTCCAACAATGCGTTAATATTGCTCGCCATAATATCTTTAAACCTTGATAAAATTCCCATAATGCCCTTGCCCTCCTCTTCGTCATTTCTATTATTATACTGCTTAAATC
This sequence comes from uncultured Caryophanales bacterium, assembly GCA_964470405.1. Classification (GTDB taxonomy): domain Bacteria; phylum Bacillota; class Bacilli; order Paenibacillales; family CAYYCV01; genus CAYYCV01. Next base: position 8,413 of record CAYYCV010000014.1, read on the forward strand.
CATAAAAAGTTTCAATTTTTATATTATTGAATCAATTTCATAAATCGCAAACCTTGATCTAACGGACTTTTTTGACCATAGAAAAAGGAGAACCTCCCCAAATCTCGAAGATGTTATCGACCAAGAAAACACCGAGATGAAAGGATGAACTCCCTATGCCATATATTCGACATGAGAGCCTGTTTACCCTTCAAGAGCTATACGAGATGGAACAGAAAGATCGTTTCAGCGCCATCTTTTCGGTGCTGAACGTCACTCCTATTTTGCGTGTGGTCAACAAGAAGTCTCGTTATGGGGCTCCTGTTGAAGTCAATTACCAAGCGATGATCTATTCATTAATCGCCAGAATCGTAGAACGCATTCCAACGATCAAGGATTTACTGAAGCGACTTCGCGAAGACATCCTGTTCCGGTTAGACTGTGGGTTCTCCTTAGCAGAGAAGATCCCTTCTGCCGCTTCTTATTCAAGGCTCATGGAGAAACTCAGCCAAAGCGATGCACTGGAGAAGATGCAGGAACAAGTGGTCAAACAAGCCATGACCGAAGGGTTCATTACAGATGACACGGTAGCCATCGATGCCACGCATATCGAAGCCCGTGATCAAGCCCCCGCAAAACAAGAGCAACCAGAAAAATCCGAACCCGGAAAGCGTGGACGTAAGTCCAAGGCAGACCGTGAAGCATGGTTAAAGCAAAAACAAGAAGAAGAGGAACAAAAGTCAATTTACGAAAAGGGAATTGCTGCACAGCTTGATGAATCTTACGCCACGCTAAGAAAGGAGATTCCGCTGACTCCGCAATGGGGAGTCAAGAAAAGTAGCGAAGGCAAAAACGTATTTTGGTATGGGTATAAAGGTCATTTGGCCGTAGGGACCGAGAGCCAGTACATTCTGGGAGCCTTGCTTTCATCAGGTAGCTTGAATGATGGAAAAGCGGCCATTCCTTTATTGAAAGGCATGGCAACTCAGTTTGAATCCTACTCATTCAAGTATGCCACCATGGATGCCGGGTATGATTACGAAGCGATTTACCAGCAAGTTCGTTCATCCGGAGCTCATGCCGTTATTGCTTACAACCGACGGCGAGAGCCTGAGCTTGTCGGGTTCGATGCGCATTTCGCACCGACATGTGTAAGAGAGCATGCCTACCGCTACGACAGTTATGATCCCAAGTACGAGACGCTCAAGTATGTCCGTCCCAAGGAATGTGAAGGCTGTCCGTTAGCTCAGGATTCACTCTGTCAGAAGGTATATAAGATGAAAGTAACGACCGATCTTCGCAAGTACACCGCACCTGCACGTGGAACGAAGTCATGGAAGGAGATTGCAAAGAAAAGGTCTGCGGTTGAACGAGTAAATGCGTATTTGAAAGAATTTTTCCAGTTGAACAACGTACGACACCGGACAGGACAAAAGGCGAAAGCACACTTCAACTTGGTTACTTTGACATACAACAGCATGAAGTTAGCCTGTGATCGATTGAACCGGCAACTTCAGGAGCAGGCTGCATAGTTTTTTAAAAAGCACATTCACGATTTTCGGCTAGTCCAGCTATTGTTGGCAATGCATTATGAAATTGATTCTATTGCATAAAAATTGCGGGAAAGGCTCCTCACGAAGTTCGCTTTGAACTCGCGAGAAGCCTTGTCCATTGCATTGCATGAAGACCCGGATTAATTCGAAACAGAGTCGTCCAGCCAGATTTCGGCATCGTCTTGCAGCTTAATGTAGGAATGGATGACCGATGCCTCCATGATATCCCCGTAGCGGTCCGTGCCCTCGGAGACATCCGTCCATCTTGCATCGGGCGCAACCTGGATCGGACGGCGATCCAGCAGCTTGTTCATGATCGCTACCGTTTCCGATCGGGTGATCACTTGATCGGGATGGAATGCTCCATCCGCCAATCCCGCGAGCAGCCCTTTCTCCTCCGCCGCGGCGATCGCCGACTGTGCCCAATGCCCCGATATGTCGGGGAAGGAGGCCGCTTTGACCGGTTCCCCTCCGTAAACATTGAAAATAATTTGCGCCAGCTCCGCTCGCGTCATCTCCTGCTCGGGTTTAAATTCCCCCGCGGCATAACCGATCATCCATCGTTGTCCGGCGGCCGCCGCGATATCTTTGGCGGCCCAATGGGCGGACGGCACATCCTTGAACGAATTCGGAACGATCAACCCGCTATCGACCGGGAATAACCGGTTCAATATGGACGCAAACTCGGCGCGGGTGATCCCGTTTTCGGGCCTGAACGCCCCGTCGGGGTAGCCGTGCATATAAGGTTGATGTTCGCCGGAATCCACGATAACGGGCTTCATCTCGAAATCGTATTGGACGATGGATACGCCGACATGGATATCGCCGTTCCGAACATAGCTGTCGTCGCCGTGCGATTCATCGCGGTCGTCGTCGCGGCTGTCGTAAGGCTCGTAGCCTTCCTTCTCGCCGAGGATGTAGTAGTCCGCATCCGGGAACACCATCCAACCGTAGGCGCCCGTGCCGTCGCTGTATTGCGGATCTTTATTTTGATTGGGCGCGAAATCGGGCAGGAGCGGAAGCGTCACAAGCTCGCCCGGCGTTCTTCCTTTCGACCGGTTCAGCTCGGTGTCGGACCAGTGGAGCGTGACCCTAACGTCGGCAATACTTTGCCCTGTATAGGTGTCGGTAATGATCCCATAGGGGTCGATCAACTCGGCTTCCAGGGTGGCGTTGCCGCTTGAATCGACAACCAGCTTGGCCGTCTGGCCCGCCAGCTTCTCGCCCGTGGGCGCAACGACGTACAGCAGGATCTTGTACTCGCCGGCAGGCACATTCGGCAACGTCATGTTGCCATCGGTATCAATTTGAACGGGAGCCAGGTTCAACGGTTTGCCGTCGGCGGTCAACACCTCCCCCGACAAATCGACGTTCGATCCGATGCCGCTCGTGATCGGTTTCTCCACCTCAACGCCGTCGTGCGAAGGGTCGGAGACGATGAGCGTCACCCGCTTCGGTGTTGGCGGCGTATACGACGGCGTAGTCGGCGGCGGGGACGGTCTGTTCACGGTCACTGTAAATTCCGTCTCCGCATCGTCCTCATTCTCATTTTCGAATCCGAGATGAATGGTGGCCGAGCCCGTTTGATCCGCAATCGGCGTAATGATAATCGTCCGCTCCGCGCCTTCCTGCGAAACGGCAATGCTTTCTTCGCCAATGACGCCGTCTTCATTATTCTCAATCCAGAAGCCGACTTCAATATGGCTGTAGTCGTACCCTTCATCGTCATCGTACTGCGGATCGCTGATCGTAAACGACAGCGGCCCGATCGTTTCATTCACCAGCACGACTTGATCCTCTATCTCCGAAATGGTCGGCGCCAGCGTGGTGGCGAACGATTTGATCGTCCCGTAGCCAACCCCCGCCTCGTTCTCCGCAAAGGCCCGGTAATAATAGGTCGTGCCTGGAGTCAAATCATGCAATCGATAAAGATCGGATACATATTCGTCTTCCGCCTCGGCAACCCAGCTTATATCGCTTAACTCCAACGCATCGTTTTCATCCGTGGAGAGGAGCATGCCCTTCCGGGTCACGACGCTCCCGCCGTCATCGGTCACATCCAGGCTTATCCCTGCCTCGGTCGTCCTTACGTTGTTGGTCCCCTGGGTTTCCACGGTCGGAACGGAGGGACCATTCACGGTCACCGTAAATTCCGTCTCCGCATCGTCCTCATTCTCATTTTCGAATCCAAGATGAATGGTGGCCGAACCTGTTTGATCCGCAATCGGCGTAACGGTAATCGTCCGCTCCGCACCTTCCTGCGAAACGACAATGCTTTCTTCGCCAATGACGCCGTCTTCATTATTCTCAATCCAGAAGCCGACTTCAATATGGCTGTAGTCGTACCCTTCATCGTCATCGTACTGCGGATCGCTGATCGTAAACGACAGCGGCCCGATCGTTTCATTCACCAGCACGACTTGATCCTCTATCTCCGAAATGGTCGGCGCCAGCGTGGTGGCGAACGATTTGATCGTCCCGTAGCCAACCCCCGCCTCGTTCTCCGCAAAGGCCCGGTAATAATAGGTCGTGCCTGGAGTCAAATCATGCAATCGATAAAGATCGGATACATATTCGTCTTCCGCCTCGGCAACCCAGCTTATATCGCTTAACTCCAACGCATCGTTTTCATCCGTGGAGAGGAGCATGCCCTTCCGGGTCACGACGCTCCCGCCGTCATCGGTCACATCCAGGCTTATCCCTGCCTCGGTCGTCCTTACGTTGTTGGTCCCCTGGGTTTCCACGGTCGGAACGGAGGGGCCGCTCGGTTCGGTCGTAAACGAACTCGAGCTTCCCGTAATGTAATATTCTCCATCCATATCCACTACGATATACGGCATCACGCAGTACATCGTATTCGGCTGCAGCTCGGTCAAATTAGCCGTGATGCTGCCATCCCCATAATTGCCCTCCATTTCCGTGTCATCCATGGTTACTTCATCGCCGCTATCCTCACATACGCGATAAAAAAAGCCGGCAGCAATGATGTAATATTCCGCAGTCACGGCAGATTCAAGCGACACGCTAGTCTCAGTTATATTTGTAGCCGTCACCGACGTAAACGATGCCGAATCGCCGTGAACCACGCCAAACGGAACCATCGCAAACAGCACGGCAACAATCAACAATGCGATGGGCAGCTTCGCCGTTTGCCGCCTCCAACTTCCACTTGCTGTATTCCCCATATCGTACATCTCCCCTTTTTATTGGTTGAAATTGAGCATAGGATGACGCGTAGTATAAGGATAGCAGTCCAAAAGTACCTGCACTAGTTACTTTTGGTCACGATTTTTGCAAGGCGGTCGTTTACACGCGCCGCTTATCGCTGAACAGACGCAAACTATGCTACGATGGGTATACGTGAAGGGGAGGGAGTCCATTTGTCGCTCATCCATGTTCTTATCGTTGAAGATGATTTGCTATTGCAAGCCGGCATGGAAGTGATGATCGAGGAGCAAGAGGATATGACCGTGATCGGCAAAGCGGAGAACGGAGCGGAAGCGCTTGAATTGATCATGCAAAAGAAGCCGGATGTGGTCCTTTTGGATTTGCAAATGCCGGTGATGGACGGCATTACGTGCATTAGGGAAATCCGCAAGCTTTACATCGACCTCCCGATTTTGATATTGACTACCTTCAACGAGGAGGAGTACATTTTTCAAGGGCTGTCTTTGGGCGCAAACGGATATTTGTTGAAAGGGATTGGCTTCAAGAAGCTTGCGCAAACGATACGCGACGCCATGAACCATCAATATATGCTGCCTGCCGAGGTAGCCGCCAAGATCGCTCAATATGCAATTCACAACACAACCTTTATGAAGGAGTGCGGGCTGCGTCAATTTTTCCAACAAAACGAACAATTCACCGTCAAAGAACAGCAAATTATCGCGCTGTTGTTCAACCGGTATTCAAACAAAGAAATCGCGGAACGGCTGTTTCTTTCCGAGGGGACCATCAAAAACAACGTTTCCGTCATTTACGGAAAGCTTGGAGTCGGCAATTGGAAGCAAGCGTTGGACCTGCTTGAACGATGGATGGATGAACATGTATAGCGGCGCAGGGCTTGGGCATCGGTTGGAGAAACGGCAGTGATCGCCTTTGTCCCCGGATCATTCGGCGAGTTGCACGGGCAGCTTGAAGAAAAACGTGCTTCCCGCTCCCTTCTCGCTTCGCACACCCACCTCTCCGTTGTGCTGCTCCACGATCTCTTTGACAATCGCAAGCCCGAGGCCGCTGCCCTCCTCGTTCCTTTCGCGGCGTTTGTAGAAGCGGTGGAATACATAGGCTTGTTCCTCTTTCGTCATTCCTGTGCCGTAATCCGTAATTTCCACAACCAGCTCCGCGCCCGTCTCTCCTTGCGACGCCTGAACATATCCGCTGAGCATAATCTCGTTGCCGAACCCTCGACTGAACTTCACCGCGTTATCGAAATAATTTTGCAAAACCTGAATGATTCGCATGCGGTCCATCCGCACGGTCACCTGATCGGGAATCGTCTCCCTGCGCCCAAGCCGCAGCGTAAAAGATTGCTGCGCCAAATCGGATTGAAACATTTCGAACATCGTTTGAAACCAATCGTTGACACGCCACCGCTCGAAGTGAAGGATCATCTCTTTGGATTCCAGCTTGGACAGCTCAAACAAATCATGAATCAGCCGCTGCATATAGGCCGCTTTATTTAACAATTGTTGCGTCATCGCCCCTTGATCCACTTGCACTTTCCCCTCGACCATGAGCTGTATATACGTTTGAATGCCTACCAGCGGAGTCCCAAGATCATGGGCGATATTCACCAGCAGCTTCGTCCGCAGCCCGTTGGCTTCATACAAGCTTTGCGTGCGTTCCTCGACTTTTTGCTCCAATGTCAGGTTCGTCTTCTCCAATTCTTCCACAAGCATATCGTTCCGGTTTGAAATTCGCGTGTATCGGTACGAAACAATAATCGCCTGCGCCAAAATAAACGGGACAATGCTATAGCTCAGCAGTTCGACCGTACGGATCATCCTGGCGTAATATAAAGCGTCGTTGATTAGCGCAAAAATAATAAAGAGCGCGGCAATCATATGAATCAATGCGCCCTCCCGTTTATGCACATACGCCTTCATCCCAATGTAGAAGAAGTAATAAAGCAGGATGATTCCTTTCAAGGCCGTTTGCAGCAGCATCGTCTCCGTAAATATTCTGGCCGGGGTCGCGAGCACATACAGAAGCAATCCCAAAGCGAGGATCACGGAAAAACCCGTCATATAGCGGTGAACCTCTTGCGCATACAGCCGTTTCATCAAAAGCACCGCCGCGACGAAAGCGGCCAGCTCGCTCGCGTATTCCAGCTTCACAAGCAGCTCCCAATTGTGGATCCCCAATAATAAGGAGGACAGATAGCCGTTGATGAACAGCGTTCGGGAAGAAACGCCAAGCGTCAAAACGCCGACAAGCAGCGCGGAAATATCCCTCCTCCTCATGACGAATACGACCAAATGATAAAGTCCGATCATCAGAAAACCGCCGATAACGAACATATCGTACAGCAACGCTTTAAGCACACGGGGTACAAGCGCGCTCGTATCTCCGTAGGTTACCTCGCCGTTGATCCCGCCTTCCCGGAAGGAAAAGTTGGACACTTGAATCACGATCTCCGTATCTTGCCGCACAGGCTGGAAAAACACGAGGTTGATGTGCGCTTTCACCACTTCCTCCCGGCTGTTCCTTCCGACCTGACCCAGCCCGGGATACTCGCGTCCATCAATCCAGAGACGGTAAGCGCTGCCGATTGATTTTAAAAAAAGCGACTTGCCTTCACCTATGTCCGTTAAAGGCAAGTGCATCTGAAGCCGATAGGTGCCGTACCCGTACCGGCTTGTCGAATCGCCCGCCACGTTTTCATTTTTCCACGAAGAAGGAACGGACAAATAGGAAGCCGCGAAAGGGCCGTTCCTAAAGTCCGCGGGCGTTAAAAGTTGATTCCAGTAAAATTCCCATTCGCCGTGCAGGGAAATTGTTTCGCTGCCATCCTGGATCTGTACTCCTCGCAGGTCCAGCTCGCCTTGAAGAGGAGCGGGCATGACCGGATGACCGCTGTCGGCCGCAATGGCCGGCTTCCCTCCTGCAAGCGTGAAGATGACCAGCCCGATAAACAATACTGCACCCAATCTGCTAACCGTGACCACAACCTTCATTCTCGTCTGCGGGCCGCACCCACCCCGAATATCAAAAGCGCGCGGGGCGCCAATGTCCGTATCCGGCAGTTCCATTATCGGGCATAATGAAGGGCAAGTAAAGATTGAAACGGTTCGCAAGCTCGATCCTCTGTATCCAGCAGTCCCGTTATCGGGTATACTGGTTTGTAAGCAAAGATATCGCCATTCCGTTGCGCTCCTTATGCATTTTGTTGCGGGTGAATACGGGATGGCTCTTAGAGGGTTGTCGCATGAATCTCTCCATACTGCAAAACATGATCGTATTGCCGTTCGTCCGGCAGGCGGATTATGCCACCCGGCTTCCCTGGTCTTACGGAGAACGCAGGCTGCTCGACTACTTGATCGTTTATATCGAGAAGGGGCATTGCCGGTTTACAATCAATCGTTCCGCATACGACTTGAATGTCGGCGATTTTTGCCTGATACAGCCAGGGGATTTGATTTCGTTGGAAGGTCTGACCGAAACGCGCACGCCGTTTGCCCATCTTGACTTTTTCTACAACCCGCAGCGCGAGCAATCTTTCCCTACGAACGCGGGGATGACGAGGCTGGACGCGTACGCTCATCTCTTGCAACCGAGAATCAACAATATCCCGGGATTTCATGTGCCCCATATTTTTCATCCAAGGCACGCCGAACTGTTTCAAAATAAACTGATTCGCATGATCGGCAAATGGAAGGAAGGAACGGTGCTCAGCAGCATTGAAGTGCAGCAAATCGGAACGGAGCTGCTGCTCGAGCTGCTTCATACGTTCGGCGCAAGCGCCGAAGAGAAAGAAACCTATTCCGATATGCTGGAAAGGGTCCAATCCTTCGTATCCTTGCACTTAAACGAGACCATCACCGTAGGGCAGATGGCCGACCTTGTCCACTTGTCTCCTTCACGCTTCAGCACGGTATTTAAAGAGAGATACGGGATGTCCCCTTATCGATTTCTGTTGAAGCTGCGATTGGAGCGTTCTATGGAAATGCTCATACAAGAGCCGAAACTGAACATTACGCAAATTTCCGAATACTGCGGCTTTAATAATATTCAGCATTTTTCGCTGGCATTCCACAAATCGTTCGGAAAATCGCCCAGCCAATTCAAAAAAGAAATGTCGTAGCAACGCCGGATCCAACCGAAATTCGCCGACTGTTTATGCCTTAACATTCAGCGTCTCACTGCGTGGATTGCCTATACGCACTACATTTCCGTATAATTTTGCATTTTCAATGTATAACCATAATGATCACCGCGTCCGATACCTTCTTCGAACATGATCGGGGTGTCCATGCCGTCATAGGTGATGCGTTGTAATTGCAGTCCCGCTGCCAACGGGTTTACGCCCAACAAGCGTGCGATATCCTTCGGAATATTGACCGCTTTAATATTATGAATGGCGGAGTTGGGATGTCTTCCGTGCTTGCTTAATAATTTGTAGATCGATACCCCGATCTCCATATCGGGGGTGATGCCAATATCGGGCGGCAAATAAACGCACGAGTAAATGAGCGGGACGCCATTGCCTGTACGGATCCGGCGAACAAACAAAACCTTGTCCTGTATTTTAAGATGCTCCGCTACTTCTTTGGACGGTGTTGTCCATTCCACTGCCAGGTTGGTTGAACCGGGCTCCGTCCCTTTTTCCCTGAGTTCCTGCGTCAAACTTCTCAACCGGGTAGCTACGATGGGGATGTCAGGGATCGCTACGAAAGTGCCTTTTCCAGTAATTCTTACAAGCATTCCTCTTCTAACCAATTCCTCCAACGTTTTTCGAACAGTATCGCGGCTCATCCCCGTATACTCTTGCAGCAAAGACTCAGTGGCAAAGAAGCTCCCTGGTTTCAATTCGTCCGACAGCAACAATTTGTAGAGCTCCTGCAGCAGTTGTTGATAAAGTGGGAGCGGATTGGTCTTATTGATATTCTGTACAGCCGCCCTGAGTTTTGCAAGCACTTCATCCGACTTATATGAACTATCCTGCGTACGTTGACTTATGTGCATATCCATGTCCTATCCCCCACCTTCAAAATATTTTTGGTTCTCATTCAAAGTATAGCTAATCCTGCAATAAGCATCAAATTTCTATCGTGAAAATAAAACAGGGGCTCCCCAATATCGATGACCGACCCGGTTCTGCCCCGTTTATGATTCATGCACGCGAGTGGCTCCCACCCAGTCTTTCCGCCGTTTGATCGGGAGCCCACGGATCGACAACCGACTTGACGCCTTCCTGCTTGCTCCCCAGTTCAAGCGCTTCCGGAACCATATCCAGACTGTACCGGTGCGTAATCATATATTCGGAAGTGACCTTGTTCAGTTCCAGCAGGCGTAAGGCCAAAATGAAATCCTCCGGCAATGACCCCGCAGAACCCGCTACGTTGATTCCGCCATAGTGAATCCGATTGGGATCAATCACCAGCTCGGATCCGGAGGAGAATCCGGCAAACAACAACACCGATCCACCCTTGCGGACAATGTCCAACGCTTGTTTCGCCGCGTCTACGGAAGCGACCGCAACAATCACCGCATCAGGCCCTAATCCTTTTGTGTATGCTGCCGCCGTTTCTTTGACATTCTCCTGTCTGGCGTCTATCACATGATCGGCATAATGACGAGCCGCTGCCAGCCGATGCTCCGTTACGCCGCTGACCATGACGTTGCCTGCACCGAAATATCGCACAGCCTGTGCGTGAAGCAGTCCCATCGGACCATCCCCGATGATCAGCACACTCGCTCCCCCTGGAATCGAAAGCTTCCGGATGCCATTAATGCAACAGGCCAGCGGTTCAGCCAGCACGGCTTGATAAAAATCGAAATCATCAGACAGTTTGAATGTGCCTCGGTCCGCCAGATCGCGAGAAATATGCAAATACTCGGTAAATCCACCGGGGGAAATCCGACGTTGATTCAATTCGGGGCACAACGTCCCTTTCCCCGACAAACAAAATTCGCATGAGCCGCATGGAATGTAATGAGCGACGGCGACACGGTCCCCAACATTCCACTTTCCATTTTTCGATTCGGCTACGGTGCCTACCACTTCATGACCCAGCACCGCCGGAGGAACCATATAATGCGTACCTCGCACATACGTTTTAATATCCGAACCGCATATCCCGCTCAATACGATTTTTACGCGAATTTCACCATCCGCAATTTCCCTGGTCGGAATATCCCCCATACGAACATCGCCTGGATTATAATACAATACGCTTCTCATCATCCTGTCCTTCCTTCTTCTTTTATCGATAGTTTGAAATTCGCCCGGTTATAGATGAGCCCCGAGACGACCGTGAGCATACAGATCGTAAAAAACATGGCTCCATAACCGAAGAACTGGATAATCACGCCTAGCAGCATCGCCCCTACACCGATCCCCAAATCAATAAAGGAAAGGAATGTGGCCATTGCCACGCCGCGTCTGTTATCTGCCACAAGATCAATAGACAGCGTCTGCAAACCCGGTTGTAAACTCCCATATCCGGAACCAACCAATAACCCGGAAAACAGAAACACGACGGGATTATTCGATAATCCGAGCAATAGAATGCCTGCAAAAAACAGGACCAAGCCGGGATAAATCACAACATTCGGCCCGAAGCTGTCATATAATTTTCCTGACAAAAGACGGGATCCAATCAATGCAACAGCAAAGATGACGAAGAAGAAACCTCCAATGTTAGCGACATTCAATTTTAATGAATATAACCAGACAAAGGACATCACTCCCCCGAAACCAAGCGCCAGAAGAAACATCGCTATTGCAACCCTTAGCACTCGCGGCTCATACATCGTCCTCAACCGCATAGGTAAAGCCGGGGAAGGATCCGCAACGCGAGCATGCCGATCCATTTTGATAAAGTTGGCAAGCGCCCATGCCAGGAAAGAAATGAACAGCGACACGACGAACAATATTTGATACGACCACTTGTCCACAACCAACGGTCCGATCAATGGGCCAACGGCCATCGCCACCATGGTGATATTGACGAAATAACCGATTCCTTCCCCTCTTCGCGATTCCGGCACTTCATCCGCCACCGCGGTGGATGAAACCGTAGTTGAAAGGCCATATGCTCCGCCATGCAGCAGCCGTATGATCAGCAACGTGGTAATTGAAAGTGCCGCCATGTAACCGCCAATCATCACTGTAAAGAAGAACAAAGAGGCGGTGAGTATCGCCCTTCTGCCGAATTTACCAACCAGCATTTCGGTCCAGGGGCGTATGGCCAGCGCCGTTATGGTAAATATACCGATCAGCACGCCCACCTGATCCTCTCTACCACCCAGTTCCTCGACAATATAAAGAGGAAGGATGGGCAAGTATACATAAAAGCTGCAATACAAGAAAAAATTGGCCAGGCACAATAAAAGAAAATCAGGAGTCCAAAGTCGTCGCCCTGTCATTCCATGCCACTCCCACCGATTAAGAATGCTGTACCACGTCAGACTTTGAACGCCGATTCCAGCGTATTCATGTACGCCCCGAGTGTTTCTTCGACCGATTTCTGGGCATCGTTCACTACATTGCGAATGCTTGCTTTCACTCCGGATTCATAATGGCTTCCAACCGCTCGATGAATCGACTTGACAATGTCTGTATAAATATTCACCTTGCAGATTCCTCTGTGGACACATTCGTTTAATATATGGTGTGCGGTTCCAGACGCTCCGTGCAATACGAGCGGAACGGGGACGATCCCGCTGATTTGTTCCAGCAAGTCAAGCCTGATTTCAGGCTCAGCCGTGTATTCCCCATGCACCGTACCGATGGAAACCGCAAGCGCGTCCACACCTGTCTGCTCAACGAAGTCGCGTGCCATTTCCGGATGGGTCAGCACTTGCTTGCCGCTGTGCGCCATATCATACCCGAGCCCCGAATTAATTCGGCCTATTTCACCTTCTACACTGATTCCGGAACATTTGGCCAACTCCACGACCCGTCTGGTCAATCGCACATTCTCTTCGAAGGACAGCAGCGAACCGTCAATCATGACCGAGGTAAATCCTGCATTGATCGCCTTGGCGCAGGCTTCAAACGAGCTCCCATGGTCCAGATGAAGCGAAACAGGAATGTCATAGCCATCCGCCAGCGATTCCAAAACTCGCACAAGATGCTTCAAGTCAGCAGCTCCGCTCTCCTCCACGCTGTTTTCTCCAAATCCAAGAATGAGCGGAGAACGCTGCTTCACGGCTGTCTTCAAATAGGAAGCCGCCATGTCCAAATTCATAAAGTCGGGCTGAGGAACAGCGTATCGCTGTTCCCGCGCCGTTTTCAACAGTGGTTTCATTGATATTAACACGCTTCATCACACTCCATATGCACCCTATCCGCATGCTTTATTATTTGGCGGCAGCCACAATCTTCTGAATCTCTTTGTCCGCCCATTCGAGGGCTGCCTCCGGCGCTTCGCCCGCAACAACGACCTTCTGTACCATTTGCGATAAAATATTTTGAGAAATAATCTCGTTGAGATACGGGTTGACCGTCATATTGCCAGGTACGAATTTCCCATCCTGAATCGAACCGGATTCATAGGTTGCTCCAATGGAGAACGCCTGCGATTTGACCAGGACGTCGAGATCTTCCTTGTGCTTCTGAAGCAACGGATCCTCTTTCAACGCTTTCTCAATGTTCTCATCGTAGAACGGCGGCAGGATGTGCCCCGGTACGGTTAACATAAACTGAGCAGCCGCTTCGGAAGTGGTCAAATACTTCAGCCACTTGAACGCCTCATCCTTCACCTTTGATTTTTCGTAAACGACGTAGCTGTCATAACCCCCACCGGTAATTTCCAGCTTCTCGGCGGGCCATTGCAATGCGCCTGTCACTTCCTCAACTGCGGGATTATCCGTTGCCGCTTTCGACAAAAGCCTGCCGAAGTAAACAGCCATTGCCGTTCTTCCCGCGACGAATGCATCGATCGTCTCATAATAGGAATATGTCGGTGCATCCGGCGGAGCCAACTTGACCAGCTCGGCATATTGCTTCAAGGTTTCAAGCGCGGCAGGATTATTCAATGTCAGATTCAGGTCCTTATCGAACATCGTCTGCCCATTCGCCCATAGCATATAGAGGAAAACGTAACTGGTCCATGCGTTTTGTCCCGCAGGGATGGACATACCGTAGACATCCGTCTTTCCGTCGCCGTTCGTGTCCAGTGTTAATTTTTTAGCGGCTTCCAGCCATTCAGCCCAGTTGGTGGGATGCTTCACGCCATGCTGCTCAAACAGATCTTTCCTGTACCAAAGGACTGTCGTTGATCCACCATATGGAACGGACCAGTCATGACCGTCAAAATTCATGACCGAACCCGGTTGCCACTTGTCCCGCCCCGTCTCATCAATGAAATTGTCCACAGGGGCCAGGAAGCCCTTCCGCGCAAATTCAACGATCAAATCCGCATCGGCCTGGCTAACGTCAGGCGTAATCCCCGCTGCCGCCCCCGCCGTCAATTTCGTCGTCAATTGATCCGCATTGACGATTTCCAAATCAATTTTAATGTTGGGATTTTCCGCTTCGAATCTTGCGATGATATCCTTGTACGCCGCTACAGAAGGCGGATCCGATTCCGAGCTCATAAACCGCACGCGTTTGATCGTGTCGCCGGATGGCTTTGCATCTCCCTGCGGATTGTTCACAGCGCCTTGTGAATTCCCATTCTGCTTGTTGGCGGGCGCGCAGCCGGCGAGAATAAGCATTGTCACCATGAGTACACTCAAAATACCGGAAATAAATCGTCTCATATTACCCCTCTTTTCTCATATGATTAAGTTGCTTCACCACACCCGTCATTCCCGTTCATCTGTGGCACTAACCCTTGACACCTCCTTCCCCGACGCCGGCGATTAAATAACGTTGCAGGAACGGGAAGATGAGGAGAAGCGGTATGGTGATCACGGAAGCAGCAGCCATGAGTATTCCCCATGAGTAAATGGCTGTTTCCCCCAGCAGGGTGGATACACCTGCGGCCAGGTTCTTCTTCGAATCCGAGAAGATGAAGATGACGCCGTATAAATAATCGTTCCAGGCTTCAATGAACGCGAAGATCGCCGTAGAGATAATTCCTGGCGCCGCAATAGGCAAGGCGACTGCCCAATAAATACGGAAGCTTGTCGCCCCATCGACCAACGCAACCTCTTCATAGTCATGCGGAACGGCATCAAAGAACGATTTAATCACCCAGATCGTAAACGGCAATGTAAATGTCACATAAGTGAACATGAGTCCAATCCGATTATCCCCCAAACCGATGCTCGTGATTAACATATATAAGGGAATCAACATCAAAATCGCCGGGAAAATATAGCTGAATAAAACCAGCCGTCCGAACCACCGCGCAAACCAGGTATTGGATCGGGATAATGCATAACCGGACATCACACTGAACATAACGGACACAATCGTTGCGCCAATCGCCACAATGGTGCTGTTCCAGAAGTAAGTAGCAAAATTGGTGAGCCGAAATAATTCAGTGAAATTTGTGAAAACCGGATTTTCCGGCCATAAGGTTGGCGGAATGCTGTAGGTTTCCTCATATGGCTTAAGTGCTGAAATCAGCATCCAGATTAATGGAAAGCACGTCACGAGGGTAACCGCAACAGCCAAAATCGTAACAATCAATTTTCGTGTCTCGACAAATTTACTCATAGATTTTGCTCACCTTCTTCTGTAAAGAGAAATATCCATAAGTTATGATCACAAGTATGATCACCATAATGGTTGCGATTGTTGAAGAATAGCCAATATCAAATGAGGAAAATCCAACTTTATGAACCAGAAGCGGCAGCGTCATAGTCGAATTTAAAGGTCCTCCGCCATTCAGCAGGTACACAATATCGAACGTATTGAATGTCCAAATCATGCGAAGTAAAAGAGTCAACATAAACAATGGCAATATGGCAGGCCATGTGACGTATCTGAAGGACTGAAAGTAATTCGCCCCATCGATCTTCGCCGCTTCATACAGAGAGGTTGAAATCATTTGCAGCCTGCCCAGTAACGTAATGATGAATAATGGATAGAACTTCCATGACCCGATCAAGATCAGAGCGATCATGGTTGTGTTTGGGTATGCCAGCCATACTTGTCGCTCCAGTCCTATAGACTCCAACACATGGTTGATGATTCCATATCCGTCATTAAACAAATAACGAAATACGAGGATGACGACGATGGAGGGTACGATATAGGGAAACAATGCAAAGCTTCGCACCAGACTTCTGAATGAAAAAGTTTCCTGGAGCAGCAGCGATATCCCCAGCCCTACGACAGCGCTTACGACCATCGACCCCAAGGTCCATATCACACTCACGCGCAACGATTGCCAAAACAAGGGATCCAAAGAAACTTGCACATAGTTCGAAAATCCGACCCACTCCCCTGCCGATTCGAGAAGATTTCTCTCCTGAAAGCTATAAACAAGCACCGTGCCGAGGGGATACGCCAACATTCCGAAAATCAGCAAAGCGCTTGGTACTAAAAAAATCATGTGCAATCTGCGTTGGGATTGGAGAACTGCTTTTAATCCTTTTTCCTTTTTACTCGGCACCGGCTTCACCCCTTCTGCTGCCCATTCAACCTAAAGATTGTTTGAATTGTTCATAAATCCGATCGTATTCCGCACTATGCGCCTCGTTGGGGATGATGCAGTCAGCGATCTCCACCCAATCTCCAGACGAGCTTTCCTTTAACAGACCCGCTCCCGCTCCCGCAAGCCAGGCACTGCCGAGCGGTCCGCCAACATGGCCGGAAACGATAAGCTGTTCGCAGTTGCAAATATCGCTAATGACCTGGAGAAGGAATCGATTCTTCGCTCCCCCTCCCACCACACGCACGGCGGATATACCAGGTATGCGCTGCATCGAATGGCGAAGCGCAAACCCGATTCCTTCAATCATCGCACGCATCAGATGACCAAGGTCATGATGCAGGGAAAGGCCCAGGAACGCGCCTTTCATCTTCGAATCCACATATCCGGACGTCTCGCCGGACAAATAAGGCAGGACAAGCAAACCATCCGCTCCAACAGGAACGTTCTCCATACCAGGTTGGGCTCGCCTGAAAAGCTCTTCCTCCGACTTGTCTCCGAGTAACCGCCGCAGCCAGGAAAAGGAACTCATCCCGCTTCTCACGCCGGCGGCCACGATAAGTTGTCCTTCTTTCCACCCGGGGTAGGATGGAACAGTCGGGTTGGCAGACGCACGTTCAACCATAGTCATGAGCGACAACGTCGAACCATATAACAGGGAGGCCTCGCCGGGACCGGCGACGCCGGTGCTGATCATCTCGGATAATGCATCGCCCGTTCCAATGATCACGGGCGTCCCCCGAAGCAAACCTGTCTCTAGCGCCGCTTCGGGACTGACCGTTCCGGCGATGTCGGTAGCCCAGCCCAATTGGGGCATTTTCTTGACATCGATCCCTGCCTCGGCGAAATCCTCCTCGCTCCAGGAGAGCGACGAGGGAGCATAACCAAATCCTCCGTCGGCCGCTGTGAAGTGATCCATGACTGCGGCGCCGCATAGCCGAAAAACAAGGTAACCGCTTGCACTTAACACGGAATACGTATGCTGCCAGACCTGCGGCTCATTCTCCTGAAGCCACATCAACTTGGGCATGACCGACTGATAAGACAATGACTGCCCGCTTGACTGTTTGATCCAATCTGGTCCGAACCTGGCATTGAGTTTATGAATTTGCTCCGTCGATCGCGCATCAATACTATAAAGAATCGCTTTCCGAAGCGGCCTGCCTTCCCGATCAATCGGCACAATGACCGGACACACACCGCTGCAACCAATCGCGGCGATCTCGTCGGCCGGGACCTTCGATACAACCAGCAACTCCCGAATCAATTCCCTTGTTTCCTTCCACCAAACCTGGTCGGCATCTTGCTCTGCCCAACCGGGATGACAAAACTCCACATCATGCGTTCGCTTGCCCGCTGCCAATACGTTGCCCTGCTCATTTACAAGCACACCTTTCGAAGAAGATGTCCCGATATCAATCCCGATAAGGTACACTTGTTTCACCCCATTCAACCGGAAATTAAGCAACCCGTTATCCCTTGCTTATCACGACATACACATCGTTATTGTCCACTTCAATCGAATAGCCCCGCAACTTGGCCGGCTTCGCAGTGCCTTCAACCATATGCTCGCCTGTCTTTAGATCGAACTCCCACCCATGCCATGGGCATCTCAATACCTGCCGATCGCAACCATATTCATACTCATACACTCCGGAAGGCAAGTTCGTACCCGTTACAACCCCTTGGCAAACCGGCGCGCCGCGATGCGGACAAACATTGCGCCAAACATAAAATTCGCCGTTCACGTAATACACGCCTACCTCGATTTCCTTGCGTCTGTCAATCTCGACCACCTTATACCCGCTTGCCGCAATCTCATCTTTCGTCCCCACCAATATCCGGTTCATCTGACCTCTTCCTTCCTTCCAGCACCGCCAAGCTTGTACAGTTCAGATGCATTGTCGTACAGGATTCGCTGTTTGACTTCCTTCGGCAATGGAGGCAGCGTATTCCGCGGGTTGTCAAAATCCCAATGTGGATAATCCGATGAAAACATGACCGTATTGCCAGCATCAATAATTTCGAAAATATAAGATAGCTGACGCGGGTCATCCGGTTCTTCAATGGGTTGTGTCGTCAGACGGATATGATCTTTGATGTATGCTGACGGTGGGCGTTTCAACCACGGTGCACTGGACCTTAATGCTTTGTAATTTTTATCCATTCTCCACATCATGTGGGGAAGCCAGGCGATGCCGCCCTCTACAATAACAACTTTCAAGCCCGAAAATTTCTCAAACACCCCTTCGCAAATCAGGCTGTTCAGGTGGGACATGAAACTGATCGGCAATGTATTATGCCACTCCATATAACGGGTAGAAAATCCTGCCGTAGTAGGCGGAGGTGAAATACCCACCCCTTCATCCCCGGGGTGAATGGCAACAGGCAGCCCATTCCGTTCAGCCGCTTCATAAATCGGATGATAGAAGCGCTGGCCGAATAAGATTCTTGATGCACTGGCCATCAACACTTGGACCATGTCCGGATGTTTAGCCATACGATCAATTTCCTTGGCAGCATAAACAGGGTCAGTATGATTAATAAGAATGGAGCCCTTGTATTGAGGGCTAAACTTGCACCATGTCTCAACAACCCAATCGTTATACGCTGAAGAAATCGCATTCGCGTAATCGGGATCCGGAAGAACAGATACCCCCAGCATTCCTGAACCGGTCAAAATAGCATAAGCAATATGATACTTGTCGAGCAAATGCTCCTTCACAAAAGCAGGGTCGCTGCCAGGCGGCTCTCCGGAACTGCTTGCATCCCGTCGCATCACTCCTACCGGAGTATAATAAGGATGCATATTGCCCACACCGAAACGCAGCCATTGCTCATGCCAAGCCTTGGGCAAATAAGGCAACAAATCGTAGTTTGACTTCAATGCATTATGCATATCCGTATCGATGATAAGATTATTGCCCATACAACACACTTCCCCCCATCTCTGTTCGAATGATTCACATCTTTTGTTGCTCGCCTGAGAGTCTAAA
>CAYYCV010000014.1:27814-45584 GCA_964470405.1 uncultured Caryophanales bacterium
TTGTACGTTTGTACGTTTGTACGTTTGTACGTTTGTACGTATTAATATAACATCTGCTTTTTTATCTGTCAATTCAAAATTTCGCTGTTTCGGGTCATCGTTTTTTGCGACGCTAGCGCCTAGCTTGCCCAACTCCACTAAATTCTACTAGGGGCAACCCCGCAAGATCAGCGATTTACGAAAATAAGAAAGCAACTTTCTTTCCGCTATCGGAGCAACAGCCGCTAGCGTTGAGTCGCGTCGATCCACGCCGAGGGGGCGACCTGCGTGACAAGGTAGCGATGAAGAAGCTGTGGGAGAGCAAGTACAGGAAGTGCGGCGAGTCGGCGGCAGCGATGGTGCGCAATCCTGAGCCGGGGCTGCCGGCGTTCCACAATTCGGGGCATATGACGAAAGAGCGGCGGGATCTGGCGTTTTTCAACACGCATCTGGAGTTCGAATCGCGGCCGATCGGAAGCTGAGGGTACGTCCACTTCCCGCTGTTCGCGCGATATGCGGAGGTGGAGAAGAAGGAGCCGCGGTGCATGAAGGCCGAGTGAAGAACAGCTTTAACCTTTCTCTTGAAAGACGCATCTACTCGGCAGCGAATATACTGCTTAATCGTTTATATCGAGAAGGGGCATTGCCGGTTGATACAGCCGGGGAATTTGATTTCGTTGGAAGGTCTGATTGAAACGCGCACGCCGTTGGACGCGTACGCTCATCTCTTGCAACCGGGAATAAACAATATCCCGGGATTTCATGTGCCCCTTCTTTTTCATCCAAGGCACGCCGAACTGTTTCAAAATAAACTGATTCGAAACCATCACCGCAGGGCAGATGGCCGACCTTGTCCATTTGTCTCCTTCACGCTTCAGCACGGTATTTAAAGAGAGATACGGGATGTCCCCGCCGACTGCTATGCCTTAACATTCATTGCATGATAGTGGAAAACAAGATGATCCGGTATGCCGCCGCTCCAATAATGCCACGTATGCGCCCCTTCTTTTTCAACATAGCGATGGGGCACACCGCTCTCCAGCCATCTTAAGCGCAAGCTGCGATTTTGTTCAATGTAACCATCGGACGTGCCGCAATCAAACAAAAAAAGGGGAAGCCCCCCGCAGACATCCGCCTCCATATACAATGGAGACCGCTGACGAAGCCACCCTTCATCGTTTTTAAACATACGCTGAAACGCCTGTTCCCCGACTAAATTCCCCATTTCCCCGGCATCGAAAAATCCGCTTAAGCTGGATGCGCCGGCAAACCAATGCGGATGAGAAAGCCCGATCCGGAACGCCGCGTACCCGCCCATGGACAACCCGGCAATCGCCCGCTTCTCTTTCGCTCCGCCTACAGGCCATCTGGTTTCGACCTCCTCCAGCGTATCCGTAAGCAGGTAGTCCTCGTAGCGATGTTCTTCTTCGTCCTTCCAGTTTAAATAGCCCGTTCCGATTTCGGCCAGCCCGTCCGAGGGCGTCAGAACGGCCATAGGGCCGATCGCGCCCCTGGCCAGCAGGCGGTTCATCGATTCGACCACGCCGCCTTGATCGATCCAATCCGTTTCGGAGCCGGTGACTCCGTGCAGCAAAATCAACAAAGGCAGGCGTCGATGCTCTGACAGTTCCCCTTCCGGCAAAATAATCCGATACACTCGCCGAGCATTGAGCGCCGATGAATGGAGCACATGCGACGACCATACGAATCCGTTCATTGCGCAGCCCCTTCCTTCGCCGGAGGAAGCGTGTCGACATCATGAATCGAGCGAACGACCAGTTCTTTAATCACGCACATCTCATCGGTTTGCAAGACCGAAAGCACCGCCTTGGCGATCTGTTCCGGCGGCAGCAATATGGATTCGGGCGGTCTGTCCCGCTCCTTGGCATCGATCCAGAACGGGGTGTTCACGCCGCCCGGAAGCACCGCCGTTACGCGGATTCCCAGCGGTGCGGCTTCCTCCTGCAACGCCAACGTAAAACCGCGCGCCGCAAACTTGGAAGCGCAGTAAACCGATTGTCCCGGCAGGCCGTTTAATGCCGCCGTAGATAGAATGTTAACGATGTGACCGCTTCGAAAAGGAGCCATTCGCTTCAGGGCATGCTTGCTGCCGAGTATGGTTCCCTTCACGTTTACGCTCATCATCCGATCGATGTCGTCCCCGCGAATGTCGGCGACGGAGGCATGACGCGCCAATCCCGCATTGTTGATCCATACGGAAACCTCCCCCCACTTCTTAAGCGTTGTCTCCACCGCGTATTCAATATCCCGTTCTTTCGAGACATCCGCTTGAACGCCGATCGCCCGGTGGGCCGACAAAGAAGCCGCCGCCCGCTCCACTTGCTCCTTATCCACATCGCATAAGACGACCTTGGCCCCCGCCTGATGCAGCCTATCGGCAATGGCCAGGCCGATCCCTCTGGCGGCTCCGGTTACCAAGCATATTTTATCCGTTAAATCCATGATACCGCCTCCTCTAGTTGCTGTGACCCGACGCGTTCGGGAACGCCTTGTCTTTTACTTGATCGTAGAAGTCCTGCCACCAGTTCGGATTTTCGCTGATGTATTGCGGCCTTGCATCCGCCAGCTTTTTGTACGCATGACGCGCCAATGCCAGCGTCTGCTCCACACCGCCAAGCTTTTTCACGATCCACCTTTTACCGATTTGCGCGTGCAGCACTTCATCCGCCCAATCATGGTCATGGAATGTAACGCCCAGGTCGTACCCGGCCTCCCGACAGATGTTCCATTCATACTTCTTGCCTGTGTTGCCGGGCATGAGGCCGTACTCGATTTCAAACAAAATGGCATGCCGCTCGTCAGGCGTAAGCATCGTATTTAACTCCAGCGACCAGTTGATATGGACCGGAAGCTTCATCCAATCTACTCCGTTATGAACGAAGCCGACTTGCCCCATCATGGAATGTCTCGCTTCATCGAAGATTTGCCGGCCCATGTCCAAATAATATTCCCACGGTTGCCCCGGCGTCTGGCCGACGATGGAGCACTGCATTTCCGGCACGTCCATTTCCCGAACCCTTTTGTACAAGAGCGCGTACATTCTTTCTTTCGCGTCGCGCGAGCGATCCAGATACAGCTCATCCGCGCTCAACACGCTGTTGTATAAATCGCTGAAGCGCCCGTCGCGGCGCGGAGCATAATCGGCTTCGTAGGGCTTCACCGCCCGCGGGGAAGGAACATCGGCATGCTTGTTCGCGTTCGGAACGCCGGAAATTCCATCGGCGGCAGCCAAATAAGCTTGCAGATGCGCTTTCCAGTCCCGGCGCTCATTCTCATCCGCTTCCGTCCGCACCAGCGCGGACAACGCGTTCTCCCCCCACTTCACCATCTCCTCTTCTTCCAACGCGATGAACTTTAATACGCGGCAAGTCGGGTGATCGACAAGCGGATTCGTCAGAAGCATATGCTCCCGATAGGCGGCAAGCAAAGCCGGACGAACGACATCGAAGATCCCCGTCAACAGCTCGACGGTCGTACCGGCATAGATCACCTCGTTCATCCATCGTTCCAGCCGTTCATCCGGCACTTTATCAAGATGGAGCGGAGGCTCTCTCATTTCCGACACCCGTTTGCGCAAAGCGGCCGCATGCTCGGCGTCAAGCCACAGATGCAGGCTCATGGCTCCCTTTACTTCCCATTCGGGCGTGCGATTCATATGCTTCACCATCGTATCGTACAACCTCGTCTTTATATAATTCAATCGTTTCAAAAATAGCACATTTTCCTCCACAGGAATCCCTGTGCGGAAAGCTTCTTCCATGCTGCAAATACCGCCCAACCCCGGTATCGCCGGTTTTTCATGAGTCATCGCCATCATTCTCCTTTGCTTATTCCACAAAAATGGTGCTTCGTTGCACTTATCATAATAGATTGGGGAACAGGAATCTTTCCAAAAACGAGCATAAACTTATAAATTACGACTGCATCTTTCGCGAATATCATGCGATATTCAAATCAAAACAGACGATTTCCGGGAAACCGTCTGTTTGGATACAAATATGAGCGGAAGCAAAGGAATCTGCGGCCGAAGCGGAAAGGTCAACCTTTTACGGCTCCGGCTGTCAATCCTTTAATAAAGTTTTTCGAAAGCAACAAATAAATGATCAGCGGCGGCAAGATGGACATGGTTAATGCCGCATACACCGTCGGCAACTCCGTCTGGTATTGCCCGAAAAAGATCGCTGTCCCCAACTGTACGGTTTTTAATGCGTCTGTCTTCAGAAAAATAAGCGGAAAATAAAAGTCGTTCCAGATGGGCATCAAGTTGTAAATCGCCGCCGTAGCCAATGCCGGTCTTACCAGCGGTGTAATGATCACCGTTAAAAGCTTCAGGTCGTTGCAACCGTCCATTTTGGCCGATTCTTCAATTTCTCCGGGAATTTCCCGCATAAAGCCGCACAGGATCAATAACGAAAACGGAATGCCCATAGCCGTATACACCATGATTAATCCCCAAAGCGAGTCATACAGATTCAGACTTTGCAGCAAACCGAACAAATCGACAACGGCCAGCCGAATCGGCAGCATGACGCCGAATATGAAATAAATATAGACGAGCCTGTTCAAGCGAAAACGGAACCTGGCCAGCGGATAGGACGCCAGAAGCGACACGATCAAAATCAACAAGATCGAGCAGACCGTTACAAACAGGCTATTCTTGTAAAGGGCCGCAAAATTGGACAGGTCCAACACTTTGAAATAGGCGTCAAAATTCCACCTCTGCGGGAGACTGAGCGGCTTTTTCAGCACTTCCAGATTGCTCTTGAATGAAGTGACGATCATAATGTACAACGGATACAATACGGCCGCCATACATACGGTCAGAGTGACGTAGATCAGCATTTTCGCGAATCGCGATCTCCACCTTGCAGACATCGTTTATTCCCCCTACTCCGCTTTTCGCCACTGGGTCAAATACAGCCAGAAGCAAACAAGACAGCAAACGATTAAGAATGTAATCGTTGAGATGGCCGCACCCAAACCGAGATCCGGGGGAGCTCCGGTCAATGAACTGAACGAAGTGCGGTAGAAGAATGTGCCCAACACATCGGTCGCATAATTCGGGCCGGCATTCGTTCCTTGCAGGGAGTAAATCAACTCAAATTGACTAAAATTCCCCACCAGCGTAAGGATCGTGACAACGCCAATCACCGGCATTAATTGCGGTATCGTGATATGAACAAACTCTTTCCATTTTCCGGCCCCGTCGAGGTTGGCCGCCTCATACAAATCCTTCGGTATGCCTTGCAAGCCGGCAAGAAACAGCATCACGGCCAAACCGATGAAATTCCATGCATTCACGGCGGCCACCGATAACAAAGCCGTGCTTTCGTTGCCCAGCCAGGAAATCGCCCATGAATCCAGCCCGATGCCTTTCAGCACCGTGTTGACGGCTCCCCAGTTCGGATTGAGCATCAAGCTCCAGATGTATCCGACAAGCACGACGGACATCGTGACCGGAATGAATACAATGGTTCGAACGGCGCGGAAAAACCGGAAGTTCAACGACAACAGCATCGCGATCCACAAGGCGAGAACGTTCTGCAGCAGCATGGTCCATAGGAGAAAAACAAAGTTGTTTTCCAAAGCATTCAAAAATCGCTTGCTGATATACGGATCAAAAAACAACTTGTTAAAGTTATCGAATCCTGCGAATGCGGCTTCCCCTACTCCCGACGTGGAATAAAAGCTGAGCTTAATGGACATCAGGAGAGGGATCGCCATAAAGGCGGAATAAATGACCAGCGCCGGCAACAGAAAAAGCAGCGTTTTCCCGATGAAGGCAAACCTTTGTTTTTTTACGGCTTGAACCATGTGTCCAGCCCTTCCTGAATATGTTCGGCGGCCTGTTCAGGCGATATCGTTCCCTTCAGCAAGCCGGGAATCACCTCTTCCGTCAATTGAGTGGCATTCGGCGTGCCCTCGCTGACTTTTTGAAAGCTCCATCCAATCGCAAAATTCTCGCCGTTTGTGCCGCCGGCATCCAACCAAGCTTTGGCCAGCGGGTCGGTTAATTGTGTATTATCGATGTTTGCGCAAGGAAAAAGTCCGGCCATTAAATTCCCGGCGATGATTTGCGCTTCCTCGCTCATCAACCAGTTGATATACGTAAACGCTTCATCGATATGCTTGGACTTGGGGTTTACGCCCAGCCCCGCGCCGCCATTGAAGCCGACCCATTTTTTGTCGTTCGCCTTCGTTGTGGGACTTTTGAAAAAGCCCAACTTCAAATCGGGATTCTGTGAGCGAAACACTCCGATTTCCCATGACCCCGAAGGATAGATCGCCGCTTGCTCCGTTAAAAACATCTGCTGGGATTCCGTATATCCAATGCCCTCGAAGTTTTGAGGCATATAATCCGCCCACTTCTGAAGATTTTTGAATGACTCCACAAAACCTGTATCGGTTAATTTGGCTTCCCCTTTGATCAATTTCTTGCGCCAGTTCTCGCCGTCGACAAAGTTGGCATAATGTCCATTCGATAATACGCTGGACAATACCCATTGGTCTTTTGAACCCAGCGCAAGCGGAGTGACGCCGGCATTCTTCAGTTTTTCCAAAACCTCGAAAAACGCATCCCACGTTTCCGGAATGTTGATGTTATACTTCTCAAAAATGGCTTCGTTATACAAGAATCCATAGGCAACATAAACGTACGGCGCGGCGAACAGTTTATTGTTCTCGTCGATGTAAACCGCTTTTTGCGATTCGCCGACATTAGCCAAATTCGGCACGTTGCTTTCATTGACCTCCAACAGATGCCCCGCTTTATACAAATTCAAGCCAAGATCGAACGGTCGAACGTAAAACAAGTCGGCTCCCGTTCCCGTATTCAATGCCGTGTTTAAGGCCGAGTCGTATTCCGTTGCCTTGATCGGCTCGTATTTGACCTTAATATTCGGATACTTCTCGTTAAACTTGGCATTCAGTTGTTTAAACGCCTCGATCTCCTCCACACGCCAGCTCGCGAATTGCAGCGTAACCTCATTTTCCGCTTTGGAGACGCCCTCTTCGGGATTTGTCGAACCCGCTTTTTCCTTGCCTGAACATCCAACAACCAAACTGATCAGCATTGCTGCAACCATAAGTTTAACCATTGCTTTCTTCATAACGACACTCCCTATTTTTGATTTTTGCTATGAAAAGCCCAACCAACAGCGAAAAGCAACAGCGGCGATCACCCCCTTAACCAGATCCACTTTCCCGCCATTACAGGTACCTGATTCTTTCCTTGTATCGGGATACGAGCTCGCGATTATGCCCATCCCCGCCATCCCGATTCGCACTGACCAAAACCGGCGGAACGATCCCTTTGTTGACAAGTTCCTCCACTACCGTTACCATAAGAGCTTGTATGATGAAGATGCCGCCCATTGTCGACGTTGGCCCTACTTTGCAGCCCGAATCATCGTATGAAATCGTCGCATCGCCATAAACGCCGCAATTATCCAATACCACATCGGCTGCCTCAAACAATCTTTTTCCGCTGGAATAACGCGAAGTTGCCTTTAAAGAATGCGCCATATTCGTTAACGCCACGACATAAAGGCCCTTGTTCTTGCATTCCAACGCCAACTCGATGGGGACGGCATTGATGCCTGAATTGGATACGATCACAATGACTTCGCCTGCGCGCAAATCATAGCCGGTCAGCAGCACACGGGCATAGCCGCTTAATCTCTCCAACACGGTCGACCTGCCGACATTCAGCTCCATCAACGATTCTTCAAGCATCGCATTGACACAAACCAACCCGCCCGCCCGGAAAAAAACATCTTCGGCAATCATGTGCGAGTGCCCGCTGCCAAACACGTGAAGGATGCCGCCCTTCTCGACGGAGTCGGCGATTTTGCGGGAAACCTCTTGAATGACCTCCTTCTGCTCCGTATAAATTTTTTCCACTTGCGTATGAACTTCCTTAAAATATTGATCCATCAGCATATGATTTCACCTTCCGCTCAAATTTTTTCGCTCGGTTGAAACACCCTTGACAATATAAGGGAAGCCGCGCCGATCGCAATGCTTTTTTCTCCAAAACGGGCGGGTTCAATCTCCGGCACATCATCCGCATAGTTTGGCTGTAAGGCGTTGAACGTTTCCCGCACCATCCGCAAAAACTCGGGGCTCGATGCGAGAATATGCCCTCCAATCACAATGATATGAGGATCCTGGACACGAACCAGATCGCAAAGCACTTTCCCGATATATTCAGCCGCCTCCACAACAAATTCACGAATCACCGGGTCGCCATGTCGAAAAGCTTCAAGAATCGCATTCATATCCAGTTCCTTGACGGAAGAAGCCGTTCCGCTTACGGAATATTGCGGATGCCGATTCATATAATCCTGGACCTTGTTGTAAATGGCTCTTTCACTCGCAACCGCTTCCAAACATCCTTTTCTGCCGCAGTTGCATAGGGGCCCTTCCGGTTTTACGATGACATGACCGACATCCCCCGCCACTTGGTTGGCTCCGTGGTATAGTTGACCGTTCCATATCATGCCCAGCCCGATGCCGCTGCGAAAGCCCAAACAAAGCATGTTATCGTTTTCCCTGCCAAACCACATCTCGCCGTAGGCCATAGCGCGCATATCGACTTCAAGATACACCGGCATCCGGAAGGCTTCTTCCAGCATCTTGCCGATCGGCACGTTGCTCCAATTCAAAAAGTTAATGGCATAAACCGATACGCCTGAAGCATGATCCACCTTTCCCGGCACCGCTACTCCGATGCCCAATACCTTGTCAACCGCAACTCCATATTGATGAAGCAATTCTTGTATCGCCTTCCGCAACGTTTCCATTACGCGGTCCGCCCCATGTTCCGAAGGACAGTCCATTCGAACATCACCGATAACACAGCCGGTTAAGTTCAACAGTATCGCCATGATTTCATCGGAATTCAGATCGATCCCGATCGCATAGGCCCCTTCGCCGTTAATTTCCAACAGCGTTGCCCTTCTGCCGCCTTTGGCGTTTTGCTGCCCTCGCCCGATCGGAACGATCAGTTGTTCATCCAATAGTTCCTGCGTAATACGCAAAATCGTTGAAGGCTGCAAAGAGAGAACTTTAAGGATTTCCGTTTGCGATATCGGGCCTTTTCTCCGAATGATATTCAATACGCTGGTGCGGTTGATATCGCGAATGGACGACGGGTTGGCGGAACGAGCTTTCATCTTCATCCCTCCAAATGCGCTATTTGAACCAATGGGCCGCCGCCCCCAATACCCCGGATGTGACCGGATGAGAAGCGCATACGATGCTCACCTTGCGGCCGTTATGCTCTTCAAACCGCTCCGCAACGACTTGTCTTGCGGGATCCAGAAAATACTTGCCTGCTTGACTGAAACCGCCGCCAATAATCATATTTTCTATACCGAACAGGTGCAGGCAATTTACCAAGCTGATCCCCAGCAATCGACCCGCCTCTTTCAATACCTCCCTGGCGTATGCGTCACCGTGCTCGGCGGCGCGGTAAACAAGACGGGAATCCAATGCGTGCGGCTCATTGATATATTCATGCAGCATCGAGTTCTTCTTCGCGTGTATTTCATTCCTCACTCGCTGCGCTACGGCAGGGGCGGAAACGTATTTCTCAAGGCATCCTTTGTTTCCGCATTCACACGGCAAGCCATTATGAATGATGCTGGTGTGCCCAATATTGATAACCGAGCCCCATCCCCCTTTATAAAATTCGTTGTCGATGATGAGGCTGGCGCCTACGCCGGTTCCGATGCATACATATAAAAAAGTAGGTTGATCGATCCCCGCGCCATAATACCTTTCGCCCATCGCCCCGGCAACCGCGTCGCTTTCCAATCGGACGGGAAGCTGCAAATGCTCTTGCAGCAACGACGCCAATTCGATGTGCGCCCAGCCTAAATTCACTGCAAACTTCACGATCCCATGCCTGGTATCAAGAATGCCCGGGCACGCGATTCCCACACCCCTTAGCCTGGAAAAAACACGATGCGTGCGGATAAAGTCGGAGATTGTCCTGGAAATATAGGAAACATCGGCGATTCCACCCTCGTTTCGAACGACCGGTAAAGACAACTGATCTATCATGGCGCCGTGTTCATCGATTAAACCCAGTTTGATATTCGTCCCGCCTATGTCCACTCCGATAGCCAAATCATCATATTTCATATAGAACTCCTCATAACGAAAAAATCTTTGTTGACACCTATGTTAGTTACTTTTATAAAGCAACTAACATGGTTAAAAAAACGGCGTTTCAGTTCGAAACAGGATCATCGTTTTCAAGCAGGATTCGGCTGATCGCTCTCCGAAATAACTTCTCCGCGGATGGGTGTATCGGGGCGGGCAGTCCAAAATAATACGTCGATTCGACGGCCTCGTAACCCCCCTCATCCAATTGCCTGGCCGTCGGCACGTAGCCGATCATTCCATTGCAATAGCCCATGGGAAGCACACCATCCTTGACCAACCCTTTGGCAAACAGCCCGTACTCGACCACGACCTCCGCATTGAAGGTCAGCAGCATCAGTCCTTCCGCCAAGGTCACCTTCGTCATTTCCATTGGAATGTACTCGCGCATTCTTTCCGGAGACGCCAGCAGCAAACGGCTCCATTCCCCCCTGACGCCCGGATCCGAAACCGTTGCTTCCAGCACGGATCGTTCCGGAATCCGCCGCAGTGGAATGTTCAAGTGAACCGTTTTGGATGCAAGCGCCTTCGATTGCAGCGTCTCCATATTTTCCAGCGCCCTTTGAACGTCATCGGCGAGAATATGGCCAAGCCTCGTTACCTCCGCATCGCCTCCTGTGCAGAATTGTCCATGGACGGACGGGTTGATGTCGCCGCAAGTTCCCTGCAAAAATGCGGCCACCGTTTCTTCCCCGAGCGACTGTTCCAACCGATCCATGGCGAAACCTGTAAACTCCGATGAAACGAAATTATCCGTCGTGGTTACGGGGTGACACGCATAGTGAACCAATATCGCTTTCACCCTATGATTCTCCGCAGTAAAGCGGATGACATTCAAATCATGATCGACCGGACCGTTTGGGTTGGGACCGAAATCGATCACATCCCCGTTCCGGGTTCTTCGGTATATCCCAATGGAGCATGAACCCTTTCCCCATTCCACGGCGACCGGTTCCAGCCGCCCTGCCGCCGCAGAAACACCTTTCAAAAGCCGATCCTCCAACAAAACGATATAATCCATTTCCGGCTTGCCCAGAGAAGGCGCGAACAGCGTGCTGGTTTGCGGTCCCGAATGGGTGTGGGTGGAGGTCAAAATAATCTCGTCGGCAGCCCAGCGCGCGCGAATTCGTTTTTTCAATTCCGGCACGCGATCGCTTCCCCACCAAAGCAGGTCTGCCGAAACCAGCGCAAGCGATGTCTTGCGGCCTTGTTCATCCACATGTTGAAAAAGCAATATTCGGGCATGCAGGGGATGCGATACCCCTTCATACGGACCTTTGTTGCTCCTTACGGCAAAACCCGCTAACGGTACAGGGCGGGCAGGCGTAATATCGACCTTTGAGGTTCCCAAATAAAGCAAATCATCCCCGCCATTCATTCGTAAATCAAACCGTTTATTCGCAACTTTCTCGTTCATTATAATCGTTTCAGCCTGCGTTTTCTTTTTAAAAACAGTTGGAAACTTATAAAATCCTACTGCAAATTCGTTGCCCGGCGACATGAAAAAAGAGGCCTCCCAAAAGTTTGCTCAACTTATGGAAAACCTATAAATGGATACCCCCTAGCTGCGATTTGCCTAAACTTATCCGCGAGACTCTCCATGATCCATACACATGAAAGGCACACGATAATAGCTCGTCCTGTGTGCCGCGGCCGTATCCATTCATTCCATGATCGGGTATAATGGGTTGTAAGTACAGATCGAAGAAGATCGCGGGAAGCGAACGATTCAGCAACCTATTTTGATAAAGGAGCGGTTCTCCATGTCCATGGTACGCAAACTCCATCCTCATATAGCTAAAGACTTAAGGGCGTTTTTATCTGAAAACAATATTTCCACCAAAAAGCTTGTCATAGATCTTGAAGCAGAAACCATCGAGGACTTTGATGATTACTCAGTCGATGACATTTTAAGTGTGGCTGGAATTCTGAAGCCCGGGGAAGCGCAAGAATTATTAGACCACATTCAGGAGTCGCGGGAGGGCTGGGGAAAGTGACCCACAACCACTCGGGATATTTATTCGATTCCAACATCGTCATCGCCATTATGCGTGGGCATAGGCTACTTGGTTGCCATCTGCCGTGTTAGGTTAAAGCCTTGATTTATAAGGGATTTCACGTTTGGGGTGCTGTCCCATTTGGTTATCGTTCCCTCGAAAATGATGGTTTTCGTCCCAATATTCGCTAAAACAGAAAATTATAAAGGTTACCCGGAGCTTATCACCTCATTCATTGCGTCACACGCACATCTCTTTGCTTGCGGAGGCCGGAGTGGGTATATTCCAAATTATCTTTAAACCAATGGAATCATGCGGTGGAAATAACAATTGTGAGTCAACCCTTAATTCGTTATACTTAAACTAAGGAAGGTGATGAACATGAATTTTGTTAGAAAAGTAACAAACAGCAATGCTCTTAAGCATATCGTCGATCTTCCTGAGAGCTTGCGTAATCAGGACGTTGAAGTAATCATATTGCCCATTGAACAACCTAGCCCAAATAATATACCAACATCCAATACTTCCACGGCGAGAGGTGCATTGAAACAATTCGCAAATCCGGATCTTATCCAATTTGAACAAGACGCTTGGGTGAAAGGTGCGCAGGAGAAACATGAACATCGTTGATGCAAATCTAATCTTGCGGTATTTGCTTCAAGATGCGGTTCAGTTCGTCGATCAAGCCAGCGAGAAGATTGAAAATCACCCCATCTTTATCCCTAATGAAATCATCGCGGAAGTCGTATATGTACTTGAAAAAGTTTACAAGGTTGAGCGGTCTCTGATCTTTGATTCATTACGGAACTTGCTCGGGTACAATAACATCTCCACTCATGACAAAAGTATCCTGATTGAAGCGCTAAAGGTCTATAGTGAAAGCAAAATCGATTTTGTTGACTCCTTGCTCTTTGCCTATTCAAAAATTGGAAAACATACCGTGTTTACTTTGGATAAGAAACTTAACCAGATGCTCGACGGCCTACGTAACGAATAAAAAATAGGCTTCTCATAAAGTTCAATTTGAACCCGTGAGAAGCCTATTATTTTAGTTCAATGGGGGCAAACGGCACTTCCTAAATTGGAAACCGTTGATGTATCAAGGGTTTTAGCCCTTGTTTACATCATGCCGCCCATTCCCCCCATGCCACCCATTCCGCCCATGTCAGGCATGCCGCCGCCGCCGGATTTTTCCTCCGGCTTGTCGGCAACGACGCCTTCGGTGGTCAGGAACATGGCCGCAACGGATGCCGCGTTTTGCAAAGCGGAGCGCGTCACTTTCGCCGGGTCCACAATCCCCGCGTCGATCATGTTCACCCATTCGCCGGTAGCCGCGTTAAATCCGATGCCCGCAGCTTCCTTTTTCAGGCGTTCTACCACTACGCTGCCTTCAAGGCCCGCGTTGGAAGCGATAATGCGAACCGGCTCTTCCAATGCGCGAAGCACGATGTTCACCCCGGTTTGCTCATCCCCTTCACCCTGCACCGCAGCTACGGCATTGTATACGTTAATGAGCGCCGTTCCGCCGCCGGATACGATCCCTTCTTCCACCGCCGCGCGGGTGGAGTTCAGAGCGTCTTCGATCCGCAGCTTGCGTTCTTTCAATTCGGTTTCGGTAGCGGCCCCGACTTTGATCACGGCCACGCCGCCGGACAATTTGGCCAGGCGCTCTTGCAGTTTTTCCTTATCGAAATCGGAAGTGGTTTCTTCCAATTGCGCTTTAATTTGCGAGATGCGGGATCCGATATCTTTCTTTTCGCCGGCGCCGTCCACGATAATCGTATTTTCCTTCGTGACGCGCACTTGGCGGGAATTCCCCAATTGGTCGACCGTGGTCGATTTCAGATCCAGGCCGAGCTCTTCCGTGATCAGTTGCCCGCCGGTCAATGCGGCGATATCGCCCAGCATCGCTTTGCGGCGATCGCCAAATCCCGGAGCTTTCACGGCGACGCAGTTGAACGTGCCGCGCAGCTTGTTGAGAACGAGCGTGGCCAACGCTTCCCCGTCCACATCTTCCGCAATCAACAGCAGCGGTTTTCCTTGCTGAACGACTTTTTCCAATACCGGCAGGATATCCTGAATGCTGGAAATCTTCTTGTCGGTGATCAGGATGTACGGATTGTCCAGAACGGCTTCCATTTTATCCGTATCGGTCACCATATAGGCCGAGAGGTAGCCGCGATCGAACTGCATGCCTTCCACGACTTCAAGCTCCGTGGTGAACCCTTTGGACTCCTCTACCGTGATGACGCCGTCGTTGCCGACCTTCTCCATCGCTTCCGCGATCAAATGACCCACTTCTTCATCGGAGGAAGAAATGGCGGCCACTTGCGCGATCGATTGCTTGCCTTCGATCGGTTTGGCAACGTTGTGCAATTCCTGAACGGCTGCCGCCACCGCTTTTTCGATCCCTTTGCGAATCACCATCGGGTTAGCGCCGGCCGTAACATTCTTCAAGCCTTCGCGAATCATCGCCTGGGCCAGCACCGTTGCCGTCGTCGTACCGTCACCGGCAACATCGTTCGTTTTGGTCGCGACTTCCTTGACCAGTTGCGCTCCCATATTTTCAAAGGCGTCGTCAAGCTCGATTTCCTTGGCGATCGTCACACCGTCATTCGTAATCAGCGGGCTGCCGAATTTTTTCTCCAAAACGACATTGCGTCCTTTGGGCCCCAGCGTCACTTTAACCACATTTGCCAATACATCGACCCCGCGCAGCATCGCGCGACGAGCGTCTTCACTGAACTTAATCTCTTTTGCCATAACAATGTAACCTCCCTGGTTTATTCATTCGGTTAAGTATCTTCACACGCCGCAGCTTAGGGCAAAATCGCCAATATGTCGCTTTCGCGCATAATCATCAGTTCCTTGCCTTCATACTTGATTTCCGTTCCCGCATACTTGGAGAAGATAACGCGGTCGCCTTCCTTCACTTCCAGCGGAATCCGTTCATTATCTTTGAACACGCCGCTGCCGACAGCGATCACTTTGCCTTCCTGCGGCTTTTCCTTGGCCGTGTCCGGCAGTACAATTCCACTGGCTGTTGCTTCTTCTTTCGCGCTGGCTTCAATTACTACGCGATCACCTAACGGTTTGATCATTGAAAATGCCTCCTTTTAAATTGGTGTTTCCATATCTGCATCAAAAATCGTTCACTGTTAGCACTCGATATCGTTAAGTGCTAACAACAATTATTATAATACCTATTTTGCATTCGTTTTTCAAGTGGTTTTCAATAATTTTCACAAAATTTTTGTGATGACGCGATTCCCCTACCCATTGTATCCACAATCAAAATAAAACATTCCGCCGGACAGCAAAAAAAGGAGCCTCCGCCCCTTTCAAAACGCCGCATGTTTCACTGGAAAAAACGCTTATTTCTCACCGTATTCCGCTGCCCATTGCTTGTCCTTCTGCACCTGCTTGCGATAGACCGCTCTGGAAATCAGGGAACTGATTTCATAAAGAATGATCAGCGGGATCGTGACGATCACCGCCGAGACCACATCCGGAGGCGTAACGATCGCGCCGACGATAAGCAAAATCACATAGGCGTACCGGCGCATCCGGTTTAACCGCATCGGATTCAAAATTCGCAGCTTCGTCAAAAACAATACGACGATCGGCAGCTCGAACAGCAGCGAAATCGGCAGCAAAATATTGAACATGAAGGAAAAATACTGCGTGATGCCATAGGTTTGCGTCAGCTCCAACTGCTCTGTCATCAAATGGGTGAAGAACAGCGCCATCGGAAAGACGACAAAATAAGCGAAAGCCAGACCGGTCAAATACAGCAGCACCGCGGCGGGGATATACAACAGCGTCACCCGCTGCTCCGCCTCGCGCAAGCCCGGCTTCACGAACGCCCAGAGCTGATACAATACGAACGGCAGGGAGATGATCAATCCGATGACGAACGCGAACTGCATGTATGTCCGAATCCCGTCCCACGGTGACAATGCGTTCAAAGAAGCATCCTTGGCGACACCCGCCATCAAATATTCGATCACCGGCCCGGAAATGCTCAAACCGATCAGCATGGCGATCACAAACACAACCAATGCCCATATGATGCGCTTCCGAAGTTCCCCCAGATGCTCCACCAGCGACATTGCTCTATCCTTCACAAGCACTCACCAGCCCTACCAACTTCCTTCCCCTTCGCTCAATCCGGCAAATGGCTATCGTCCTTTTTCCGATCCTCCGACCGGAGAACTTCCCCGTCGCTATTCTTGCGGCTCGCTTCTTTGGGCTGTCCCGCTTCCTCTTCCTCGGACATCATTTCTTTGGCGCCGTTCTTAAACTCCCGCAGCGTTTTGCCGAAAGCCCGCCCCAATTCCGGCAGCTTGCTCGGACCAAACAGCAGCAAGGCCACGACTAAAATCAAAATCAACGTAGGCATTCCAATATTCGATAACATCGCAATCCCTCCCTTCTATTTTTCAGACATGCTCTTTTTCGCTTCCGCTTAATATTCCCAAAGCGTGAGGCAATACATCAATCACCGCGGCGAGGTTTTCATGCACTCCCTTGGGGCTGCCCGGAAGATTGACGATCAGCGTCCGTCCTCTCGTTCCGGCCATTCCCCTGGAAAGAATGGCGCGGGGGGATTTCCGAAGCGCGGCCATCCGCATCGCTTCCGCCAGCCCGGGAACTTCGCGGTCGATCACCTGCTCCGTCGCTTCCGGCGTGACGTCGCGGGGGCCCAGGCCGGTCCCCCCTGTCGTGATAATCAAATCGACATGAAGATAGTCGGCCATCTCGATTAAAGCCGCCATAATTTCATCCGTTTCGTCCGGAACAATGCGGTATTCTACAATCTCTCCCTGCATTTCTTCCTCGACCATTTCACGGATGACCTGAGCGCTGGTATCTTCCCGCTCTCCCCGGGAGCCAAGATCGCTGGCTGTTAAAATTGCCACTTTCCATCCCATTCCAACACCCCCCGCCCCGATTAATTGTGGTAATCACCGCTTTTCCCGCCTGTTTTTTGCACCAGAAAAGCAGGCCCAATCACCATTCCCTTCTCCAGCGCCTTGCACATATCGTATACGGTCAATCCCGCGGCGGACACCGCGGTCAAGGCCTCCATCTCCACTCCGGTGCGCCCGGTCGTGGAAACCGTTGCTTCAATATAAAGCTCATCCTTGCCGTTATCGGAAAAAACCAGATCGATGCCCGACAATGGAAGCGAATGGCACATCGGGATGAATTCCGGGGTCCGTTTCGCGGCCATGATGCCGGCAATCTGCGCGACCGCCAGCACATCTCCCTTGGACACCTTTCCCTGCCGAATCGCCGCCAACGTCGAATCCTTCATGGTGACCGTCGTTTTGGCGACGGCGGTGCGCTTCGTCTCCGGCTTATCCGATATGTCCACCATCCGCGGACGCCCTTGCTCATTCATATGCGTAAACTTTGAATTCTCCACGGCCATCGCATTTTCCTCCATACCCTACTCTATTATTGCATCGTTGAGCGTTTTATGCTTCATAATTCACAATATTGTCAACAACTATTGTTAACGTTTTAGAAGTGTAGCGAAAAAAAATCGGACCGCCGGCGTCGTGGGGCGGAAACCCATGTCAGCCCTGCGGAATTGA
>CAYYCV010000015.1:0-42895 GCA_964470405.1 uncultured Caryophanales bacterium
ATGTTAAGGCAGCCGGGATCGACCATGAAACCGGTCGCGGCGTATATTCCGGCGTTGGAGTCGGGCGCCATTCAGCCCGCAAGCCCCATCGACGATGTGCCGATCGTTCTTCCCGACGGCCAAAAAGGATTTCACATCCCGGAAAACTGGAACAATCAATTTCAAGGGATGATATCGGCGAGAACAGCCTTGAATCAATCCTACAACATTCCGGCTATCTATTTGTTCAACGACGTGGTCGGCATTGAGAACGCATGGGATTTCGCCAAGCAATTAGGAATCACCACGCTGACCGAATCGGATCAATATGCCCGGACCGGCGTCATCGGCGGGCTTAAATACGGGGTTACCGTCGAGGAATTGACCAATGCTTACGCCGCCATGGGCAACCAGGGGGTCTTCAACGACGCCTACATGATTCGCAAGATCGAGGATGCCAACGGCCGCATTGTGTACGAACACAAGGAAGAACCTAAACGCGTGTTTTCCGAACAAACCGCTTTCCTGATCACCGACATGCTGAAAACGGTCATCACTTCCGGAACCGCGACGGATATTCGCCAAAAGTTTAAAAACTACAATACCATTCCGGTGGTCGGCAAAACGGGATCGACCCAAAACGACTATGACGCCTGGTTTATGGGGTACAGCCCCGATATTACCGTGGGCGTCTGGTCCGGGTATGATCACCAAAAGCGGCTTCCGTCGGGCAAAGGCACGCAGGGCGCCAAAAATATCTGGTCCCTGATCATGAACGCGGCGGTGGAGGAAAAGCCCGAATTGTTCCCCACGAAGGAATTTGCAATGCCGCAGGATATCGTCAAGATGACCGTATCCTCGATTACCGGAAAGCTTCCGAGCGAATTGGCGGTGCAATCCAAGCTGGTCACAACCGATTGGTTCAACAAAAAATGGATACCGACCGAGGAAGTGGATGCGCTCAAACAAATGAAGGTCGTCTCCTACAACAATTTTAACTATATCGCCTTGCCGACGACGCCGGAAGATTTCATTCAGGACAAAGTGGTGTACGAAAGGAAGCAGCCGATCAAACAAATCATCGATAACATTACCGAATTGTTCAAAAAATACCCGAATAGCATCCCATTCAAGTCACGCGGGGTGCGAATGACGCCGGAAGATTATTATCCCAAAGATATGGACAAAACCGCCCCGACGGAAGTTGATCCGAGGGTGGATGACGGAGTGAATCCGGCACCGCCGACGGACGTTGCTTTGGAACCGATCGACGATCTGGTTAAAATCACATTCACGCCCAGCGCCAATGAAGACGTGGTCGGCTACCGAATTTATCGTTCCATGAACGGGGGACCGTTCGAAAAATTAAACGCCGTTGTGATGACCGGACAGGAATCCCAATTCAAAAATTACATTACGCCGGCGTTCCATTACGCTTACTATTTGACCGCGGTCGACGTGGCCGGGAAAGAATCGGCGCCCACCCCGCTGGTGTATTCCAACAAAGACGACGCGGCCACCGGATACTTCCCGATCGTCGAACAAGGCCAGCCTTCCGGCAACGAGCAGGCCAACAGCAACCCGTTCGCTCCCCCGTCTCCAACCGGCGTGACGGTCAAAGCGATGGACAGCGGACTGGGCGTGCATATTAGTTGGAATCCGGTGGCGGGACCGCCGGGATCGATCCGGTACAATGTGTATTACAGCAGCGAGCGGAACGGAACCTACAGCAAAATTCAAACGCTGGAAACCAGAGAATTCGACTACATGATGGTCCCGGCCAACGGATGGTATCGGGTCGCCGCGGAAAACGGATACGGCGAATCGCCGCCTTCCGCACCCAGTTCCTATTCGGGAGATTAAGCCCGGAATAATAAAAGAGGGTTGCCCTGCCGCTCAGGGCAACCCTCTCGTTTCGTTCGGCGAGAAAAATCCCGCACCCGTCCATTCTAGTCATCGATGGTAGACAAATCTCCGACCGGCAAATTCAACTCCCATGCTTTCAACACACGACGCATGATCTTGCCGCTGCGAGTTTTCGGCAGCTTATCCTTGAACTCAATTTCCCGCGGCGCCGCATGAGCGGACAATCCTTCTTTGACAAACCTGGAGATCTCCTCTTTCAATTGATCCGTCGCCTCGAACCCTTCTCTCAGCGCGACAAAGGCCTTGATAATCTCGCCTCTGACCGGGTCCGGCTTGCCGATCACCCCGGCTTCGGCGACCGCCGGATGCTCTACAAGCTTGCTTTCCACTTCGAATGGGCCGACGCGCTCGCCGGCCGTATTGATCACATCGTCAATTCTGCCCTGGAACCAAAAATAGCCGTCTTCATCCATATAGGCCGTATCCCCGGAAATGTACCAACCTTCCACCCGAAAATACTCCGCAAATTTGGTCGGATTGTTCCATATTTTCCGCATCAACGACGGCCAAGGCGTCTTGACCGCCAGATTGCCCATCTGATACGGCGGAAGCACATTCCCGTTGTTGTCCAAAATCGCCGCTTCCGTCCCGGGAATCGGTTTTCCCATCGAACCCGGCTTCATATCCATGCTCGGATAGTTGCAAATTAATTGCGCGCCGGTTTCGGTCATCCACCAGGTGTCATGAATCCGATGCCCGTAAACTTTCAGGCCCCAGCGAATCACTTCCGGATTCAACGGCTCGCCCACGCATACGACATGGCGCAACGAGCTCAGGTCAAACTGCTTCGTCGCTTCCTCCCCCGCGCCCATCAGCATTCTGAAAGCCGTCGGCGCGCTGTACCATACGGTGATTTTATACTTTTCAATCGTCTGATACCAATCCTGCGGACTGAAGCGTCCGCCACGGATCACGTTGGTCACGCCGTTCAGCCACGGAGCGAACACGCCGTATGAAGTTCCCGTTACCCAGCCGGGATCGGCCGTACACCAGTAAATATCATCTTCCTTCAGGTCAAGCACAATTTTTCCGGTATAATAATGTTGAATCATGGCATTATGCGCATGGACGACGCCCTTCGGCTTGCCGGTCGAACCCGACGTATAGTGGATCACCATGCTGTCTTCCCGATCCACCCATTCGATGTCCAGTTCTTCCGACGCTCCGGCCATTTCCTTGTAATAATCGATTTGACCGGGCTGCAGTTCGATTTGATCGCCCACCAGAATAATTTTTTGCAGCAGGGGCAGTTGGGCCACCGGAACGCGATGGAGCAACGCCGGCGTCGTAATGATGCAGGAGGCTTCGCTGTCTTCCAGACGATCCTTGACCGCCGTTTCCATGAACGCTTCGAATAAGGGACCGACCAGCGCCCCGATTTTCAAAGCGCCCAACAAAGCGCAGTACAGCTCCGGCGTTCTCGGCATAAAGATAAAGAAGCGTTCGCCCTTCTGCACACCTAACTTTTTCAACACATTCCCGAATTGATTGGACTTCTTCATCATATCCCCGAATGTGTATTTCTCGTCTCGTTTATCGTCGCTGTAATACAGCGCGATTTTGTCCTTCTTTCCTTCCTTCACATGGCGATCGATCGCTTCAAAAGCCATGTTGACCTTCCCGGTCTGATGCCAGGTGAAATGCTTTTCGACGTCTTCCCAATTGAACTGCTCATACGCGGTTTGATAATCGGCCAGATTACCGTCTTTTTTAACCGCTTTAATGATTTCCTCATGTTCATTTCCCATAATAGACAAGCAACCTCCTAAAAATTTTATTCGATAGCGCCCCGACTATATTTGAAGCGCTTACGCAAACCAAATAAAAGACAAATTATACTCAACCATGTCCAGGAGAACCACGATATGAAAAATTTGCCTCGACTATATTATAGCACAGTTGTTACTACAAGTTAAGGTTGCAAAAATAAATTTAATACATGTTCTTCATCATTTGTGCAACGATTTTGAAAGATTGAGCGGAGGCGCGAACAGTGAACGCGTTAAAATCGACATGGGCCGATCCGTCGGCCCGATCCGACATCGAGCGAATCACCACAAACGGGACATGATTTAACACGCATGTCTGAGCCGCCGCGGCCCCTTCCATTTCCGTGCAAAGGCCTCCCAATTGATCGTGCAGTTCCCGCACCTTTTCCCGGTCCGCGATAAACTGATCGCCGGACAGCACTCTGCCTTTGACCGTTTTTCCGGAAAGCAGCCCGTCGCCCGCTCTGCCGGCCAATTGGATCAATTCGGGATCGGCGGCAAATACGGAAACGTCCTGATACGGAATTTGGCCGCGGGAAAACCCCAACGCCGTGACATCCATGTCATGATGCACGCATTCTGTCGAAACGACAACGTCGCCGATATCCAGATCCGGGTCGAGCGCGCCCGCCACACCGGTAAAAATAACATAATCGGCCTGAAAGCGGTCGATTAAAATCTGGGTGCAGACGGCCGCGTTCACTTTGCCGACACCCGACTTGCACAATACCGCCGGGCGGCCTAAGAACTCCCCTTCGTAAAAAACAATGCCCGCTTTTTCACTCGTCCGCACCTGCTCCATACGCTGTACAAGCTGCGCGATTTCTTCGTCCATCGCTCCGATCAGACCGGCTTTCGCAAAGCGGCTCATCTGGCTGGAGCCACCGATTGGCGCACGATCATTTCGTGGGGAAGCGTAACTTTGGAATGCTCCACGGATTCCTTGTTCATCAGTTTGGTCAACAGCCTCATCGATACCGCCCCAATATCGTACATCGGCTGAGCCACGGCCGTTAACTGCGGCCTGACCATGGAGGCCATCCGTGTATTGTTCACGCTGATGACGGAAATGTGATCCGGCACTTGCAGACCGTTATCCTTGATCGTATGTATCGCGCCGATCGCCATCTCGTCCGTGGCGGCAAAAATCGCCGTAGGCTTGTCTTTCAAAGAAAGAAAATACTGGGTTGCCTCCTGTCCCGATTCATAGCGGTAGTTGCCCACCCGCACCAAATCCTCCGAAAAGGGGATATCGGCTTGACTCAGCGCTTGCTTGTATCCCTGAAAGCGCGCATAGCCATTTAACGGATCCTCCAACGTGCCGCTGATCATGGCGATCCTCCGATGACCCTGTTCGATTAAAGCGTTTACGGCATCAAACGCGGCAGCCTGGTGATCGATATCGACGGAGGGATAAGTGTCGCTCTCGTCCGTCGTTGCGCACAAAACGATCGGAACGGACGCGGTTCGAAAAGCCTGCATATGCTCATCGGTCACCGTACCGCCCATAAACAGCAAGCCATCCACCTGCTTCTCCAACAGCGTGTTGATTACACGGATTTCCTTGTCTTTCTTCTTGTCGGCATTGCACAGAATGATATTGTAATGGTACATCGTGGCAATATCTTCAATGCCTCTCGCCACTTCGGCGAACGTGCCGTTGGATATGTCCGGAATCACCACGCCGACCGTTGTCGTCTTTTTGCTGGCCAATCCCCTGGCTACGGCATTCGGCCGATATCCAAGCTTTTCAATCGCCTCGAATACTTTTTTTCGGGTTTGGGGCTTCACATTCGGGTTATTGTTGACCACCCGCGACACCGTGGCCATGGAAACGCCGGCTTCGCGCGCCACATCATAGATCGTAACTGTCACCATTTATTCTCTCCATTAATCCATATTTTCGAACATTTCACGTTAAATTCATGATACGATAAAACGCCGCTTTTCGCAATGAAAACCAGCTTTAAATTCCAAAAACCGCCTGCAAAAGGGTCGGCCCGTTCAATGAATGGACACCATATGCTTGCTCCATTGCATCAATTTCCCGCGAACTTCGGAAACCCAGGCGGGATCGCTCAACACTTGCGCTAATATCAGTATATCCAGCAGCCAGTCGATTCTTTCCTCGATCAATTGTTCCACCGAACGATGTTCAAACGGCATGCCCATCGCCCGTGAAATGAGACCGGCCAATTCGCTGAAATCGGGAAAATCAAGCCGCTGCAGGCGAGGATTGCCGCCCAGCATGCGGATCATGTCCTTCAGCTCGGGTTTCACCGCGGGAA
This sequence comes from uncultured Caryophanales bacterium, assembly GCA_964470405.1. Lineage (GTDB taxonomy): Bacteria > Bacillota > Bacilli > Paenibacillales > CAYYCV01 > CAYYCV01. Next base: position 5,963 of record CAYYCV010000015.1, read on the forward strand.
ACACTTCGCTGTGATCGCACGTTTCGCAGCTTAATACAGGAACATTGGCAATCTCCACTTTGTTTAAATACATCACCGTTCGCAGTTGAAACTTCATCCATTCGCCGCATCGGCATTGCCTGCGCCACATAACTATCCCTCCGCCACCAAGGATACGCCCCATTTATTCGCATGGGTATACGTATTCGCCCGGGGAAGGGAAATTCCTTCAACATCAAGCCTAGTATTTATTGGCATCCCGTCTTCGATGCACATACCGCCGCACGGGAGGAACGGATATTAACAGCATGGCCAGCGCCGCCCCGATGGCATCGTTGCGAATATCCATCACATCCGGCGTGCGCCCGGGGACGAAGCTCTGATGAAATTCATCCGTTATGCCATACAGGACACACAAGGCGACAGCGATGATCCGATACCGGACCGCCGTCTTTCCAAACCCCCAATAATAGGTTGCCGCCAAAATGAAATAAGCAAAAAAATGACCCCAATCGAAGCCCTCCATGGACGGGATCACCTTTTTAAAAACCGGCAGAAGCGTGTTGAGGTGACCGCCCGTCCGGCCGGACAGAAAAAAAATAACGAGCATCCACACGACGGCGGGGCCCCACCGGATCCATTTATTCATCGGAAGGGCTCTTCGCTTCCGACAGCAACCGCACGAATTCGAGCGTGAATGGCGGAAGATCCGGCGGCCTGCGCCCGGACACGATATTCCGGTCAACCACGACCTCCCGATCAACCCAGATCGCGCCGGCATTCTCCAAATCATCCCGGATGCCCGGCGTCGAGGTCATCGTCATGCCGCGGCAAATTTGCGCGGAAATCAGCACCCATCCGGCATGGCAAATTTGCGCGATCGGCTTGCGGTCGCGATGAAATTCGCGCGTCAGACGCAGGACAGACTCGTATCTTCTCAATTTGTCGGGGGCCCACCCCCCGGGCACGTACAATCCGGCGTAATCCGCCGAGTCCACCTCATCGAAAGCATAGTCGCTGGCAATGGGCACCCCGTATTTTCCGATGTAGGCTTGCTTTGCCTTGGGTCCGGCGATATCCACCTGGGCCCCGGACTCCCGCAGCCTTAAGACAGGATACCACAGCTCCAGGTCCTCAAAATCGTTTTCAACAAAAGCCAACACTTTTTTGCCGTTCAAATTCATATATGGTTTCCTCCGATCGATTGCTCTATTCCGCTGGCGGCATGCTGCAAAATTTCGCTGATCTCATGGCCCGTTTTGCATTGCAATACGCTTTCCAGGATTTCCTGGCTGTCCGTTTTGGTGCTGTTCAGAACGTAATTTTTCACTTCGAGCAGCGATTGGACGGACATGCTCAACGAATCCACTCCCAACCCGAGCCAAAGCGGAAGCGCCCGGATGTCGCCGGCCAATTCGCCGCAAACTTCCACCCGTATCCCGTGCGTTTTGGCGGCAACGATCGACTGCCGGACCAAGCGGATAATGGCCGGATGGAACGGATCGAACATGGCCGCGATTTTCTCGTTCATCCGGTCAACAGCCAGCACATACTGCACCAAATCGTTCGTCCCTATGCTGAAAAAGTCGACCTCCTGGGCCAGTATATCGGCGATCGCCGCGGCGGCCGGCACCTCGATCATGATGCCCACCTCCATGTCGGAAGCGAATTCCTTTCCTTCCGCCGCGAGCTCCCGCTTGGCTTCCTCCATGACCTCTTTCGCCTGAAGAACCTCATCCAGCGATGAGATCATCGGGTACATGATTTTCACATCCCCGTGCCGTCCCGCTCTCAGAATCGCTTTCAATTGCGTCTTGAACAAATTTTGGCGATCCAGCGAAATGCGGATGGCGCGATAGCCCAGGAACGGGTTGTCTTCCTCGGGGAGCCTCAAATAGTCCAGTTGCTTATCCCCGCCGATGTCGAACGTGCGGATCACCAGCGGCTTCCCCGCCAATCGTTCGGCGACCTGCCGGAATACCTCGTACTGTTCTTCCTCATCCGGCAAGCAATAACGGTCCATATACAGAAATTCCGTCCGAAACAGCCCTACGCCTTCCGCGCCGTTCTTCAACGCCTGCTCCACTTCTTTCAGGGAGCTGATATTCACCTGCAACGACAGAGACAAATCGTCTTTGGTGATCGCGGGGACGTCGACAAGCTGCTGCAGCTTGCGCTGGTTGGTTACAAGCTGCTCCTTGTACTCCGCAAATTGAATCTTCGTCGGCGCATCGGGCTTTATATACACATAGCCTTCATTGCCGTCGACAATCAAATCCACCCCGGTGTGAATCGGCTGCGACAGTTGATCTTCGACCCCCGACACAAGGGGAATGCCCATGGAACGGGCCAAAATCGCCGAATGGGAATCCCTTCCCCCGACCATGGTCACAATGCCGTGAACGAGCTCGGGGTTCAAGTGCGCCAGTTGAGACGGCGGCAGCTCCCCGACCACCAATATAAAAGGCTGGTTATCCGTCGGCAGCAGCACATCCGGCGTGCCCAACAAATGCTTCAGCAGCCGATTGCCCACGTCCTTGATGTCCGCAGCCCTTTCCTTCATGTAATCGTCCTCAAGCAGATCGAACATCGTGACGAACTTTTCAATCACTTCCTTCACCGCCACTTCAGCCGCCTTGTACTGACGCTGAATGATGCCCTGAATTTCGTTCATGAATACGGGATCTTCCAAAATCGCCAAATGCGTGTCAAAAATGTTTAATTCCTCATGGCCGATCACTTCCGAGACGTCCCTTTTGATCGCTTCGATTTCCCCTTTGGACGTATGGATGACCTTGTACAACCGCTCGAATTCGTTGGCCATCTCGGATACGTCGATATCCTTCTCGGGAACGTCCCATTCCCAATGAGGCAATACAAAGGCTTTACCGGCAGCGATTCCCGGCGCTGCGCCTATGCCTTTGACCTTAAACATTCGAATCTCCCCCATTCGCATCGATCTCTTTCATCACAACCGACATTACGGAAGCCTGGCCTTTCATCACCGCTTTGAATGGGGCGATGCTCCACGATTTTACCGCTTCGGGATTGGTGATGACCATCGGGGTGGCGATCGAGGTGCTGTGTTTTCTCACCTGCGTTAAATTGAACCGCATCAACAGTTTTCCGGGATCGACGGTGTCCCCCTCCTTGACAAAACAGGTAAACCATTTGCCTTGAAGCTCCGACGTATCGATGCCGATATGCAGCAAAACTTCCAGCCCTTCCGGCGTCACAATGCCGATGGCATGCTTGGTCGGGTGAATATGCCGGATGGTCCCGGCCACAGGCGAAACGACCACGCCGCGTTCGGGGATAAAAGCCACGCCGTTTCCGACAATTTTTCCGGCAAATATGGGATCGGGCACTTCCTCGATCGGAATCATTTTGCCCTGGACCGGCGAATTAAACAAAATTCGGCGCACGTCCCTGCGGACCGCTTTTAATATTTCCTCCCGAATCAGTTCGGAAAATGTACCGAATACCACCTGTACATTGCCCCCTCCCAATCGAATAACCCCCGCCGCGCCAAGATTCCGCAACGCCTTGATATCCATTTTTTTCTCCTCCACCAACGTCAATCGAAGGCGGGTGATGCAGGATTCAATCTTGACCAGATTCTCCTTGCCTCCCAAAGCCTGCAGGATCAAAGGCGAGCGATAAGGGATATCCCCTTCCCACTCATCCAGAAACGACCCTTCCTCTCTTCCCGGCGTAGGAATTTGAAAGCGGCGAATGGCCCAGCGAAAAAGCAAGTAATAGACGATTCCGTAGGCCGCCCCGATCGGCAACAGCAAGAAGCCGTTGGTCGCCAGGTGGTTATTGATCAGAAAATCTATCGCGCCGGCCGAATAGGAAAAGCCGTGATGAATGTTCAGAGCATAGGCAATCCACATGGACAATCCGGATAACAGCGCATGAATCATAAACAGATAGGGAGCGACGAATAAAAAGGCGAATTCGATCGGTTCGGTGACCCCCGTCAGAAAGGAGGTCAAAGCCGCGGTGAGAAAAATGATTTTGATTTTTTTCTTCAAATCTTCCCGGGCCTCATGAATAATGGCAAAGGCAATAGCGGGAATCGCGAACATCATGATGGGGTAAAGCCCGGCCATATAAATCCCGGCGCTCGGGTCGTTTGCGAAAAAACGGGGAAGGTCGCCGTAGACCATCTGGCCGTCCGCCCTTTGAAAGGAGCCGACCTGAAACCATATGAAATTGTTCAGAATATGATGCAGCCCGGTCGGTACGAGCAATCGATAGAATATCCCGTACAGAAAAACGCCGAGCCCGCCCAGCCCCAGCAAAAACTCGCTCGTTTTCTCCAACCCCTGCTGGAGGAACGGACCGATTACGACATAAATATATGAAAAAATAACAGAAACCAGACTGACAAAAATAGGGACAAACCGGGGCCCCCCAAAAAACTGTATGTACTCCGGAAACTCGATGTTTTTAAAGCGGTGAAAAGATATGGCGGCAACGACGCCAACCATAATCCCGAAGACGACGCCCAAATCCGAGGTGAGCCCCATATAATATTTGGTCAATTGGGTAAAGAGCAAATACCCCAACAGAGCCGACAACCCGGCCGTTCCCGAATTTCCGGCAAGGCTGATGGCCACCCCGACAGCAAAGATCAAAGGCAAATAGTTGAAAACCGTATCGCCCGCGAGATGCAGCGTATCCCCAAAATGAGGCAGTCCAATGACATCCCATGGCAACCCTCCCAGATACAACAGCATGGCAGCCGCCGGGAGCGCGATCGTTGGAAGCATTAATGCGCGTCCGAACTGCTGGAGGTTTCCCATCCAGTTCATTGATTCACCCGCCTCTGTTTATGACGCGGATCCCCGCAGGGACCCGCTGCCGATATCCTCTTTATTTCCCGTAATTTTTCCCGAACGCTTGCTGTTGGCTGGGATTTACCGAATCGGAACGCCAGCTTTGGTCATGATTCGGTTGATTCCCTTTGTATCCGGCCGAATGGAAAGATTGCACGCCCTGCGGCTGATAGCCGGATTGGGTTTGGAAGTTCTGGAAATTTTGGTTTTGTTGCGCGCCGTATTGCTGCTGGGTTGATCCGTAAGCCTGCTGCGACGGCTGATTTTGACGATAAAACGATTGAACGAACCCGGTCGGCTTAAACTTTTGGCCGGCCTTCCCACCTGCCTGATTTCCGGTTTGCTGAAATGTTTGTTGATTCAAAACGGCAGCCTCCTCGATAAAAAAGTCTCCACTCGCACCGCCCATATCGGGCATAACGGACCGGAGCCTTTATTATTATTGCCGCGTGGCCTGTTTTTATCTAGGAAGCTAATGGGAAAACCCGTCAATGCCGGACCAGGATCGAGTCCTCCACCTTGATGCAGCGGTCCATGATCACTTCCAAACCGTGATCCGCGCAAAGCCGCGCCGCCTCTTCATTGACGATGCCGAGTTGCAGCCAAAACACGTTGGCCTTGATCTGCACGGCCTGTTCGGCGACGGGCATGACCTCCTCGCTGCGGCGAAAAACATTGACGATGTCCACCGGCTCGGGAATATCGAGCAGGGAGGGATAACATCGTTCGTTCAGCACTTCCGTCACACGGGGATTCACCGGGATGATGCGGTAGCCTTTCCGCTGCAGAGCGGCGGCAACCATATGGGAGGTGCGGTCCGGCTTATCCGACAGTCCGACGACAGCGATATTTCCCGCGTTTGTCAAAATGTCTTTGATTCGCTCCCTCGGCGGATTTTCAAACTTCATGGATATCGCTCCTTATTCTTTCGTATAGGATAACGCTTGCTTGCCCATCACTTCCCATGTTTTCACAAATCGCTCTTTGCCGATTTTTACATTTTTTTTGCCGCTCAGCGGGTCGTTCACATAAACGTAATCGGCGTCATAACCGACCAGCAGCACCGCATGCTCGGAGAAGGTGGTGCGAATCGGCCCGATCGGCGTATCCCATTCCACCCACTTCTGCGGGATGTTAAAATTGTTCGTCGTCCAGACGATCACCGGAATTTGTTGCGCAATCTGCTGCTCCAACTGTGAAAAATCGCCATCCGTCAAATCGATTCCGGTGGGGATATATGTTTTCAAAAAATCGATCATTCCGCTGTGATATACGCCAAAACCGATGCCTTTTCGGGTCATGTCCCCCACATAACCGGTGTTCGGATTGCCCCAATATTGAATCGTTTCGCCCTTCCAACGAATCGGTGTGGGGTCCTTCGGAAATTCGGACATCAGTTCCATCTTGTCCTTGTCGACTCCGTAATACTGCAACAGCATGGCAAGGCTGGTCACCTCGCAGCCTGCGGGCAGCTCGGGATACTGGCGGATGGCCGGAGCGTCCAGGAACGCTTGCTCCGGCGGAGGCGCGGGGGTCGCCGCGACGTCCTCATCCGGCAAAGCCGACGCCGCCAAAGCAGCATCGGGCGGCTGGGCAGCGTCCTCCCCGTCCGCGAGCGAGCCTTTTTCCGACGAAGCGGTTTCCGACTTGGCCAGCAGGATCGGAAGCTCTTTGCCGCTCACCTCGGCGTACAGAAGCATGCTGAAAAAACCAGCCGAAAACAACAGCCCGACAACCAGGGAAATCAAAAAGGATAATTTGAGTCCATTCCAAATTCTCTTCATCCATGACCACTTCTATTCATTTTCTCTTCATCTCAATCGCATTGAATCTGTGCGCCCAAAGCTTGCAAATGCTCAAAATAATCGGGGTACGATTTCGCAATGTGCTGCGCATCCCGAATGACCAGGCCTTGCTCGGAACGAAGCCCCGCAATCGTCAAGGCCATGATCACGCGATGATCGAAATGCGAATCGATCTCCACGCCGCCCCGAATGCCCTGCGGACGGCCGTGCACGATGATTTCGCTTTGCCCCTCTTCCACGTCCGCGCCCGCCTTGCGCAATTCATGCAGGTAATCCGTGATGCGATCGCATTCCTTATACCGCAAATTTTCAATATTGTAAAAGCGGGAAGTGCCCGAGGCAAATACCGCTGCCGCTACCATGGCCAACACCGCATCCGTCGCCGTATCGCCGTCAAATTCAACCGCGTTCAGCTTTCCGTTTCCCTGAACATGGACAACCCCGTCCCGATGCGTCAGCGGCGTTCCCATCCGCTTGAGGACATCGACAATCGCCCTTTCTCCCTGGCGGCTGTTTTCGACCAAACGGGTCACCCGGACATCCGACAGCGTCACCGCCGCAGCCGCCAAAATCGCCGCGGAACCCGGATAATCGCCCTGCACGTAATAATCCTTGGCCGCATAGGATTGCCTGCCCGGGACTTGAAACCGCATCAGATCACGATCGGCCGATACCGTAAGGCCCGCCTGCTCCAAGACCTCCAGCGTCTGTCCAACCACCACTTTGGATTTCAGATCGTCCGTCACGATGATTTCGCTGTCTTCTTCCAAAAGCGGGGTCATAAACAACAAGGAGCTTAAATATTGCGAACTGACGGATCCGGAAACGGTGATTTTGCCGCCGCGCGGATGGCCGCCGTGAATCGTAATCGGAAGGCGGCCGTTCCGATGTTCGACGCGCACATTCATTTGCTGCAGCGCTTTGATCAGATCATCGTGCGGGCGCTTGCCCAACGATTCGGGATATTTGTTGATAAAGGTAAGATCCTCGCAGAAAGCGGCAACCGACATCAGGAACCGCAATACAGCCCCTGCGTTGCCGACATCCAACTGCTTCGCCTGACGCGGGGAACGGCCAAAGCCGCGGATCGTGATTTTCTCCCGGTCCTCGGAGCATTGCGCTCCAAGATCGCGGATGCAGCGTCTCATCGCGTCGCTGTCTTCGCTCCGGGCCGGATAATACACGTTGCTTTCCCCTTCCGCCAAAGCGGCCGCAAGCAAATAGCGGGTGGTGTAATTTTTCGACGACAAGGCGTCAATTTGCCCTTGCAAGCGCAAAGTCGGTTGAACAACTGCTCTCATTCTCTGATTTCTCTCCCAAAATGACAAATAGACTTCAATTGAACTTATGGCCAGTTTACCACATGAAGCGACAAATGAGAATACGATTTGACATGTCCCGCGTCAGCCCGTATGATACACTATTATAATATGGTGAGGAGGACGATGTATGGACACGATCACCCCGGCCGAAATCAAGCAGCGAATCGACAACGGCGAGGAATTGAATATGATCGACGTGCGTGAGGACGAAGAAGTTGCCCAAGGGATGATCCCGGGGGCAATCCATATCCCGCTCGGCGAAATTCCCTTCAGACATGAGGAAATCCCCCGGAGCGGCGAAGTCATTATGATTTGCCGCAGCGGCAACCGCAGCGGCAAAGCCTGCGAATACCTGGAAATGCTCGGCTTTCAGGGAATGAAGAACATGGTCGGCGGCATGCTCGAATGGGAGCGGCTCTAGCCGCCCCGCGATCATGCGGCGAGGCGGCCGAACATGCGCTGAAAAAACGGCCGCGGCCGCCGTTGACCCCGGAATTCCGCCGGTGCATGACCATCCCGCCGGGAGAAGCCGGGGACAGCCGCGAATCGGAAACGCATACCCCTTCGCAAGGCCGCTCGCGGATCATCCGCCTTTCGGACGTCAACAAAGGGCGTATCGTTTCTTTTTATATCCATTGAAAATGAAAGGTTCCTTCCCGGTCCACCCGTTGAAAAGTGTGCGCGCCGAAATAATCGCGCTGCGCTTGCAGCAAATTGGCGGGAAGCCTTTCCGTGCGATAGCTGTCGTAATAAGTGATCGCCGCGGTGAAAGAAGGAACCGGCACGCCGCGCCGAATCGCCTCGGCCGCCACCTCTCTCCAGGCCCCCTGATATTGTTCCACCACGCCTTGAAAGTAAGAATCCAGCAGCAGATTATCGATATTCTTATTGCGGTCGTAGGCATCCTTGATATTTTGCAAAAAGGCTGCGCGGATAATGCATCCGCCGCGGAAAATCATCGCGATGCTTCCGAAATCCAGGTTCCAGCCGTACTGCTCGGACGCCGCCCTCATTTGGGCAAACCCCTGCGCATAGGAACAAATCTTGCTGGCGTAAAGCGCTTTTCTCACTTTTTCAATAAATTCGTTTCGATCCCCGTTGAATTCGGCAGGCTGCGGACCCTTCAACAGCTTGGACGCGCGAACCCTCTCCTCCTTCATCGCCGAAATAAACCGGGCAAACACGGATTCGGTAATGATCGAAAGCGGAACGCCCAGGTCAAGGGCGCTTTGGCTTGTCCACTTGCCCGTCCCTTTCTGGCCCGCCGTATCTTTGATCACATCGACCATATAGTTCCCCGTCTCGGGATCGATCTTGGAAAAAATATCGGCCGTGATTTCGATCAGGTAGCTGTCCAATTCCCCTTTGTTCCATTCGGCAAAAATTTGCTGCAGCTCCTGATTGCTCAAACCAAGCACATTTTTCAAAACCTGATAAGCTTCGCAAATGAGCTGCATGTCCCCATATTCAATGCCGTTATGTACCATTTTCACATAATGCCCGGCTCCATCGGGGCCGATGTACGTACAGCACGGATCCCCACCCACTTTGGCCGAAATCGCCGTCAGCATCGGTTCGACCAGACGATACGCCTCTTCCTGGCCGCCCGGCATAATTGCAGGGCCTTTCAACGCCCCTTCCTCGCCGCCGGACACCCCGGTTCCGATAAAGCGAATCCCCAACTGCTCCAGCTTCCGGCTGCGCCTTTGCGTATCCATAAAAAACGCGTTGCCCCCGTCAATCAGAATATCGCCCTTGTCCAAATGGGGCGTCAACTGGTCGATGGTATCGTCCGTGGGCTGGCCCGCCATGACCATCAGCAAAATTTTCCGGGGCTTTTCCAGCGAGTCGAGAAATTCCTCGATGGAATAGGCGGCGGCCAAATTTTTGCCTTCGGCTTCCAGCATCAAATCTTTCGTTTTCTGGGGGGAACGATTGTACACTGCTACGGTAAACCCGCGGCTTTCCAAATTCAGGGCCAGATTTTTGCCCATGACGGCCAAGCCGATCACGCCAATTTGTTGTTTTGACATCTCTTTAACTCCATCCTTTTTCAGATATACCCTATTTTAACCTTTTTTTGAATAGAAGTGAACCCCGCCGCCTTTAAATCGTCATGGCGCCAAACCCGCCGTCCACCCGGATCAGCGCTCCCGTCACAAACCCGGAAGCCTGTTCCGAAGCCAGCCAAACCGCCGCGCCTTGAAGCTCCTCCGGCGCTCCGAAGCGCTTCATCGGGGTGTGTCCGATGATGGACTCGATCCGTTCGGGGGACAGCACTTTACGGTTTTGCTCGGCGGGAAAAAAGCCGGGGATAATCGCATTGACCCGAACGCGGGCTTCGGCGAATTCACGGGCCAAAAATTGGGTCACGCTGTTCACTCCGGCTTTGGATGCGGAATAGGTAAACACGCGCGACAGCGGCGGATTGGATGAAACGGACGAAATATTGATGATGCTGCCGCCCCGCCCCTGTTCGATCATCTGTTTGCCAAACACTTGACAGGACAGCACAAGCCCCTTCAAATTGACCTCCATGATCGAGTCCCATTCCTCCATCGTCAATTCGAAGAAAGGCGTCGCGCTGTTTTTGCCCGGGCAGTTCATCAGCACGTCCACCCCGCCTTTCCATTCCAACACCTGTGCGAGCACCTCGTCCAAATCCCGTCTGCTTGCGGTATCCGCCCGGAAAGAAGCGGCCGAGCCTCCGGCCGATTCAATCCGGTCCCTGACCTCGTTCGCCTTCTCCATATTTCTCCCCACCACGGCCACGCTGGCTCCATGCCCCGCCAAGGCGATCGCCATCGCGCTGCCGAGCGTGCTGTTGCCGCCGATCACCACGGCCGTTTTACCGCTCAGATCAAATAAGTTCATCGTTTTCCCTCCATCTTCTGAAAGTCGGATATTTCCGCAAATTCGCGCACCAATTGAAGGTATATTCTATCGTACAGCGCGGCCAGACGCCGATACGTTTCATGGCTGGCGCGGTCCGGCTCGTATCGAATTCCGCCGCAGGACTTGCGCTCCCACTGCCGCGCTTCGAGACCGGCGCTTTCTCCCATGGCAAACAAACTGAGTTGTGCGGCCCCCAGTGCGGAGCTTTCAATCACATCCGGAATCGTGACGGTTTGGCCGAGCACGTCGGCCATCATCTGACACCACAAGGCCGAGCGGGCGAATCCTCCCGAAGCCCGGATTTCCCTGGCCTTGCCATCCAGCTCTTCGAGCGCCGAAACGACGGAATGAATTTGAAACATCACGCCTTCCAACGCGGCTCGGATCATATGCTTTTTCTCATGGAACAGCGACAAGCCGAAATAGACGCCGCGCGCGTCGGCGTTCCAGTAAGGCGCTCTCTCCCCGGCAAGCAAAGGAAGGAAAAGCAGGCCGTCCGCGCCCGGGGACACCTTGGCCGCCATTTCCGTCAGCGCGTCGTACGGGTCCAAGCCTTGCTCGCGGGCATGTTCCGCTTCCGCCGCGGCCAATTGCTCCTTGACCCAGCGCAGCACGATTCCCCCGTTGTTGATCGCCCCGCCGACAAACCAATAATCCTCCGCCAAGGCGTAGCAAAACAAGCGGCCCTGCCGGTCGGTTTTCGGCTTGCGCGTCACGGCGCGCACCGCGCCGCTCGTCCCGATCGATATGGAGAACACGCCGGGTCCGATCACGCCCGCGCCCAAATTGGCCAGCACGCCGTCCGACGCCCCGACCACAAACGGGGTTTGAGGATCCAGCCCCATGGCCGAAGCATATCGGGACGGCAGCCCTTGCAGGCGGTGAGTCCCCGGCACCGGCAAGGACAAGCGATCCCCGGCGATCCCCGCCGCCTTCAGCGCTCCGGCGTCCCAATCCCGCTTTTCCAGGTTAAACAAGCCCGTCGCGCTGGCAATGGAATGATCCACCACAAACGCATCGAACAATTTGGCAAAGACGTATTCCTTGATTCCGATAAATTTGAAGGCATCCCGAAATATCTCCGGCTGATGGTCCCGCAGCCACATCAGCTTGAGCAAAGGCGACATCGGATGGATCGGCGTTCCGGTGTCGCGATAGATCGACAGCCCCGTTCCGTCCTGCCGCAACCGGCCGACATACTCCTGGCTGCGCTGATCCGCCCACGTCCAGCAGCGCGTCAGCGGCTGAAGCCGCTTATCCACCGCGATGAAGCTATGCATGGCCGAACTGAAGCAAACGCAGAGAATCCGGTCGGCCGAAACGCCGGTTGTGCGCATCAGTTCGCCTATGGCTTGGACCAACGCCGCAAAGATCTCCTCCGGGTCCTGTTCGGCGGTTTCGGGATTCGGCGTATACAATCGATATTCCACCGCGTGGGATCCCATCACGCTTCCGTCGGTTTTGTCGATCATCAACGTCTTGGTGCTGGTGGTTCCGATGTCTGCTGCAATGATATACGGTCGCATGGAATCTCCGTTCCTCATTTCATCAGGTTCCCTTCATCATCGAATGGAAGCGGGTACGGCTCGCTCAAAACTTCAATATCCGGATGCCGCAGCGCCTCGTCCAGCATCGTTTCGGATATTTCGATTTCGCCCAGATGCAGCGTGTCCCGGATGCGCACCATCCGGCATTGATGATAATCCAAAATGTTGCAGGTTTTGACCGCCGCCTGGATCGCCATGTAATCCGTATCCAGCGTGGTCGCCTGCTTGGTGGGTCCGCATACCGTGGAGGTCAGGCCGTTGGCGTACGTCCCCGGCCAATCGGTTTTCTCCACCAACCGCTTCGTGGTGAAATCGGCGGTGCCCACGCCGTTGGCGTTGCCCTTGCTCTCGTTCGTAAGATCCAGCACGACCATTTTGGACACATCCGGCCCGCCATGGGCATACGGGGTCGGAAACCGTCCCGTGATGTTGGGGTCCATGCCGTCACCGCTTATATTTTTGCCGATGTAGTCGATCACCAGCACATCGATTTGATCGAACAAAATCTTCGGCAAGCGCGCTTTCGCTTCCTCCAGAAGCTCGATTTCCCGCCGCTCGACGTTTTCCGGCAGCAACACTTCGATCCGGCACGTTTCGTCAAAAGCGTTCTCCACCATGGCGACGGCGAACGCAATCGGCAGCTTCTTCATCATCAGGTTGGCCATTTCCGGCACGTTTTGCGCCATGTACTTGAAGCCCATCTGGTGGCAAGCCTCCGCCCCTTTCTGCTTGCCCAGGCCGATCGAAATCATCTTCATAATCCCGCTTTCGACAGGCCCGCGAAAAGCGGTGTGCGGCTTGACCCGGTTGATCACCACGATCGCATCGGCCGAATAAGCGATTTTGTCCACATAGACCGGCAAACCGTTGCTCAGTTGATCGATCTGGACGACCTCCATAGAGGAGCGGACGGGCGCGCCCATGGTCTCCTCGGAAATGCCCAGATGGCGGAGCACTTCCGCCTGCCCTTCCGCCGTCGCGCCGCCATGGCTTCCCATGCACGGGACGATAAACGGGCGGGCGTTCGCCCGGAGCAGCGCTTCAATCACCCGCCGCGTGATGTCGGCGATATGGGCGATCCCCCTGCTGCCGACGGCAACAGCCACCTGCTGCCCTGGGGATATTCGATCCAACGCGCCCGATTGGAGCAGCTCCCGATCCAGCACTTGCAGCGGATCCTCCAATGCGGTTCGATCGAATTTCTGACGAATCCTCACCATTCTGGGGATCGGAATACCCTGAAGCAAATCCTTTAAAATATGTGTCATAGCTCGTCACTCCCGAATTAAATTGGCGCTGCGGACTGCCTGACGATCAGCTCCGTGTTCATATAGATCGTTTCCGCGGCGCTCTCGTTTTGTTCCAGCCGTTGCAGCAGTTTTTCCGCCCCCGCCGCGCTGATTTTTTCAATCGGCCGCTTGACCGTGGTGAGGGCCGGCGTAATGAACCCGCTGAACAAATTGTCGTCAAAGCCGGTGACGGATACATCCTCCGGTACGCGGAAGCCTCGTTCCGCAACGGCCTTCATCGCGCCGACCGCCATTTCGTCGTTGGAACAAAACACGGCCGTCGGCGGACACGCCAGCGCCAACAGCCGCCGCATCGCCGCAAAACCGCTCTCCATTTCGTAATTGCCCTGCACCTGATAATCGGGCAACCGCTTGACACCGTGGCATTCCAGCGCTTCCAGATAACCGTTCTTTCTTTCGTCGGTTGATTTAAACCCTTCTTTCCCTTCAATCACTGCAATGCGCCGATGGCCCAAGCCGATCAAATATTCAACCATCATGCGCGCGCCCTTGCGATCGTCCGACAAAATATTCATCACTTCGGAACGGCCGCAATCGCGATTCAGCACCACAAGCGGAATTTCCTGCGTCAACACATGCTTGATGAACGCGTCGTCGTGCGAGCTTTGGCTCATCAACACGATGCCGTCAAAATTCCTTTTCAGGATGCTGCGAAAGGAAGGATCGTCATCCACGCCTTTGACCACCAAATTGTACTTGTCCTTCACCACATGGTTCATTCCTTTGAGCGCTTCGTGAAGGAAGCCCGAAGAAGTTCCCGTGCTCAAGGTGGTGAAAAACAAGCCGATGTTATAAGAGCGCGACAAGACCAAGCTTTTGGCGCTGTAATTCGGCATATAGGATAATTGTTCGGCAATTTTTAAAATTTTTTGTTTGGTCTCATGATGAATGAACGGGCTGTCGTTAAGCGCCCTTGACACGGTTGTATGCGAAACGTTGGCCAGCCTGGCGATATCTTTGATTGTTGCTGTCATCACATCACCCCGTCCATCATCATATCATACGCGGCGCATTTATTTCCCCAGCAATTGCAAATGCTTCCCGATATGCTCACGCAGCGCCCGATCATATTCTTCTTCCTCGTCCACCATGGTCTTCATGAACTCATCCCGAAACAGGAACTTCCCGTCCTCCCCCGACTTGGCCTGCAACAAAATACCGTACGTGATGTGAATCAGTTGGCGGGCATTCGGTTCATTCATGTAGCCGGGCAAATCGGCATCCGCCGTTTCCTTCAGCGGAACGATGGCATCGATATCGGCGGTCACGTGATAATAGGCTGCCGCCTCGTTGAAATGCTCCAAAGCGTATTGGTGCATTCTGCGATACAGCGAAGGATTGACCCTGGATATCACGCGCATGGCTTCCAGCCAATTGGTTCCGGCCGTCTTGAGATGGAACCGGCCGCGGGTATATTTCGCGATCAGCGCAAACACGCTGAACTTGTCGCTGCCCGAATGAATGCTCAGCTTGTAGCCGAAATGATCGGCAATCGCCGTATGCACCTGCAGTTCGGCCTCAAATTGGGCCAGGTCGCCGATATAGTCGATTCCTTTCTGAAATTCGCCGCAAAACCTCGGCGCCATGCTGAAGATATCGACGCCCTTTAAAATCAATTCGTTCGCCACAAAATAATGGGACGCGGGTTCCGTCGGCACGGAGGTTTCATCGATGGATATTTCAAAATCAACCGGACGCGGCGCGTTTTGAATGTATTTGTTGTAAATATACTCCATAAATTGAATCGCTTCGCCGTAAATCAGCACATTTTTCATCAACGCGCTCCGATCGAAACGAATCGAATGGGCTCCCACCTGGAACGTCTGCTTCAAATAGCGCTGCTCGAAAGCTTCCCTTCGCTCGGGGGGCAGCGCGTTGTATTTGTTTTCGATATCCTGCGGGTCCAAGCCTTCCACCGTTCCGTCCAGCTTTTCGGAGCAATCCAGCGTCAGCATGGTGAAGCCGAGATCAAGCGACATCTGGATATCGCTTTCCTCCTTCAAGTGGTCCCCGTCGGCGCCAAAACCGTCCTTGTAGCCTTCCTGGAAAACGGCGAAGCAAGCGGCATCCAGCACATCTTCGTAGGTTCTTCCCGTCAGGGTGATTTCTCGGATGCTCTGTTGCGCGAGAATCGGATACACATCCCGCCCTCTGAAAATTTGAATATGCCCCGGCGAAGCGAGCCCCAACCGATCGCCCAACCCCATGGTCGCGACCTGTCGGCCAAATGCCCGCGGCACGGTATACTCGAAATATTGATTGAGCAGCAGGCGATTGGAATGGGTCAGCCCGCACAGCTTATATCCGTGACGATCTTCGCCTTGCAGGTCGTCATACAGCGCGCCCGAGCCTGTGGCGAGAATCGATTTTTTCCCGTTCTCCTTGACCATGACCAACGCGGCGCCTTCATATGCTTCCCGCGACCGAACGTACACCTTGATCCCATCCAACCGTTCCGGAAGCTCTTTCCCTTGCCGCAATAATTCCGCGATTCGCTCCATCTTATTCGACGCCTCCCGTCTCTTGAATCATATCCCTGCGCCCTATGAATCTCCAGAAGTTTGCACCGAACAAATCGGCCACATCCCGCTTGATTTCCGCCTGCTCGACCGCCCATCCGGTGCGGAGAATGTCGCTGTATTTGTCGATCAACACCTGGGCGATGATCTCCTTGGAATGCGTCCATTTGTAGATGAGTTGATCCAGCACGCGCGCATCGGAGTGCTGCGGAACCATGCTCAACCCGAGCATTTCCATGCGCATGCGGGTCATCTCATTGATGATCACGGGATTGTTCAAAAACCACCAGCATCCGAAAATCATCAAATTGCGGAACTTTCGGGCGAGGACAATCAGTTCGTGTTGATTTTCCCGCGCCAGCATCGTCACCAGAAATTTGTTGTCCGGATACTGGGCCAGCAGATGCTCCAATGCCTCCATGCCGGCTTTTCCCACAAAATCGCCGCCATCCCCCAATGAAGGGTTGACTTTTTTCTTCACGCCGATCATCATCGCAAAAGGAATACCGGCTTCGCGCGCCACCGGCAAAATGCAATCGCGAATAATCCGTCCGCGATCCGATTCCTCCGGAAAAGCGAAGGTAGGCGGCAAAGAAACAGCCATGTACAACGGATTCATTCTCCCGATCCAATCCTGCAAAAATCGCTTTACCTCGCGGATCGACTGGTCATCCCAGGTTTCAGCGACCTGGTAGCCCCACTCTTTAAGCCGCTCTTTCGAACGGGCGAAATCGTTCAGCAGCGGATCGATCCTCAACGCCGCGTGAAAACGCGAGTCGGGCTTGGTTCCATTCAACCAGATCGGCCGCTCTTTGTCGTCGAACGGGTCGTTGGTCATGACCACATGATTGACGTTGGCCAGTTCCATCACCTTGTCGACGTGCTGATAGGCATCCATCCGGCTGAAATGCGCGCGATAGGCCGACAGGTCCCGGGAGCCGAGATCCAGGCCAAATCCTTTCAGCGAGGTCAAAACTCCGCGGCACGCTTCGCTGATCGGCGAATGCTCGATGAAAAGCTTCTTCCAGATGAGGTTAGACTGTTCCTGTTTGCTCAAATTCCAAAAATCGGCGTAGGGCATATCGCTCCACCGCATGACTTCCGCAACGAGATAATGATATGTCAACAGTTCGTCAATGCCCCGCAATAAAATATTTCCGAAATTCGGGGAGTATAAATGCGTGTGCATATCCGTGACCTTCTGCCTGCTCACCTCCTGTTTTACGACAGACGCCAGTTGTTCCGAATCGAGAATCTGCATGAAAAAACCTCCTGTTTACGAAATTGTTCACGTTAACAATTTTAGCACAACTCCATTCTATCACGCTTTGATTATTTTTGTAAGGGAAAAAAACTCCCTTGCTCCAATCCTTCATGGAGCAAGGGAATTTGAGGCGAATCAGCTTCCGATTCGCTCGATTTCTTCACGCGATACGCCGGTCATCCTCGCTATTGTACCGACCTCTACGCCTTGTTTTAACATCGCCTTAATAATGTCCGCTCTGCCTTCTGTCCTTCCCCTGTCCGCCGCTTCCCTTTCGGCCCGTTCCAAACGAAACGAGGAGGAGTAAATGCGGGACCAATGATAAAGGGTGCGCTGCGGCATATCGTATTTGTTGGAAATTTGAATCTCTATGTTGATGCGGGTGAAGTCATTCGTTTCGACATGAAGGTCAAGCACCGACTTCTTGTCATCCTCGTATTCCTTGATCATTTCGGGATTCAACAAAGTCACGCCGCAAATTCGCTTCTCGGTGGGCAGCTTCAACAACTCGTTCAGGAAATCAATCAAAATATGCTCGTGCCCTGGCCGGCCAAACAGTTGCTTAAAAGCAAAGTCAACGCGCAAATCCGCCAATTTGTTCCGCGAAGAACGAATGCGCTTCGCGGAGTAAGAAGAATCGCTTCGTTCCCGGATAACCTTATCATACCACGAAATCATCGATTTGTACCGCAACGCTTCCAATAGATAAACCCCTCCGAACATTTGTTTTGTGTATAAAAAAATCGCCCTCGCAGGCGAAAAGTTCCGGGTCATTTTAAAATGATTCACATTTCCAACAGCAGCATTTCACGGCTTAGCTGCTTCAACGTCCGCTTGCATTTCTCGATGTCTTTCGGCTGCCCGCTCTCCAACAGCTTATAGAGCCTTTCCAATTCATCGTCTATTTCCACTCGAAGCTCGGGAATGCGTTCTTCCACACGGTTGGATTTAAACGCTTTGATCATTTCCTTTACCGTGAAAATCGGCTCTTTCTCGAACAATACTTTATGCTCGACTCCCGAAATCTCCACCTGCCGAATCATTTCCCCAAACATAATATTTTCAACCAAAATCTGCCGGTCCTTAAACCTTTTCACGACAGCATGGCCTCTTGTATCCCCGATTAGTTTTTCCAGCATTTCGGACAGCTTTTCATCCCTGAAACAATAATCCCCTATCATTTTAAAGCGGTCGACGATCTTCTGAAATTTCAGTTTGACCAATCTGCGGCCCGTGCGAACGGAAATCAACAATTGATGATCGCTCTCGTTCCAATACAACGAATACCCTTCTTGAATCAATGCCTTGATAAAGCCCTGGATTATACCGCGATCAAACCTTAATTCCAAGTTGCAGTACTCCACCTCGTAGCTCCTGTTCACGGCAATCCCTCCCGAAAAGGATATTTGACGCTCACACAGAATGATCAGACAACTTGCCTGCTTAAGATTATCTTATACTGAATCATATGTTTTCGCAACTTGGTTTATTGATTATTTTTAAGGCTGAATCGCTCCTCGATCCATGCGGTGTGTTATATTTAGAAGTGTGTTGATAAACAAGACAAGCTGCCGGAAAGGAAGAATCATAATGAGCTTCAACGGATTCACAGCAACCGATTTCGAAACGTTTCAGATTGACGGCCTGGAGCGGCGAATGCAAGCTATCCGCGAACGAATCCAGCCCAAATTCAAACAAATCGCCGCCCTCGTGATCGATGAAACGACGATGCAAGCCGGCCGTGAAATGCATCTGCACGTGGCCAAGCACGCCCGCCGCAAGGTCAACCCTCCGGCAGATACATGGATGGCGCTCTGTCACGACAAAAGAGGCTACAAGCAGCACCCGCATTTTCAGGTCGGTCTGTACGACGATCGGGCCTTCGTCTGGTTTGCCTTGATTTACGAAGCGCCGAACAAAAAAGAAATCGCCGGGAAGCTGCTGAAAAAGAAAGCGCAAATCTTCAAGCAGATCCCGAAAGAGTACGTCCTCTCCACCGATCACATGAAAAAGGACGCCGTTCCGTTCGGCAAATTGAACTCCAAATCGTTCGCCGCGGCATTGGAACGATTCCGCGATATCAAGAAGGCGGAGCTGTTAATCGGAAGACAACTCCCCGCCGACGATCCGGTATTGCAAAACGGGCCGGCGTTCATCCAACTGGTGCGGGAAACGATCGAACAACTGATGCCTGTCTACAAATTATGCTGAGGTGGAGTGAAATCCGGCGGAAGAATCGGCGGAGGCTGCCTCTTCCGCCCGGCGTTCAATGTTCGCGCCATCCCTGCCATTCCCTGTAATCCTGGGCGTTGAAGCCTTGTCCGGTTTCGGCGTCATCGTCCAACAACACCGGATAAAGCGCGCCCGGGAGAACGGAGTCCACATCGTTGGGCGCGGCCGGGCCGCCCAAATCGGTCCGGATCCAGCCCGGATCCAGAAAATGAACAAGCACGCCGGTTCCTTTCAATTCGTGCGCCAAATCCTTGGTGTATTTGTCCACAGCCGCCTTGGTGATGCCATAGGGCGCCAAATCGGGCTGGTTCTGAATGCCTGAGCTGAGGTTGACAATGCGGCCGTAGCCTTTCTGCTTCATCCTTGGGGCAAAAGCGCCGCACAACTGAATGACCCCGTAGACATTGACCTCTATCAAACGCTTCCACTCCGCCAACGTAAAATCCCATATTTTTTTCGGATGAATGCTGATCGCCGCGTTGTTGTACAAAATATCGACACCCGCATGCCTCGCAAAAATCGTTTCCGTGATCCTCCGAATATCCCGCTCCGAGGACAATTCCCCTTCCACCACATCGACGGGTACACGATACGGCTCTATTCGTTCCAGCGTTTGGCGGCAGTTCTCCTTCGAACGTCCGTGCAGGATCACGCCGCAGCCAAGCGATGCCAAGCCAAGCGCGATCTGCTGCCCGATGCCGCGGCTGGAACCCGTGACCAACGCCAGTTTGCCCTCCAATTTTCTCACGTCATTCCACTCCATTCTTCGTTTTTTTCATGAATACCTGAATACCCGGATGGAAGAAATAAAGCAGTCGCCTGGGTCCACGGATTTCCTCCTAAACGGCCTATCCATTCGGGAAATGGGCGGACAACCGCGATCTGAAACGGGACCCAAGCGCGGATCCGCCTTTTTTCACCACACTTTTAGATTAACAGAAATTTTTCAAATGTTCCATAATGATCCATTGCTTCGCAGCTTTCGAAAGGAGAGGACCCCTTTACAAAATATCCGTTTCCAATTATATTAGAGTGAGTGATCACTCACTTTTTTTGAAAGGAAGTGAAGCGTATGAATCATCTGTCCAGCCCGGTCCGGGTGGAACAGGCGGGAAAACGTTTTGGGAGCAAGGAAGTGCTCAAAGACATCTCGCTCGATGTCGCCCACGCGGAAATCTTCGGCCTGCTCGGCCCCTCCGGCGCCGGTAAAACCACACTGGTGAAAATGATCGCCGGCATCGATACGGCCTCCGGCGGAAGCATCTACGTCCTGGGGGAGCGCATGCCCAAGCTGGAGGCGATGCATCAAATCGGCTATATGGCTCAAGCGGACGCTTTGTACAACGAATTGACGGCCCAGGAAAACCTGCAATTTTTCGCCGCGCTTTACGGTTTGAAAGGTCCGCTTCGCAGGCAGCGAATTCGGGAAGTGATGGACCTCGTCGACCTGACCGCGGATCTGAAAAAAATCGTATCCAACTATTCGGGCGGAATGAAGCGCCGCCTCTCCCTCGCCGCGGCGTTGCTGCACCAGCCCAAGCTTTTAATTCTGGACGAACCGACCGTCGGGATCGATCCCGTGCTCCGGCAATCGATCTGGAACGAATTGCATCGCCTGTGCGACAACGGAACGTCGATCCTTGTCACCACGCACGTCATGGATGAAGCGGAAAAATGCCATCGGCTGGGCATGATTCGCGGCGGACGGCTCATCGCCACGGGAACGCCCGAGACGCTGAAACGCGACACCGGAACGAGCACGATCGAACAGGCCTTTCTGTATTACGGAGGTGCGGCCGTATGAGAGTTCGGGCATTGATTATCCGCATATTCAAGCAATTTATTCACGACAAGCGGTCATTGGCTTTAATGATGCTTGCGCCGATCCTGATTCTGCTGTTGATGTCGCTCGTTTTCAACGGCAGCGAATACAAGCCCGATCTGGCAGTGGTCCAGACGCCCGAATCGCTGCAGAGCCAATTGGAGCAGCAGGGAGCCATCCTGCACGCCTACTCTGCGGAAGAAGCGGATCAGGCTCTGGAATCGGCCAAAGTCGACGCCATCATTCGCATGGACGGCCCTTCGCTCAGCGTCAAGCTGGAGGGCAGCGATCCCTCCGTCAACAAATCGGTGATCCTGTTGCTGCAGCAGGCCATGCAGCACATGAACCCGGCGGCGGCCGCGCTCAAGCCCCAAATCTCCTATTTGCACGGCTCGGAGCATATGGCCGCGTTCGACAACTTCGGACCGGTGCTGATCGGTTTCTTCGCCTTTTTCTTTGTTTTTCTCCTGTCGGGCGTCGCATTCCTTAGGGAGCGGACCGGCGGCACGCTGGAACGCCTGCTGGCCACGCCGCTGCGCCGTTGGGAAATCGTCGCCGGGTATATTGCCGGATTCGGCATTTTTGCCGCCATACAGGCCGTCTTGATCGCCTGGTTTTCCGTCGATATCCTGGACCTGATGATGGTCGGTTCATTCTGGTACATGCTGTTGATCACGCTTCTGATGGCCTTGACAGCGCTGACGTTGGGAACCTTCCTGTCCGCCTTTGCCAAAAATGAGTTTCAAATGGTGCAATTCATCCCGCTGGTCGTCGTACCGCAAGTCTTTTTTTCCGGACTGTTCAATATGGACACCATGGCGGACTGGCTGCGTTGGCTGAGCGTCATCATGCCGCTGACCTACGGTGCGGAAGCGCTGCGCGACGTGATGATTCGCGGCAGCTCATGGAGCGGCATCGCATCCAACGTTTACGTTTTGATTGGTTTCTCGCTCGTTTTCATGATAGCCAACGTGCTTGCCCTGCGCAAACATCGCAAAATTTAAAAATGCGGTGAGCCAAGCGGCGCCGGAGTGGAGCATGGATTGGAGAAACGGAAGCGGCGGCCTCTGCCCGCGGATTTCTTCCTAAACGGACTGCAAAGTCGGGAAATCGGCGGGCCAATACAAACATCGACCGACTGGGAGGCGAAGCCATGAAAGATCCGATGGAACAATGGCTGGAAGAGTGGATCGCGCTTGAAAAAGAAGAGCAACACATGACGGACAAACAGGTCCGAATCATTCAGGCCGCCGTTGAAATTTTCTCGCAAAAAGGGTACGCCGCGTCTTCCACCAGCGAAATTGCCCGCAAGGCCGGCGTTGCCGAAGGCACCATCTTTCGCCACTATAAAACGAAGAAGGACCTGCTCCTGTCCATCGTCACCCCCATGATGGCCAAGTTCATCGCCCCGTTCCTGGTCAGGGAGTTCGGCAAGGTGCTCGACGACGACTATGCCTGTTACGAGGATTTTCTGCGAATGATGATGATCAACCGGACCCGCTTTATAAAGAAAAATTTGCCGGTGCTGCGAATTCTGCTTCAGGAAATCCCGTTTCATCCCGAGTTGAAACAGCAATTCAAGCCTTATTTCATTGAACAAATTCTCAAAAAAATCGAAAAAATCGTCGTCCGCTTTCAGCAAAAAGGCGACATCATTCGCATTCCTCCCCGATCCGTGATCCGCATGACCGCGACGTCGATCATCGGATTTCTGTTCATCCGCTATCTTCTTGCACCGGAGGCGGAATGGGACGACGAGCAGGAGACGGAACACACGATCCAATTCATCATGCGCGGATTGTCGGCCCGCGATCGCGGCGATTCCGATTGATGTTCAACCCCACCGATATTTGGTATACTCAAATTTGGCAAGCCTAACGTATGAAGGGAAGGAATATCGATGGATCATCATCTCACGCCGCTTTTTACCGCGCTGCAAAACCATGCCGCGCAAAATCCCGTTCAATTTCATATCCCCGGGCATAAGAAAGGAGCGGGAATGGAAAGCGAGTTCCGAACATTTATCGGCGACAACGCCCTTTCCATCGACCTGATCAACATCGCTCCGCTGGATGACCTCCATCGTCCCGCCGGGGTGATCAAGCAAGCGCAGGCTCTTGCGGCCGACGCGTTCGGCGCCGACTATACGTTTTTCTCCGTGCAGGGAACCAGCGGGGCCATCATGACCATGATCCTGTCCGTCTGCTCGCCCGGAGACAAGATCATCGTCCCTCGCAATGTGCACAAATCCGTCATGACCGCCATTATTTTCGCCGGGGCCAAGCCCATTTTTATTTCGCCGACGCCCGATCGCAATCTCGGCATTTCACACGGGATTACGGTGCATTCCGTTCGGCGCGCGCTGGAAATTCACCCCGACGCCAAGGCCGTGTTGGTCATCAACCCGACCTATTTCGGAGTCTGCACCCGCTTGAAGGAGATTGTCGATCTGGCGCACAGCTACGACATCCCTTTATTGGTGGACGAAGCGCACGGCGTTCATATTCATTTTCACGAGGACCTTCCCCTGTCGGCCATGCAGGCCGGAGCGGACATGGCGGCCACCAGCGTGCACAAGCTGGGCGGATCGATGACGCAAAGCTCGGTGCTCAACGTTAAAGGCAGCCGGGTTCATCCCGAACGGATTCAATCCATCATCAGCATGCTGACCACAACCTCCACTTCCTATCTGCTGCTGGCTTCGCTCGACGCGGCCCGCAAACAACTGGCGCTGCACGGCCGGACCATGAACGAGCAAGCGATGCGGCTGGCGGCATACGCGCGGGAGCAAATCAACCTCATCGACGGCCTGTACTGCTTCGGCAAGGAAATATTGGGAACCGACGCAACCTACGATTACGACCCGACCAAGCTGACCATCCACATACGCAAATTGGGCCTGACGGGATATGAGGTGGAAAACTGGCTGAGGGAAAACTACCGGATTGAAGTCGAATTAAGCGATATGTACAACATTCTTTGTTTGATTACGCCGGGGGACACGGAGGACACGGTCGAACAACTGCTTGAAGCGCTGCGTCGCCTTTCCGATCTCCACCACCATTCGGGAGCGGCCAAGGAAGTCGTGGTCAAGATTCCGGAGATTCCCCATCTTTCCCTGTCGCCCAGAGACGCATTCTACGCCGACACGGAAACGGTCCTCCTGAAGGAATCGGCCGGGCGAATCATCGCCGAGTTTATTTTCGTTTATCCTCCCGGCATTCCCATCCTGCTTCCGGGCGAAGTGATTTCCCAGGATAACATCGACTATATCCTCGAACACATGGAGGTCGGGCTCCCGGTTCAAGGCCCCGAGGACAAGACCATGCGCCATGTCAAGGTGATTGTGGAAACCCAAGCCATCTTCTAAAAATTCGTTGAACCAAGCGGCGCAAAGGTTGAGCGCGGGTGGAATTGCAAATTGTAAAAAGGCCCCCTTCATGCTATGATGAATTTTGGAAAGGCAGGTGGATTTGATGAGCCAAAAAGCATACATAAAGTTTGTCGAAGGTTCCGCAGTTTCTACAGTAACCCTGGACGAATTAAAACAGCAATTGTTGCACTATCGGGAACAGACCGCCATCACCGGCCGGCAATTAAACTGGGAGTATGCCGATGCCGCGTTTCCATACTCGCTGGAGGAGAAGCCCGAGGGCGAAGGAAAATGGTTTTACCTCAAGGGGAAAAACAACCTTTACAAAAACATCGTGTTCGGAGTCGACAGCGAAGCGAATGAAGTGCATATCGTCCTTCCTGACAACAGCACGCACGGGGATAAAGCCAAAGGCAATGAATTTTGCAAATATTTAGCAAAAATCTGGAAAGCGGAGCTGCATCTTTTTAACGGTCGAATGATGTATTACGACCCCCGCAAATAAAACAGCCTTCAACAAATAACAAGGGCGGCCTTATGGCTGCCCTTGTTCCGCTTCCACTTTCTGATTGTAAACCTGAACGACCCGCTCCCACTCGTCATTGTCTTCAATGCTGACAAGGTAAGCGGCGTCATCTTCTTCCTGAATTCTGAATATGACCCCGTCGCCCTCGGGATCGTTGCGATCCAGCAAAACGGCATAAGGCTGGTCATCCGTCTCAAAATGGTATACCATCACCATTTCAAGCTCCTTGCCCGATTCGTCCTTTATTAAAAACACCTGTTCTTCATGCTCATGGCCGCAGTCACAATCGTGATCGTGATTGTGATCATGATGGTGATGATGGTCGTGCCCATGTTCATGTTCCGTCATGAAATAACCCCCATTTGTTCAATTCCCTAGTATCGTAACATTTTAAACCATAGGGGTCAAATCGATACATCCGATATTATTCGGAAATGGCATTCATCACTTTTTGCGAAATCAGGGTGTAGTCGGGAGAGCCTTTGGATCTCAGATAGAAATTCAGCGTGTACTTCCCAACATATTTAAAGTCGGCCGAAAGTTGAGGCGAGACATACCAGAAGTTATCCTGCTGCCCCGAAATTTCTTCGCTAATCTTCAACTCATCCCCGTTCTTGTCTTTCAGTTTCACTTCATCGCCATACGGGTCATGCAGCGTGATCTTCAACGAATCCACATCCGTCAGCAAGTTATCGATCTGCGTAAAGATGATAAAATCGTATTTCCCTTTGTATACACTCCCGAACGGTTTCTTGGTTTTATCCGAAAAAAGAAAAATGTGCACGTTGGGCTTGTAAATCTGGACGGTTTGCGTGTCCGCATTCCACTTGACCAGCGCTTGCATCGTTCCCGAGATTTCATTGAGCGGCAACATGATCTTGGAATCCAGCACGGTTTTGCTGGAACCCATCATCAATCCCGGCAGGCTCGCTTCCGAATGGTTGATCGAGATCTTGATCTGCTTCGCTTTATAATTGTCATAAGCATCGTCGGCAACCACCGAAGCCGCGCCAACCATAATAAATGCAAGAGTAAGAAAGATGACTCGCTTTAACTTCATCGGATAAAACCTCCATCGGTTTGTTCATTCTGCTTGTTTATACTCCGAATGATTGAAAGAGTTGCGATGAATACCAAGAAATTTCAACTTTCATCCATTTTAGGCTTGCATGAACTGAATATCGGGAGGAATTATAACACAAATTATTGCTGGCGTAAATAAAAATTAACACGTTTCGATTTTTGTTACATCTTGGCAATGAATCGTGTAGACTTGAATCATAACCATCCATACACCAAAGGAAGAAGATTGATGGTAAATATCGAAGTGCTGAGCAGAGAAATCGACAGAATGAAAAACGTTTTGGAATGCACGGCTCGGCGGCATAAATACAATTTCAAACATCCCAAAGTCATTGAAGTCAGCCAAAGGCTCGATCGATTGATCCTGAAGCTGATGAAGCAGAGAGCGTAGATGGCAAAATCCCGTTTCAATCGCATGCGCAATGGAGGAATCGCCCGCAGTAAAGGGAGGATTCTTTTTTGCGCATAAAAATTGCGCTCATTGCCTTTTGTTTGGAAGAAAATCATGGTAAATTATAAAAATATGATGTCCGAATCCGGAGGAAGTGAAAATGGATGAGCGTTAGACTGCAGATGGTCGGCACGGGAAGCGCGTTCGCCAAGGCGTATTTTAACAACAGCGCGCTGGTCTTTGACGGGGATTTCGCCCTGATGATCGATTTCGGCTTCACAGCGCCTTATTCCCTGCACCGCATCGGGTTCCCTTTGGACCGAATCAACGGCGTGCTGATCACCCACTTGCATGCGGATCACATCGGAGGGTTGGAAGAGCTCTCGTTTCAAATGAAATACGTTTACCGAAAAAAGCTGAAGCTGCTCGTTCCGGAAGACTTGATGTTTCCGCTGTGGGAGCATTCCCTCAAAGCGGGAATCGAAAGTCCCAAGGAGGGTATCACCGGTCTGCACGACCTGTTCGATGTCGTTCCGCTGCGGGAAAATACGGTCCATCGTTTATCCGATCATTTGGAAGTCGAATTGATGCGCACGCCGCACATTCCCGACAAGCCAAGCTATTCGCTGTTCCTGAACCGCGACTTGTTTTACAGCTCCGATATGAAATTTTCAAGAGACATTCTGGATCACGTCCATTTCACGCGCAAGTGTCGGCATATTCTCCACGACTGTCAATTGCACCCTCCCGGAGCGGTTCATGCCACTTTGGACGAATTGCTTACCTTGCCCGAAGAAATTCAGGAGAAAATCCACCTGATGCACTATGGCGACGACATGGAACAATTCATCGGCCGGACCGGGAAGATGACCTTTTTAAAGCAGCACCATACGTACGATTTTGAGTAGACCCCAGGGCAAACAATGCCGTAGTGCCGTTTGGAAGGAGCGACCCGACATGGAGCAATTGGAATCCTATGAGCTGCGGTCCCTGACGATCCGCTGGAGGGACCGGGAAATTCCGCTCAAGTTCAGCTCGGCTTTTCTTTTTGTCGATAAAAGCGAATTCGAGCTGGGCTGGTTTATCGATACCAACGATTGGGAAGACAAGCCGCTGCTGGAAGCTTTGCAATCCGCGGCGGACATCAAGATCGGACTGACCGCCATCACAAAGGACGGCAAGCCGGTAACCGGAACGGGATACATCTACCCCAACCCGAAAGCCGTCAGCGCCTCGATCAAAGGGGTGGACGAACTGCTTGGCTATCCGGGATTGCACCGGATATAAAGGCAAATCCCCTGCGAAAATTTTGCAGGGGCTTGTTTTTTAATGGGGCCTGGTATTCAATTCGAACATCCATATTTTTCCGTTTCGATCGATGCCGTAATCAAAGCCGAGACGGCGGACGCCGGGAAAGCGCTGCTCAAAAATATCTTTGCTCAAATAGGTCAGGAGGCACATCTCTTTTCTTTTCGGTTTGACCTGCGCCGCGGACAAGCTTTGTCTGATCGACTGGGTTGCCATAAGCTGCGTTCCGCCCTGGCACAAATTGGTGATGAACAGCCCCTTTCGCGCGAGCCTGCCAACCACCGCGGTGATGACCCATTTCCCGTCTTTTTTTACGATTTTCACGCGGTAATCCAGCGGCCTGCCATGAATTTTGGCCAGATGTATTCGCTGCTGGATCAAATAGCTCCGCTTCATCCGGATGCGGTTGAACGCGCTCACCAGAGCCTGATAGCCGCCGTGCCAGTATTTGCGGTCGCGATACCTGAGGTGATAGCCTCCCTTGCTTTTTTCAACCATGATCACCCCTTGGCCGCCGGTGCCTACCACCGGTTTCAGGACGACCCCCCCGTATTTCGACAGCATCCTTTGCAATCCGCCGGCGGTATATTTTCGGGTTTCGGGGATGTGTCGGGCAATCCTCGGATTGTTTAACAACACATTGGTTTTCAGCCATTTGTTCGCAATTTGAGAATCAGGCAATTCGGAACCTCCCTCCGGGAATATTCATTCCATCCCAGTCTATGCCCCGGGGGTTCCCCATTCCTGTTTGTTTGTCCACCTGCAAACACCCTATTTGAAAAGCCCTTGAAGCGCGGCGAAAAACAGGCGTCTCCGCCGCTTGGGCACGGGTTGGGCGCGAGCTGTAGGAACGGCAGCGGCCGCCTTGATTTCCGAACGGGGAAGCCCGTTTGGAAATCGGCGCGGGAGCCGCGCGATCGGTAGCCCGCGTCAACCCCTGCGCGGGCTTTCTGCGGCGCGCCTTGAGGCGGGCCGCATGAGGCCGCGGGCCGGGCGCGGGTTGAACCGCGGACCGCGCCATGGGCTGGACTGCGATCCGCGCCAAGACTTGGATCGCATACCAGACTGCGGGCTAACTGCAGGCTGGAACCGTTGGCTCGGGCTCTGAAATTGACCGCGCAAGCTCGAGACATGGATCAAGACGCAGCTTGATCTGAAAACAAGCCAATTTTTAACCTTCCAGGTTAAAATTACTGCAAAAGTGCATCTATTTTTTCCATTGACGGTTGGATGGAGGAAATACCTGCAAACATACAGGTATTGTGCGCTCATTTCCCCGTTTACGGCGATCGGCCTTGAAATAACTGCACATTCGCAGTAATTTTCTCCGGATACCCTAAACAGGGCGTGAATAGATGCACTTTTGCAGGTTTTTACGTTAAGCGCCCCCGAACCGCTGACGATCCCTAGCCAGGGATCACAAAAAATGGTTCTTTTGAACATTTTCCATGTTCAGGCCCAACCTGCGACCACGCAACCCATACAATTCACACAACCCCATACAAACCTACACAACCTAGTAACCCGAGCAACCGAACAATCCATCATCCCACCACCCCATGCAACCCACACAACCCAGCAGTCTACATAACCAAGCAATCCACGCAATCCATCAACCCGCGCAGCCCAGCAACTCACGCAACCGAGCAACACGCACAACTCGCACACCCATACACAACTACGCGTACTCGTCAGCATAAAAAGTTATAACCACCGGCTTAGCCGGCGGTTACGAGCAAGAAAAAAGGGGTATCTGGGCATCTGGTGAGCCCATCCCCCATATTATCTCAACGAATTCTTGATGGAACAGCCCATTGGAAAGAAATCCACGGACGAAGGCGGCCGCTTCCATCGCTCCAACCCGCGCCCAATCCCCGCTCAACTTTTTTTTCGCAACACTCTTTTTTTCGCAACACTCTTTTTTTCACAACACTCTTTTTTCGCCGCATCCTTTTTTCGCAACACTCTTTTTTCGCCACACTTTTTGAGGCTGATTGTACAGGTTACTTCCCCATCATGGCCTGCGATTCCTCATGGGCCATCGATTCGTGCAAGGCCGCCGCAACAGGAGCCCGATTCTCCGGATGATACCTCCTCAACAGATCCTTCCGGGAAATGGCGATAATCTTGGGCACAAGCGGTTTGGTTCCGGCGTTTAACCTCTGTTTGCCTTCCGGATGAATAACGCTCATCAGGATCCTCAAGTAGATGCCGGTGATGCGCGAGAAAATGCCCTTGGGCAAATCAATGACAGTGAAGCCGTATTGCCGCACGCCCTGGTTAATCATCGAAATGCCGTAAAGCCCTTTCACATCGTCATATTTCGAGTTGCTCAGCAAATATTCCGCCACTTTCGGCAAAGCTTTATCCATCGCCCGGATGAGGCGAATCCCCAAATGAACCGCCGAGCGGGATTTTTGCCCCATGGAATACAACAACTCATTATCAAGATGAAGCTCGGCAACCCGATCGCCGTGATGGATCATGTCCCCGTCTTCCAAACGAATGGTCTTCCCCTCATACTTGCGCACCCGCACCGACAAAAAGCGAACATCGGGCGCGACGCGGCGAACCCGGAACAGCGCGTGGAACAACTTTTCCCATTGCATCCAGAAGAACAGCAAAACCCTTTTCGACCACTTGGGCCGCGGCTGCGCGGGCACCCGTTTCGCGGAGGAACGGATCATCTCGTCGATTCGAACGAAGTGAAATCCCTGGGGAATGACGGTATCAAGAAAATCGCTCAACGCGCTCAACATGGATTCCGGCGCTTTACGATAAGCCCCGAACGTTTCGCCGCTGTCGTGCAGCAAAATCACATCTCCGCTGTTTAAGCGCCTTAACAGTTTGTTTTTCAACCGCTGGCTGGTACCTTTCTTCCAATCGCCAACAATCACGGACCAGAGTACGAGGCGGAAGCGCTTTAAGGTAAACAAATCAAACAGGTTGACAATTCCCCAAGGCGGCCGGTAAAATGCCGGTCTGACGCCTGTGATCCGCTCAATGATATCGGCCGTTTTGATAACCTGCCGTTTGACCTCCATCGGAGTCATAAGCCAATTCGTCTTGTGCCTGTAATTATGAATGCCGAGCAAATGGCCTTCCCGATGCATGCGGGCGATGACCTCCGGATATCGCTCGGCGTATTTTCCCACGATAAAAAAAGTCGCTTTCACATTGTGCCGCTTCAATAAATCCAGCAAACGGGCGGTGTATACCTCATGCGGCCCGTCGTCAAAAGTAAGGGCAATTTCCTTCTCCCTATCCCCTTTATGGAAGGAGCGATAACCAAAAATACGGACGATGAGCCCCGGAATCACACCGTACAGAGCTAACGTGACAAAAAATAACCACAGCGCCGTTTTCCCCACAGTCCATACCTACTTTCCTGTACACATATCGATAACCAAACTTATTATAACATGTTTTTCAAGCAGATAAATTGAAAACTGAATGATTTTCCATTTTTATAACGGCCGCGCCTGTGAAACAGTCTGTGAAATATTTCGGGCATGCGATACAATAGACACAGATCACTCTGAAACGGAAGGGATGAAGACGATGCTGACTTACGAAGAAAAAAAGTACCTTCTTCAACTGCTGAAACAGAAAAAAAGGAAATCGCTATTTCACAAGCAACCGCCGCTTCATGACGCGTTGATTGAAAAGCTGGAGCAAATGATCCGCAACGAGGACGTCAATTTGAAGTGAGCCACAGGCGGGCTTTCAAGATAGCAATCGGGAAAGCTCGTCCCAATAGGCGCAAATCGTTCTCAATCCGCGATCGAATTGCCCCAGATCGAAATGTTCGTCCGGCGCGTGCAGGTGGTCGTCGGGAAGACCGAACCCCATCAGCGCCACAGGCGCTTTCAACAGGCGATGAAAAGCCTCCACAATCGGGATCGAGCCGCCGCCCCGAATAAAGCCGGCCGGGATGCCGAACCCCCGCTCATACGCCCGGGCCGCGGCCTGGATCAGCGGATGGTCCAACGACGCGAGATAAGGATTGCCGCCGACCTCCGGTTCGATCGCAAGCCGGACTCCGCGCGGCGCGACGCGCCGAATGTGCGCCTCGATCAAGCCGAGCATTTCGTCGGGCCGCTGATCCCCAACCAGGCGAAACGACACCTTGGCCCGGGCCGACGCCGGAATAATCGATTTGATGCCCTCTCCATCATAGCCGCCGGATATGCCGACCACATCCAACGCCGGCCGGGCCGTGGTCCGTTCGATGAAGCGAAAGCCCGGCTCCCCATGCAGCACGTAGGCGCCCGCATCCCGCTTCAGGTCCGGCTCGGCAGGCTCGAAGGCGGACAGTTGACGGCTTTCTTCTTCCGTCAGATCCGGCACGCCGCGATAAAATCCCTCCACCGCAATACGCCCGTTCCGGTCATGCAGCGACCCGAGAATGTCCGTCAGCACATGAACGGCGTTCGCCACGCCGCCGCCGTACAGCCCGGAATGAAGATCCGATTCGGCCGTTCGCACCTCAATCTGGAACCCGCAAAAGCCGCGCAAACCATAGCACACCGCCGGTTGATCCCTGGCCGGCAAAGGGCTGTCGGAGATCACCACCACATCGCAGCGCAGGAGCTCCGCATTCCGCTCCACAAACCCGGGCAAGTGCTCGCTGCCGATCTCCTCCTCCCCTTCGATGCAAAATTTCAGGTTGACCGGCAAGCGGCCGTACGATTTCAGGCAGGCTTCCGCCGCTTTGACGTGCATGAACAACTGCCCCTTGTCATCCGCCGCGCCGCGGGCATAAATGCAGCCGTTGCGAATATCCGGCTCGAACGGCGGCGCGGTCCACGCCCCGACCGGATCGACAGGCTGCACGTCATAATGCCCGTAGACCAGCGCGGTCGGCCGGCCCGGCGCATGAAGCCAATCACCGTACACCACCGGATGCCCCTCCGTCGAAATAACGCGCACATGCTCCATGCCCGCCTTTTCCAACGCCTCCGCCGTCCAATGCGCGGCCGCGTCGATATCCTTCCGGTGCTCGCGAAGCGCGCTGACGCTCGGAATGCGAAGATACGCTTGCAGTTCCTCCAAATGCTTCGCCCGGTTTTGCGCGAAATACGTTTCCAGCCGGTTTTCCATTCTCTTCCCGATACCCCTTTCCCTCTACTCTATCGTGTTCAAATTGGTCAGAAACGTCACCACCACAAGCAAGCTCAAGCCCAACGCCACGCTGAAATGGCCCCATCCCTTCAACCTGCGGCGGCTGGATTTGAGCAATTTGATCGGCCCGTTGATCAGAAAAATCAGGCTGGCCAGCGCGGTACCCAATCCGGCCATCAACAATAAAACATGGTAGGGACCGGGGATATGCAATTGAACATATTCGTGTATCCATGCGGCGTACGGGTCCGTGAAATTTTCCGCATGCCATCCCCTGCCGGCCAACCGGATGTAGCTGATCACCATGGCGGCGGCCAAATATACAATCGCCGCGGAGTACGCGATTTGCACCATGGCAAAAATCTTCGCGGCCCAAGCGGCGGCAGGAAAAGCCCTCAACGACATCACCACATTGTGGGCCAAAATATACACGAGAACGACGCCAACCCCGACAAACAACCACAAATAATAGAGCATGACGGAATCCAAAAAATCCAAAGACATCGTCTATTCCCCTTCCTTGTCGGATCGACCGATGATCTCCGTTTTTTTACCGATAATCTACCGATATTCGTAGTATATCATAATTTTCCAAAGCTCCCCGTCTCCACAGCAAAAAAACCGCCGAAATCATGAACCGCACCTCAAACGGGTAGACGTTATCTACCATTCAAGGTGCGGCACAATTCAGGGTGCGGTTCAAACTCCGGTTCAAACCCAAAGTACGGTTCAAACGTTCAAGCTCAAGACGCGGTTCAAATTTCGGTTCAAACCCAAAGTGCGGTTCAAACTTCGCTTCAAACCCAGGATGCGGTTCAACTCATCGTCGGCTTCCCGCCCCCCATTAATCGGGGATCGATTTATTGGGCAAATAATGGCTGGATTTCACGTATCGGATCGTCTTGGTCTTGGCCCGCATCACCAAGGAATGGGTTTCGGCGCGCTGGTTGGGCAAAAACCGGACGCCGCCCAGAAATTCGCCGTCCGTCACGCCCGTCGCGGCAAAAATCACATCGTCGTCGCCGACCATATCCGACATCATCAACACCTTGCGGGGATCGGCGATCCCCATTTCCTTGCACCGGTCGATTTCCTGCTGATTCGACGGCATCAGCCGGCCCTGGATCTCGCCATCCAGGCAACATAGCGCGGCGGCGGCCAACACGCCTTCCGGGGCTCCGCCGGAACCGACGTACAAATCGATGCCGGTCTCCGGGAAAGCGGGAGCCATCGCGCCTGCCACGTCGCCGTGAGCCAAAAATTTAATCCGCACCCCCCGCTTCCTGAGGATCTCCACGATGGTTTGATGGCGCTCCCGATCCAGCAGCATGACCGTTAAATCCGTCATCCTTTTGTCCAAATAATGCGCCGCCTTGTCCAACGTTTCCTCCAGCGGATCGGTAATGCTCAATTTTCGAGCCAGCTTGGGCCCCATCGCCAATTTCTCCATATACATGTCCGGCGCGTGAAGCAGATGCCCTTTGTTCGCTATCGCCAGCACGGACAAAGCATTGGTCAGGCCTTTGGCGACAATCTCCGTCCCTTCCAGCGGGTCCACGGCAACATCCACCTCGGGGCCCTGCAAATTCCCCAATTTTTCCCCGATGAACAGCATGGGCGCTTCATCCATTTCGCCCTCGCCAATGACCACCGTACCTTGAATCGATACGGAATCAAACATCGTGCGCATCGCCGTGACGGCGGCGTGATCGGCGGCGTTCTTGTCGCCCCTTCCCTGCCATCTGGCCGAAGCCAATGCGGCCAATTCCGTCACTCGTATAACTTCCAAAGCCAGTTCTCGTTCCACGGTTCAACCTCCATCATGATGCTGTTCATAGCTTGTAGTGCATAATCAAACCGGCTGTTTCTTCAATCGCTTTATCCGTGACATCGATCGTACGGCACTTCAATTCCTTCAACAGCGTATGCGCGTACTCCAACTCCTCCATCACCCGCTCCAGCGTGGCGTATTTGGAACCGTGCGGAAGCCCGACGGAATTCAGGCGCTCGGTGCGGATTTTCAGCAGCTTTTCCGGGTCCATCGTCAATCCGATCAGACGCTGCGGCGGCACCAAATAAAGCTCCTTCGGCACCTTCACCTCCGGAACCAAAGGAAAATTGGCCACTTTCAGCCCTTTGTGGGCAAGAAAAATACTGAGCGGCGTCTTCGAGGTTCGCGATACGCCCAGCAACACGATCTGCGCTTTCAGCATGGCGCTGGTGTCTCTGCCGTCGTCGCTCTTTACGGCAAACTCGATCGCCTCCACGCGGCTGAAATAATGCTCGTCCAGTTGATGCAGCAGGCCCGGCGTTCGTTTCGGCGAATCGTTGAACGTATCGACGTAAGCTTGAATCATCGGGCCCATAATGTCAACCGTGCGAACGCCGAGGCGAATCGATTCCTGTTTCATCATTTCCCGCAGTTCGGGCTGGACCAGCGTGTAGGCGACAAATCCGCCCTGCTCCGCGATGTCTTCCATCAGCGCTTTGATTTCATCCTCGTGCTTGATGTGCCCGATCCGGCGAATGTTGGCATGATGCCCGTCAAACTGCCGGATGGTGGCGTTCACTACCGTTTCCGCCGTTTCTCCAACCGAATCGGAGCAAATAAAGATGGTCTGATTCCCGCCTGACCGTAAAATAGTTCATTCCCCCTGTCCGCTAAAATGGACGGAATCCACCGCCAAATCAATCAGCATTCGGGTCATGGTGGTTTTGGTGATCCTGCCCACAACCTCCTGTTTCAGCTTCGATGCATCCTTTGCGGTTGCGACAACCACCGGCAGCGAGTCCACTTGATGGTCGATCATTCTCCGGGCCGCTTCAAGAATCGACTCGTCCGGAGAAACGGTAATAATATTCGGCTGGCGCGTCATCACAAGGCTGACCGGGGTCGCCGAGGCATTGGCATTGCCCAGGGCGAACTTCAACAGGTCTTTGCGGGACAGCATTCCCACCAGCATGCCGTCTTCATCGGTCACAATAAGGCTGCCCACATCCTCGAGGAAGAGCGTCACGACCGCGTCGTGAACCGAAGTCGTTTCGCGGACGTTCACCGCTACCGATTGGGCCTCCTTCACTTTCATCCCCAGCAGACGCCGCGAAATCGGGTTGCCGTCGGATACCGACTTCCCCAGAAAATATCCGACTTTCGGCTTTGCATCGAGAAAACCAAGCATGACCAAAAGGGAGAAGTCCGAGCGAATCGTAGGGCGGCTAAGTCCGAGCATTTCCGCAATCTGATCTCCGGTAATCGGCTCGTGCTGCTTAACCAGACGGATGATCTCCAACTGACGGGAACTTAATTCGATGGCCGCTTCCTCCTTTATACATAAGCATCGTTGCTACTTCATAGTTTATCAGAATTCCCCGCGATCAGGAAATCGAAACTTTCTTCTGGTTCGCGCGCGCAGCTATGCGCGCATGCGCAATGAATGCCTGCGCCGCGGCGATGCGGGCCAGCGGCACGCGATAAGGGGAGCAACTGACATAATTCAGGCCGATCTCGTCGCAGAAAAAGATGGATTCCTTGTCCCCGCCATGCTCTCCGCAGATGCCGACTTTCAGATCGTGGCGTCGCTGACGTCCC
>CAYYCV010000015.1:42905-45505 GCA_964470405.1 uncultured Caryophanales bacterium
CTCCGCAGATGCCCGCGTTCAACTGCGGCCTCGTCCCGCGCCCCCGCTTCACCGCCCAATCGACCAGCAGACCGACGCCCTCCGTGTCCAAGGTTTGAAAAGGATTCGCCGGCAGCACTTTATGATCGACATAATGCGTCAGGAATTTCCCCTCCGCGTCGTCCCGGCTGTACCCGAACGTCATCTGCGTCAAGTCGTTGGTCCCGAAAGAAAAGAAATCGGCGTATGCGGCAATTTGATCCGCCGTCAAAGCGGCTCTCGGCACCTCGATCATCGTTCCGACTTTGTAGGCCGCCGTCTCAAGGCGCTTGCCCAATAGATGAGCCGCCGTTTGGTCCACCAGCTCGCGCATCCGCTTCAATTCATTGACGTGGCCGACCAGCGGAATCATAATTTCCGGCAGCACCTGAACGCCTTCGACCGCACAGATTTTCACCGCGCGGAAGATCGCCTCGACCTGCATTTCGTAGATTTCCGGGAAAACGATGCCCAGGCGGCAGCCCCGCTGTCCCAGCATCGGGTTGGATTCATGCAGGCTCTTGACCTTGCGGATCATTTTGTCCAGCTCGTCCCGCTCCTGCCTTTGCGCCGCGCTTAAAGGGGCTGCCTGCGAGTCCAAACGGCCGCGCTGCAACTGCATTTCCTCCAAATTCGGAAGGAATTCGTGCAACGGCGGGTCAAGCAAGCGGATCGTCACAGGCAAACCGTTCATCGCGCGGAACAATCCCTCGAAATCCTCCTGCTGCATCGGCAGCAAGCGCTCCAGATGCCGCAGCCTGTCCTCCTTATTGTCGGCCAGGATCATCGCCTGAACGACGGGAAGGCGCTGCGCCGACATAAACATATGCTCGGTCCGGCACAGCCCGATCCCCTCCGCGCCGAATTCCCTGGCCTTCCTCGCATCGTCCGGCGTGTCGGCATTGGTTCGCACTCCCAGCTTGCGCACTTCGTCCGACCATTCCAGAAGCTGCGAAAGCTCCGGGGAAATTTCCGGGTCCTTGAGCGAAACCTTCCCCCTGATCACCTGGCCGCTGGCGCCGTCGATCGAAATCCAGTCCCCTTCTTCGACAACGGCGTCGGAAGCGATAAAACGGCGGTCGTCGATCTGCAATTGCTCGCAGCCGCAAACGCACGGCTTGCCCATTCCGCGGGCGACAACAGCGGCATGGCTGGTCATTCCGCCGCGCGTTGTCAATACCCCCTCCGCCGCCAATACGCCATGAATGTCTTCCGGCGTCGTTTCCCTGCTGACGAGGATCACCTTCCTGCCGGACCCGGCCCATTGTTCCGCCGTGTCCGCGTCGAACACCGCCTGCCCCGCAGCCGCGCCCGGCGAGGCGGGGAGCCCCTTCGCCAATATATCCAGCGCGGCGTCCGTATCGATGGCCCGGTGCAGCAACTGGTCCAGATGCGACACCTCGATTCGCCCGATCGCCTGTTCCTTCGTGAGCAATTGCTCGGCCACAAAATCAACGGCGATTTTCATCGAGGCCTGCGCGGTGCGCTTCCCGTTCC
This sequence comes from uncultured Caryophanales bacterium, assembly GCA_964470405.1. Lineage (GTDB taxonomy): Bacteria > Bacillota > Bacilli > Paenibacillales > CAYYCV01 > CAYYCV01. The sequence goes on from CAYYCV010000015.1 coordinate 44,421, forward strand.
GCGTCTGCAAAATGTACAGCTTGCCGTTTTCCACGGTAAACTCGATGTCCTGCATATCCCGATAATGCTGTTCCAGCCGCTCCGCCGTATCCCGCAATTGCCGGTACACCGCCGGCATCTCCCGCTCCAGGCGTTCGATCGGCATAGGCGTTCTCGAGCCGGATACGACGTCCTCCCCCTGCGCATTCGTCAAATATTCACCGAACAGCCGATTTTCCCCGGTGGAGGGATGGCGGGTAAAGACGACCCCCGTGCCGGAATTGTCTCCCCCGTTGCCGAACACCATGGCCTGCACATTGACGGCCGTTCCCTGCTCGTCAGGGATGCGGTGCACCTTGCGATATATTTTGGCACGCTGGTTGTTCCACGAGGCGAATACCGCTTCAACCGCCATCCGAAGCTGTTCGTACACATTTTGCGGAAAGGAAAGATTGGTTTTGAGCCGGATCAGTTCCTTATACTGTTCGATCAAGCCGATCCACAGCTCTGCCGGGACCTCCCGATCCTGCGCGACGGAATGCTTCGATTTCAACCGTTGGAGCAACTGCTCAAAATGGATCGTTTCAACCCCGAATACCACGTTTCCAAACATCTGGATCAATCGCCGGTAACAATCGTATGCGAACCGCGGATTGCCGGTATTGTCCGCCAGCCCCCGGACCGTCTCATCATTCAGCCCCAGATTCAAAATCGTATCCATCATCCCGGGCATCGAGGTCACCGAGCCCGATCTTACGGAAACGAGCAAAGGGCGGGAGCGGTCTCCGAAAATCCGGTTTGTGTGGCGCTGCAACGCCTCCATGGCCTGTTCGATTTCTTCGAACAGCCCGTCAGGCAGTTGGCTTCCATGGGCATAGTAAGCGCGGCAAGCGTCCGTGGTTACGGTGAACCCGGGCGGAACGGGCAAGCCGCTGTTGGTCATCTCGGCCAAATTCGCCCCCTTGCCTCCCAGCAGTTGTCTCATTTCCGCGTTTCCCTCGTGAAATGACATCACTCTTTTCGCTTTCATTTCGATGGCCTCCTACTGAATAATGATGTCTTAATCCGATAGATCATTTATTTATTATGTTTATTTTATATCACAT
>CAYYCV010000016.1:0-44897 GCA_964470405.1 uncultured Caryophanales bacterium
CGCACACACCGGATCGTGCTGATTCATACACCGGTTGGCGCCAGGGTCGCACATCGGTTGGTGCCAGGTTCGCACACCGGTTCGTGCCGGGCTCACACACCGGTTGGTGCTGATTCATACACCGATTGGCGCCAGGTTCGCGCATCGGTTCGTGCCGGGTTCGCACACCGGTTCGTGCCGGGCTCACACACCGGTTCGTGCGGATTCATACACCGGTTGGCGCCAGGTTCGCACATCGGTTGGTGCCGGGCTCACACACCGGTTCGTGCTGATTCATACACAGGTTCGTGCCGGGGTCGAACATCGGTTGGTGCCGGGCTCACACACCGATTCGCGCCAGGTTCACACATCGGTTCGCGCCACCTTGTCGCAGTTTGTGCCGGCCTTTAGCACTTTGTGCCTTTATGCCGATTTGCAGCATTCCAGCATTCCGCACTTTACGCACTTTGTACTGGCTTTCAGTGCTTTGTTCTGACTTCCGGCGCTTTGTGCAGCGCTTCGTGCAAATTTGCGACACCGCAAGCTTGCGACGCCGCCGAGTTTACGGCGCTTTGTATGAAATATCGTATAACACCGAACGGTTCTCCGCCCAACTTTGCCGCTTCATATGATTCTTCGTACAAAATCCGCAGCTTCGGCACCGATCCGCCGTATGTTGTACGAAAAATCACCTAACATGGCTTCCAGCCCCGTCCAATCAAGGTTCTCTTGTATGTTTTATCGTATAAATCTCCCATGGCCCGTCGGCCATCGTCAGACATGAAAATGGACTTGCATCCGCACACCACTTTAAAGTGACATCGTTATTTTCGTATAAAATCTACGGTTTCGATGTCGACAACCACACTTTCAGATAAGTACATTTTATGTATCTATTATGGAGAAAGGTTCATTTTTTGGCCAAATAGATACATTTAATGTACTTATTCCGTTGAAATTAGCATGCAAGGTGCACTTTTGTCTGAATTAAGGACATAGAATGTATCTATTTTTCGAAATGAATGAAATTGAAGAGAAATAAGTGCATTTGATGTATCTATTAACTAAGAGCGTCGACAAAGGGCCGCGCCGCTTCAACTCCGTGAAGAAGGCGGCCGAGCTCGCTTCAGACTCGGTATCCCCAATTTGCAGCCCGAGGATTTCCCGGTAACCGTCCTGATTGATCCCGGTGGCAATCAGCACACCACATGAACGGACCCAGCCGCGTTCGCGTATCTTCACGTACAGCGCGTCCACCAAGGGTACCCCGAATGGGGAAGCAAAAAGCGATTATGGCGGTGGCCCACTTGCTGATTGGAATCATCTACGTCGTCTTACGCGACAAGGTTCCGCATCACGAACTAGGGGCAGATGACTTGGGAACCCGAGAGATCGGGATCGATGATTGGATTCGCAAAATAAACCAGATGGGTTACGAAGTCGGGTTGCGCACCCAAAGCCCAGCATTCACCCCATAAAATGGGTATTCCAAACTCATTGGAGGCTTTTTTGTTCTATCGCCTTTCAACGCGCACCCTGTTCGTCCATGGCCCTGCGAGTGCAACGCATCGACGCACGCTCCATAATGCCCACCTTCAGCGCATGGCCCTGCCGGCCTCGCCGGGGCAAGCAATGCCCACTTCAGCGCATGGCCTTACCGGCCTCGCCGGGGCAAGCAATGCCGACCTTCAACGCATGGCTTTGCCGGCGATGTCGGTGCGGTAATGCTTGCCTTCAAAGCGGATGCGCTCGACATCGGCGTAAGCTTTCCGGCGCGCTTCGCCAATCGTGGGCGCGGTCGCGGTCACGCCCAGCAGCCGGCCCCCGTTGGTGACCGTTTGCCCGTCCCTGGCCGCCGTCCCGGCATGGAACACAACCGACTCCGCGACTTCGTCCAGCCCGTATATCGGAATCCCCTTCCGATACGGCCCCGGATATCCGCCTGCGGCCAGCACGATGCAAACCGCGGCATGGTCGCTCCAGCCGATGCGGATATCGTTCAGTCGGCCGTTGACCGCCGCAAGCATGATGTCGGCCAGATCGGTTTCCAGCCGGGGCAGCACAACCTGGGTTTCGGGATCGCCGAAACGGCAATTGAACTCGATCGTCTTCGGCCCGTCCGCCGTGATCATCAAGCCCGCATACAGCACGCCCCGAAAAGGCCGGCCCTCGCTGACCATGGCACGGGCCGTCGGCTTGAGAATTGTTTCGATCGCTTCCTCCACCACGGAATCGGCGATGTGCGGCACCGGCGAATACGTGCCCATGCCGCCCGTATTCGGCCCCTCGTCATGGTCGAAGACCGGCTTGTGATCCTGGGCCGGCACCATCGGCCGGACGGTGTTGCCGTCGACAAAGGCCAAAATCGACATTTCTTCCCCGGTCAGGCATTCCTCAATGACGACCCGGCTCCCGGATTCCCCGAACAATCGATCGACCATAATCTCGCGCAAAGCCCGCTCCGCATCCCCCAAAGTCTGCGCCACGGTCACGCCCTTGCCCGCGGCCAGCCCGTCCGCCTTGATCACGATCGGGGCCTTCTGCCGGCGCAGGTAGTCGAGCGCCTCCTCGTACCGTTCGAATGAGGCGTATTCCGCCGTGGGAATATGGTATTTCTTCAGCAAATCTTTGGTGAACACCTTGCTGCCTTCGATGATCGCGGCATTTTTGCGCGGACCGAAAGCGGGAATCCCGCGGGATTCCAAATAATCGACAATGCCGTTAAACAGCGGATCCTCGGGACCTACCACAACCAGGTCCACGCTGTGGTCGAGGGCGAATTGCGCCAACTCTTCGAATTGACCCTCGTCAAAAGGGACGCATTCGGCCAGTTCGGCAATGCCGGCATTGCCCGGCGCGCAATAAATATGCCGCACCGATTCGCTTTTTCTCAACGACCAGATGATGGCATGTTCCCTCCCGCCCCGGCCGATTACGAGTATATCCATGTTCGTCCCCCTAGTGTTTGAAATGTCTGACGCCGGTAAAAACCATCGCGATGCCGTGGCGATTGGCCGCGTCGATCGACTCCTGATCGCGGATCGAACCGCCGGGTTGAATGATCGCCGTCACGCCCGCCTGCGCGGCCAATTCCACCGTATCCCCCATCGGAAAATAGGCATCGGACGCGAGCACGCTTCCTTTGGCCCGTTCTCCGGCCTGCTCTGCGGCGATTTTCGCCGATCCGACCCGATTCATCTGACCGGCTCCCACGCCGACCGTCTGGTTGTCTTTCACCAGCACGATCGCGTTGGACTTCACGTGCTTGACCACCTTCCAGCCGAACAACAATTGCTTGAGCTCGTCTTCCGTCGGCTGCCGCTCGGTCGCCGTCTTGATATCAGCATCGGTCAACGGCCGCACGTCGCCGTCCTGTACCAGCATCCCGCCTTCCACCGCGGTCAGAACGTGGGGAGCGGGCGTCGGATCGGAAGAAGCCGGATTCAGCCTCAAAAGACGAATGTTTTTCTTCCGCTCGAGAATCTCCAACGCTTCCGCCGTAAAATCAGGGGCGATGACGATTTCCAGAAAAATTTCGCTCAACAGCAGCGCCGTTGCAGCTTGCAGCGTTCGGTTGGCGGCGACGATGCCGCCGAAAATCGAGACCGGATCGGCGTCGTACGCCTTCCGGAACGCCTCGTGAATATCGCTGCCGATGCCTACGCCGCAAGGGTTCATATGCTTCACCGCCACCACTGCGGGCTCGCTGAATTCCTTCAATATTTGCAGCGCCGCGTTGGCGTCGCCGATGTTATTATAGGACAATTCCTTGCCGTGCAATTGCTCCGCTCCCGGAATATTCCCGGCCCCGGCGAGCGGGCGACGGTAAAAAGCCGCTTTCTGATGCGGGTTCTCGCCATAGCGCAAATCCTGAACTTTTTCAAATGTGACCGTATACCGCTCGGGGAACGGCTCCCCTGTTTGCCGGGACAAATAATCGGAGATCAGCGCATCGTAAGCGGCGGTGTGGCGGAACACCTTGGCCGCCAAACGCTTTCTCGTCTCGAGGTCGGTATCCTTGTTCTCGCCGATCTGCCGCAGCACTTCGGCATAATCCGCCGCATCCGTCACCACGGTGACAAAAGCGTGGTTTTTCGCCGCGGAGCGAAGCATCGTCGGACCGCCGATATCGATGTTTTCAATCGCCTCTTCGTACGTGGCGTCCGCCCGGGCAATCGTCTGCTGGAACGGATACAGGTTGACCACGACCAGATCGATATAATCCAGCCCCAGCGCCTTCATTTGCTGCTGATGCGAAGCGCTGTCCCGCACGGCCAGAAGGCCCCCGTGCACCGCGGGATGAAGGGTCTTCACCCTGCCGTCCAGCACCTCCGGAAACCCCGTTACTTCGGATATGCCCATCACCGGAATGCCGTTTTCCTCCAGCAGGCTTTTCGTGCCCCCGGTCGAAATCAGTTCCACCCCGTTTTCGCTGAGACCCCTTGCAAAATCCACCAACCCGTCTTTGTCCGATACACTGATCAGCGCTCTTCGAATCGTCACTTTATTTCTCCCTCCACCCTGATATTCGTTGCTCGTCCGGCAATGTGGCGAAAAGCAGGCGGCAGGCGCGCCCAGGTCCGGATTTCCGGCCATGGTTGCCCGCCGATGGTTTCACAACACTTGCAGAAACTGCACTTTTCCGTCGGCCAATCGCACGTTTCCCCGAGCAATCGCTTCTACCACCTGCGGCAAAAGTTGGTGCTCGGCTCGATGAATTTTTTGCGCCAGGCTTTCCTCCGTCTCCCCCGGCTCCACCGCCACGGCTTGCTGGGCTATAATCGGGCCCGAATCCAGCCCTCCGTCGACATAATGCACCGTCACGCCCGTCACGCGGACGCCGTGCCTCAACGCCTGCCCTATGCCGTCAACGCCGGGAAACGAAGGAAGCAGCGAAGGGTGGATGTTGATCATGCGCCCGAAGAACGGCTCGACCAACGTATCCGTAATGAGACGCATATAGCCGGCCAGCACGATCAAATCGACCTGCCGCCGGCGCAGCTCGGCCCATATTTCCGCTTCGTACTGCTCCCTGGCCGCGTAATCCCGCGGGCGAAACACAAAGGCGGGGATGCCGGCCAGCTTCGCCCGCTCCACCGCCTTGGCCTGCGGGCGATCGCATACCAGCAGCGCGATCTCCGCGTGCAGCGCGCCCGCCTGGGCCGCGTCGATCAGCGCCTGAAAATTGGTGCCGCTGCCCGAGGCAAAAACGGCGATGCGCAGGCGTTCCCCGGGAGCGCGCTCCCGAAACGCCGCGCCGGACGACTCGTCCCCGGAAAGGCGCTCCCGAGGCGCCGGGGCGGTCGACCCGTCCTCCGAAAGACGCTCCCGAGGCGCCGAGGCGGTCGATCCGCCCTCCGAAAGACGCTCCCGAGGCGCCGGGGCCGTCAACCCGCCCTCCGAAAGGCGCTCCCGAAACGCCGGGGCGGTCGATCCGCCCTCCGAAAGGCGCTCCCGAAACGCCGCGCCGGACGACTCGCCTTCGGAAAGGCGCTCACCGGACGGCCGTTCGGGCAGTCCGCCGCTCATACGGCCACCCCGTCGAATGTCACGACGCCTTCCCCTTCGGTAACCGTTCCGATCCGGTACGCCCGCTCGCCCCGTTCCCCGGCGATGCGGATCGCCTCGTCCGCCGCCGCGGCATCCGTCACAATCACCATCCCGATGCCCATGTTGAACGTGGTGAACATGTCCCGCCAACCGATCGCGCCGTCGCGCTGCAACAGAGTGAAAATCGGCGGAATCGGCCAGAAGCCCCCGGCGATCCGAACGTTGACGCGGTCCGGCAGCATGCGCGGAATATTCTCGATAAAGCCGCCGCCGGTAATGTGGCTCAGCCCTTTCAGCTCCACTTGCCGCATCATCGCGAGGACCGTCTGCACATAGATCCGGGTCGGTTTCAGCAGTTCGTGACCGAGCGGGCCGTCCAACTCGCCGACCTGCTGATCCAGCGGGTATCCCCGCTGCTCCAGCAGCACCTTGCGCACCAGCGAAAACCCGTTGCTGTGCAAGCCGCTGGAAGCGAGGCCGATCACGGCGTCGCCGGGCCGGATCGAAGCGCCGTCGATCATGTCCTTGCGGTCGACGATCCCGACCGAGAAACCGGCGATGTCGTATTCGCCGCCGGCGTACATGCCGGGCATCTCCGCGGTTTCCCCGCCGATCAGGGCGCAGCCCGCCTGCACGCAGCCCGCGGAGATGCCTGCGACGATCGCCTCGATCTTCTCCGGAACGATCCGGTCACAGGCCAGATAATCGAGGAAAAACAAAGGCTCGGCGCCCTGCACCACGATGTCGTTGACGCACATCGCCACAGCGTCGATCCCGATGGTGTCGTGCTTGTCCATGGCAAAGGCCAGCTTCAGCTTGGTTCCCACGCCATCGGTGCCGGAAACCAGCACAGGCTGCTCGTATTTGTCCTTGTTCAGCGCAAACAGCGCGCCGAATCCTCCCAGCTCGGTCAACACCTCCGGCCGGAACGTTTTCTTGACGTGTTTTTTCATCCGTTCGACCGCTTCATTCCCTGCGGCGATGTCCACCCCGGCTTGCTTGTAAGCTTCCGACACCCGATTCATCTCCTTTTGAAAATTCGTGAATATGCGGTCAACCCGAGCAGGCGCTCAACATGGCGCTTTGGCCGCCGGATCGCCTTGCGGGACCTGGATCGCCGTCGGGTAACGGTTGTCAAAGCAAGCGGTGCAAAGCCCGCGATTGGGCTCCTCCGCCAGCCCGCCGATGGCGTCCAACAGCCCTTCCTTGCTGAGAAAATACAGCGAATCGGCGCCGATTTTGCGGCGGATTTCCTCCACCGAGTTGGAGGAAGCAATCAATTCCTCGCGCGTCGGCGTATCGATACCGTAGAAGCACGAATTTTGAAAAGGCGGCGAGCTGATCCGCACGTGCACCTCCGTCGCCCCCGCTTCTTTCAGCAGGTTGACGATGCGGAGCGAAGTCGTGCCGCGCACGATCGAGTCGTCGATCATGACCACCCGCTTGCCCTCCACCACTTTGCGCACGGCGCTCAGCTTCATTTTGACCCCTTGCTCCCGCAGCTCCTGGCTCGGCTGGATGAAGGTGCGTCCCGTATAGCGGTTTTTGATCAAGCCCAGCTCATACGGAATGCCGGTCTGCTCGGCAAAGCCGATGGCCGCCGAAATGCTCGAATCCGGCACGCCCGTGACCACATCCGCGTCAACGAACGATTCCAGAGCAAGCTGCTTGCCCATCCGCTTGCGCGCGGAATGGATGTTGATCTCGTCGATATCGCTGTCCGGCCGGGCAAAATAGATGTACTCCATCGAGCAGACGGCCCGCTTTTCCGCCGGCGCAAACCGCTCCGAGCGATAGCCGTCGTCGTCGATCACCACCAGTTCTCCCGGCGACATGTCGCGCCACCAGGTTCCCCCTACCGCGTCAAAAGCGCACGTTTCCGAAGCGAACAGGTAGCTGTCCCCCAGACGCCCGACCACAAACGGGCGCAGCCCGTGCGGGTCCAGCGCGGCGATCAGCCGGCCCTTGGTCAGAATCAGGAAAGCGTAAGCCCCGACCAGTTGATTCAGCGCTTCCTTCACCGCCTCGATGATGTCCTCTTGCCTGGAGCGGGCGATCAGATGCGCCAGCACTTCCGTGTCGCTGGAGGTTTGGAAAATCGAACCCTCGCGCTCCAATTTTTCGCGGATGGCCCCGGCGTTGATAATATTGCCGTTGGTCGCAATCGCCAGATCCCCTTTGTGGTACTTGAACACGAGCGGCTGGGCGTTGACCAGCTTGCTCTCGCCCGAGGTCGAATAGCGCACGTGGGCGATCGATACGGAACCTTGCAGCATCTGCAATTTGTCGTTGTCGAAAATTTCCTTCACCAGCCCCATATCGCGGTGATACCGAAGCTGTTCGCCGTCGAAAACGCAGATGCCGCCGCTCTCCTGGCCCCGATGCTGCAACGCGTGCAAACCGTAATAGGACAAAAAGGAAGCGTCCGGATGCCCGTACACTCCGAACACCCCGCACTCCTCTTTCAATTTGTCGAATACGCCGTCCGCGGTCATCCCCTCGTTGTAAAAGCGGCCTTCCCATAAAGGGCGCGCCATCGTCAGTTCATCAGACATGGGATCGCATCCTTCCAGATCTTTTCCAACTGTTGCGTTCCCTTGCGAATCACTTGCGCGTTGTTGACGCGCACGGACAGTTCGGAGCCCCGCACGGTTCCAAGCACTCGGCAAGGCACGCCCTGCTCGTCCATCCACCGCCGCAGCAGCTCGGCCCGGTCGGGCGCGGCCGACAGCAAAATCCGCGATTGGCTTTCGCTGAACAGCGCGATATCGTTTCGAAGCTCCGTGGACACATCGACTTCCGCGCCCAGACCCCCGCCGATGCACGATTCCGCCAACGCCACGGCCAAACCGCCGTCGGACAGGTCGTGGGCCGAATTCACCCAGCCGTTGCGAATCGCCGCCAGCACGGCGTCCTGGAGCTTCTTCTCCCGCTCCAAATCGATCCGCGGCGGCCGGCCCTCGGTCACGCCATGCATCACATATTGAAACTCGCTGCCGCCAAGCTCGGCTTCCGTCTCACCCAACAGCAGGATCACATCCCCTTCCCGCTTGAAGGACTGCGTCGTAATATGATCCAAATCCTGCACGAGACCGACCATCCCGATCACCGGCGTCGGATAGATCGCGCCTTTGGCGTTCTCGTTGTAAAGGCTGACGTTGCCGCCGATCACCGGCGCGTTCAGCTTGCGGCAAGCGGCGGAAATTCCGTCGGCCGCCTGCTCCAACTGCCAGAACACCTCCGGCTTTTCCGGGTTCCCGAAATTGAGATTATCGGTGATCGCCAGCGGTTCCGCTCCCGAGCAGACGATGTTGCGCGCCGCTTCGCAGACGGCGATCATGCCGCCCGCCAGCGGATCGAGATAGACGTACCGCCCGTTGCAGTCGGTCGTCATCGCCAGCGCCTTGCGCGTGCCGCGAATCGCCACGACCGCGGCGTCCGATCCGGGACGCACGGCGGTGTCGGTGCGCACCATGTAATCATATTGGTGGTACACCCATTCCTTGCTGGCGACCGACGGCGAGGCCAGCACTTTCTCCAGCGCCCCTTCCAGATCGATCACTTCGGGATAGCGGTTCGTATCGACCGCAGCGTTCGCTTCGTAATACGCGGGAACCTGGGACGGCTTGTGATACACCGGGCATTCGTCAACCAGCGCTTTCACCGGCATGTCCGCCACCACCTCGCCGTGCCGGATCAGCTTCAGCCGGCCGTCGTCGGTCACTTTGCCCACATTGGAACAGAGCAAACCCCAACGGGCAAAAATCGCCTTGGCCTGCTCCTCCTTATCCGGCTCCACCACGAACAGCATCCGCTCCTGCGACTCGGACAGCATCATTTCATACGGGGTCATGCCATCCTCGCGCTGCGGCACCCGATCGAGGTGCAATTCCATTCCGTTCCCGGCCTTGCTGGCCATCTCCGAGCTGGAACAGGTCAGTCCCGCTGCGCCCATGTCCTGAATGCCCAGCACAATCCCCGAATTGATCAGGTCAAGGCAAGCTTCCATCACCAGCTTTTCCATGAACGGATCGCCGACCTGCACCGCCGGGCGCTTCGCTTCGGATTCCGCGGTCAGCTCCTCGGACGCGAACGTCGCGCCGTGGATGCCGTCGCGGCCCGTGGCCGGCCCGACGTAAAACACCGGATTGCCGACCCCCTGCGCCACGCCCTTCTGAATTTTATCGTGTTCGATCAGCCCCACGCACATCGCGTTGACCAGCGGGTTGCCTTCATAGCTTTCGTCGAACATCACTTCGCCGCCGACGGTCGGAATGCCGATGCAATTGCCGTAACCGGCGATGCCCGACACGACATGCTCGAACAAATATTTCACCCGTTCGTTCTGCAACCGCCCGAAGCGCAGCGAGTTCAGCAGCGCGACCGGGCGGGCGCCCATCGAGAAAATATCGCGGATGATCCCGCCCACCCCTGTCGCCGCGCCCTGGTAAGGCTCGATCGCGGAAGGATGGTTGTGGCTTTCGATTTTAAACACCACGGCCTGATTGTCGCCGATATCGACGATCCCCGCGCCCTCTCCCGGTCCCATCAGCACACGCGGCCCGGTCACGGGAAATTTGCGCAGCACCGGTTTGGAATTTTTATAGGAACAGTGCTCCGACCACATCACGCTGAATACGCCGATCTCGGTATAATTGGGCTTTCTTCCGAGAAACCCGCAAATTTTCGCATATTCGTCGTCCGTGACGCCCATCTGCCGGTATACTTTTTGCTCGGCGATCTGCTCTTCGTTCGGTTCTCTAGTCGACAACGACTGTGCCATGCTTTTCCCTCCAAGCTTTCAAAACTGAAGTGAACATCCGCCGGCCGTCTTCCGAGCCGAGCAGCGCATGCACCGCCCGTTCCGGGTGCGGCATCATCCCCACGATGTTCCCCCGCTCGTTGCAAATTCCGGCAATGTCGTCCACGGAGCCGTTGGGGTTGGTCCCTTCGTAGCGGAATACCACCTGCCGGCCGCGTTTCAGGCGCTCCAGCGTCTCCCCGTCGCAAAAGTAATTGCCCTCCCCGTGCGCGACCGGGATGCGAATCCGCTCGCCTTCCCGGTAATCCAGCGTGAACGGCGTCCGGCCGTTTTCGACCCGCAGCGTCGTTTCTGCGCAGTGGAACTTCAGCGATTCGTTGCGCCGCATCGCGCCGGGCAGCAGGCCCGCCTCCAGCAAAATCTGAAACCCGTTGCAAATCCCGAGAATGTATTTGCCTTCCTCCGCCGCTTTGAACAGCGCGTTCATCACCGGGGCAAAGCGGGCGATCGCCCCGCTCCGCAGGTAATCCCCGTAGGAAAAACCGCCGGGGATAAGGATGCAATCGTATTTGGAAAGGTCGTCATTCGTATGCCAAACATAATCGACAGGCTCTCCGAGCGTATCTTCCACCGCTTTGTAGCAGTCCAGATCGCAATTGGAACCCGGAAAAACGAGAACTGCAAAATTCATCCCAAGACCTCCCGAGCAGAATCATTTCTATTTCAGTTCGTAACGATAATCCTCGATCACCGGATTGGCCAGCAATTTGCCGCACATCGCTTCGAGGCGGGATTCCGCTTCGCCGCGATCGTCGACATCCAGCTCCATTTCCATGTATTTGCCGATCCGCACTTTTCCCACTTCCTGGAAACCCATGGAATGAAGCGCGCCCTGTACCGCGTTGCCCTGAGGGTCCAACACGCTCTGCTTCATCGTGACATAGACGGTTGCCTTGAACATAATCAACATTCCCCCTGTGGTTTATCAATTTCAAAGCGCCTGGCCGGTGATTCGCCGATAGATCTCCCTGTACCGCCGCGAGGTCTGCTCCACCACTCCGTCCGGAAGCGGCTCGGGCTCGCTGTTCATATCCCAGCCCGAATGGGCCAGGTAATGGCGCACCGGTTCCTTGTCCATGCTGGCGATTTCCGTATCCAGCGCATACTGCTCCGTTGCCCAGAAACGGGAAGAATCGGGCGTGAACAGTTCGTCGATCAGGATGACCTTCCCGTCAAGCAGGCCGAATTCGAATTTGCAATCGGCCAAAATGATCCCTTTTTGCTCGCAAATGCCTTGCGCGTACCGATACAAATTCAGGCTTTTCTCCTGAAGCTGCTCGGCCAACTCCCGGCCGATCCGCTCCGCCATTTGCGCGACGGAGATATCCTCGTCGTGCCCGACGTCGTTCTTGGCCGCCGGCGTGAACAGCGGTGCTTCCAGCTTGCTGTTTTTGCGCAGGCCGCCCGGCAGCGCCGCTCCGTTCACCTCGCCGGAATGCTGATACTGCCTCCAGCCGCCCCCGGCAAGGTAACCGCGCACCACGCACTCCATATCGATCCGCTCCGCCTTGCGCACCACCATGATGCGGTGTTTCAGCCGCTCGACGTGCTCCTCGGGGATAATCCCCGCCAGTTGGGCCACATCGGTATGAATGAGATGATTCGTTTGCAAATGGGATGTCATCCCGAACCAATAAGCGCTCAATCGATTCAGCACGTTGCCTTTGTCCGGCACGGCCGGCCGCAATACGTAATCGAATGCGGAAATCCGGTCGGTGACGACGATCAGCATCCGATCGCCCAAATCGTACAATTCCCGCACTTTGCCCTTGTATAGCAACGGCGCTTGAATCATACCCTCCGCCGTGGTCATCGCAGATGAAGTCATCCTCGGTCAGCCCTCCTATAGTCCCAAGCGTTTAAAAATCGTGTCCACATGCTTCAAATGCCAGCTCGGATCGAAGCAATCGGCGATGTCATCCGCGCTCAAAACCTTGCGGATCGCTTCGTCCGATTCGACGATCTCGCGGAAGGAACGCTGCTGCTCCCAAGCCTGCATCGCCCGCGGCTGCACCGTATCGTAAGCCTGCTCGCGGGAAAATCCTTTATCGATCAGCTTGGTCAGCACCCTGCCGGAAAACGGCACGCCATACGTCCGCTCCATGTTGCGCCTCATATTCTCGGGGAACACCGTCAAGTTCTTGACGATGTTGCCGAACCGGTGAAGCATGAAATTCAGCAGGATCGTCGCATCCGGGAGGATGATGCGCTCCACGGAGGAGTGCGAAATATCGCGTTCGTGCCACAGCGTGACATTCTCATACGCGCTGATCATGTGGCCGCGAATGACGCGGGAGAGCCCGGAGATGCTTTCGCAGCCGATCGGGTTGCGTTTGTGCGGCATCGCCGACGAGCCTTTCTGACCTTTGGCGAACGGCTCCTCCACTTCGCGGAACTCGCTCTTTTGCAAGCCTCTGATCTCCGTGGCGAATTTGTCCAACGACGTGGCGATCAGGGCGAGCGTCGCCATGTATTCCGCATGCCGGTCGCGCTGCAGCGTCTGCGTGGAAATCGGCGCCGGGACGGTGCCGAGCTTGCGGCAGACGTAGCTTTCGACAAACGGGTCGATATTGGCGTACGTTCCCACCGCCCCGGAAATTTTGCCGAACTGCACGCCTTCCGCGGCGCGGCGAAAACGATCCAGATTGCGCTTCATTTCCTCGTACCAGAGCGCCAGCTTCAACCCGAAGGTCGTCGGTTCGGCGTGCACGCCGTGCGTGCGCCCCATCATCACCGTGTGCTTATGCTCGACGGCCTTGTCCGCCAGGATCGAGATGAATTCAAGCAGGTCGCGATCGAGAATCTGATTGGCCTGGCGCAGCAAATAGCCCAATGCCGTATCCACCACATCGGTGGAGGTCAGCCCGTAATGCACCCATTTGCGCTCCGCTCCGAGCGTTTCCGATACCGCCCGGGTAAAAGCGATCACGTCATGGCGCGTTTCCTGCTCGATCTCGTAGATGCGGTCGATCTCAAACCCCGCGTTGCGCCTCAACGCGGCCGCGTCTTCCTCCGGGATCACGCCCAGCTCCGCCCAGGCTTCGCAAGCGCACAATTCCACTTCCAGCCAGGCTTTAAATTTGTTTTCCTCTGTCCAGATGGCGGCCATTTCCGGCCTGCTGTAACGTCCGATCATACAAGCACCCTCCGACTCCGTATTAGCATTTCCATATATTTGACGCTTTTACCCAAGCCAGTCCATCTTCAACGCGTTCGCAAAGAAGATTGAGATGGCCCATCTTTCGCTTGGGCTTGGCATCCTTTTTGCCGTATAAATGAATTTTGGGCACAACGCCATGCGCCGCATTCCGCTGCTCCCCGTCTTCGATCCACCGCAGCAGCGGCTCCACGTGCTCGCCCAGAACATTGACCATCACCACCGGGGTCAACAGCTTGACCGGCGCCAACCGCAAATTGCACACGGCCCGGACATGCTGCTCGAACTGCGAGGTCGTGCAGGCGTCCATCGTGTAATGCCCGGAATTATGCGGGCGCGGCGCCAGTTCGTTGACCAGCAGCGTTCCGTCCGCGGTCAGGAACATCTCCACCGCGATCAGCCCGATCACATCGAGCGAAACGGCGATCTGCGCGGCCAGCTTCTCCGCCTCCGCGGCAACGCCGGGAGCAATCCGCGCCGGCGCGATCGACAGGTGCAAAATGTTCTCGATATGCACGTTTTCCGCCACCGGGAAGGCGCAAACCTCTCCGCGCGGATTTCTCGCCGCAATGACGGAGATTTCCTTCTCGAAGCGGACGAACTTTTCCAGCACCAATTCGGTTTTGGCCCGGCTCAATTCGCGATACGCCTCCGTCACTTCGTCCGGCTTGCGAATGACGAATTGGCCCTTGCCGTCGTACCCCCCGGTCGCCGTTTTCAGCACGCAGGGCACGCCAAACTCGCGCACCGCGTCCCGCAAGCCTTCCTCGCTCGCGATTTCAACGTAGGGCGCGACCTGCGCTCCGGCGGCCTGGACGGCCCGCTTCTCGCGGAGCCGATGCTGCGCAATCGACAGCAGGGCGTGGCCCTGCGGCACATACGATTCGCTCTCCAACATCCCGGCCACGTCGGCGTCCACATTTTCAAATTCATAGGTGATGACGTCGGAGATTTGGGCCAGCGTTCGCGCCGCTTCGCGGTCGTTGTACGCTGCGGTGATTTGCCGGTCGGCCACCTGGCCGCACGGCGCATCCTCGGTCGGGTCCAGGGTGGCGAAGCGGTAGCCCATGTTCCTTCCGGCCAGCGCCATCATTCGGCCCAGTTGCCCGCCGCCCAGAATGCCGATCGTGCCGCCCGGGAGAATGGCGGAGCGATCGCGAGCCGAATTCGCTCGATCCGCGCGTACAGTCCCCGACATATGCTCTTGCGCACTCCCCGGCACAGGCTCTTGCGCCTTCTCCCGCAACTGCTCCCGTGCAGGCTCTTGCGCGTTCTTCCGCGCCTTCTGCTGCGTGTCCTCATGCCGGTCGTTGTTTAAACTTTTGCCGCTCATTGAAGTTGCCCACTGCTTTCCGCGATCTTTTTTTCCGTTTCCAGCCGCCGAAGCCAAAGCTTCTCCAGCATTTGCGGATCGGATACCGCCAAAATTTTCGCCGCCAGCAAACCGGCGTTGACCGCGCCCGCTTTCCCGATCGCCACCGTGGCCACCGGAACGCCGCCCGGCATTTGGACGATCGAGAGCAGGGAATCCAGTCCGTTTAAACTGGAGGATTTGACGGGCACGCCAATCACCGGAATGTCCGTTTTCGCGGCCACCATTCCGGGCAAGTGAGCCGCGCCTCCGGCTCCCGCTATAATGACTCTGATCCCTCTGTCCGCCGCTGACGACGCATACTCAAACATCAAATCGGGGGTTCGGTGCGCGGATACTACCTTTTTCTCGTACTCAATCCCGAGTTCATCCAGGATATCGCAGGCGTTCTTCATGGTTTCCCAGTCCGAGACGCTTCCCATAATGACCCCCACTTGCGCTGACACAAGCAACCCCCACTTTCCGCTGCAAAATAAAAAGGGACTCGTCGTAGTCCGGAAATTCCAAACGCAAATCGTCAGTTTTTTATGTTTCGTCTTGCCACAAGATTATTTTAACAATGTTGCCTGGGGGGTGTCAACTCAAAGGCGAACATTTCTTATTCAAACCATCAATAAAGTTCGTTTTTATTTCAAAAACGCCCACATGCCTCGAACAAGCCTCGATTCCCGCGCTCCAACAGCCCGCCGCTATAGAAACTGTCGGGCTGCCGTCGGACTTGCCGCCGGACCTTCCGCCAAGGCCGGCGTCAAGCCTGCAAAAGTGCATCTATTTGCAGCGCGCAAGAAGATCTGGGGAGATTTTACTGCATTTGTGCAGGTATTTTACAAGCATTCCGCTTCATTCGGCATTCGAGCCAAAAATACATGCCTTTTTGCAGGTATTTTACTCCTCAACCTTCAACGGGCCCAAATAAATGCACTATTGCAGGTATTTCAACAAACGCGGGCCCAATTGCGGATTCCCCCGTTTCCAGCCGTTTTTTAAAAGTATGGTGAAAAATAGACGTCCCCGCGCTTGGGCACCAATCAAAAAACAACGAAGGCCGCCCCTGCCCCCAAATTTCCACATATATATGGAAGCGAAATCAAGCACCCAGGGACAACCGCGGTCGTAAACACACATCCCGGCACGAACTCACTCGCCGATCATCGGCGTTTGAACCGTGCGCCATTACTTTCGATGCACAAAAAGAACCGCCCCGCGAGCAAAAACGCAAACGTTGCTCTTGAAGCGGCCTTATTTTTGGGAATATTTCCGTTTTGAATCATCTTATTTCTTTAAAGGTATGGCGAAAAAAGGGCAACGCCGCGCTTGGACATCTGTTGGAGGAACAACGGGGTTTGCCTGCCCGCGGGATTTCCTCCCGAACAGGCTGTCCCGTCGGAAAACGGACGGGCAACCGCGATCGGGAACCCGTGCGCAAACGTGATGCCGCCTATTTCCCACCCTATTTTCACCACATTTTCCGCCGCACTTTTCAGCGCCGAAGCCGTTCCATATGCACGAAACGCTTCACGCCCGACAACTAACCCCCGCTCCGGTCAGCCCTCGCTGCCGACGAAAATATAGCGGGCGATCACAAGCACGAACAGGATCCACATCAGCCAGTGAATTTTGTGCTGCGACTTGCCCCGCAACCTGGACACGACCGCCAGCACGACATAGGAGACAATCCCGAAGGAGATTCCGTTGGCAATATTGTAGGTAAACGGCATAAACACAATCGTCAGGAAAGCCGGAATGGCCACCGTATAATCGTGAAAATCGATTTCCCGTACGGATTGCACCATCAAGACGCCGACGATAATCAACGCGGCCGCCGTAGCCGATCCGGGGACCAGCAGAGCGATCGGCGCCACGAACAGGGCCAGCAGGAACAGCGTGCCCGTCGTGACCGCGGTCAATCCGGTGCGGCCGCCTTCGGCGATACCCGAGGCGCTTTCCACATAAGCCGTCACGGTGGAGGTGCCGACCAGCGCACCCCCGCTGACGCCGATAGCGTCGACCAACATCGCTTTTCCTACGCGCTTCCTGCCTTCTACCGGGTTTTTCATGATGCCGGCGCGGTTGGCGGTGCCGACCAGCGTGCCGAACGTATCAAACAATTCCACAAAAGTAAAGGTGGCCACAGCCGTCAAAATCCCGGTCGACAAAATGCCGTTCCAATCAAAATCGGCAAAATTGATTTGGCTGAAATCGGGAACCCATTGGGTGGATTTATCGCCGAGCGAACTGAAATCCACAACGCCCATCAACCATCCGACCAACGTCGTCAGCAAAATGCCGAATAAAATCGCGCCGCGCACCCGCAGCACCATCAGGACGGCAATCAGGATCAGACCGATGATGGCCAACTGCACGCCGCTGTCATTCAAATCGCCCAGATGGAACACTGTTTCAGTGAAAGAAACATCGGTGTATTGATGCGCATCCACCGCGTTGTTTAAGTCCACGCCAATCGTAAGCAGACCGCTGTTTTTCAACCCGATGATCGTAATAAACAAGCCGATTCCCACGGTGATCGCATGCTTCAAATTGTCCGGAATGGCCACAAGCAGCAGTTGGCGGAGCTTCGTTACGGTCAGGATGATAAAAATAATCCCGGAAATAAATACGGCAGTCAACGCCATTTGCGCCGTAAAACTGCCATTGGAGGTCAACACCACCGTTGCAAAATAAGCATTTAGTCCCATGCCCGGAGCCAATGCCACGGGGAAGTTCACAAAGAACCCCATGCAGATGGTCACCACGCCGGCGGCGATCGCCGTTGCCAGGAAGACCGAAGTGGGGTCCAGCATGCCCTCCGCGCCGAATCCGCTAAGAACTCCCGGGTTGACCGCAAGGATGTACGCCATCGTCATGAAGGTCGTAATTCCGGCAACAATCTCCGTTCTGACTGTTGTTCCATGCTCCTTCAATTTAAACAAACGATCCATTTGTTCTCCTCCTAAAATGGGTATTAAGAACTATTTATCACCTTCATTTTATTAGCAGCTTTATCCATTGTCAACAAAAAATCCGAACATTAAATCATTGAAAGCGATTCCGCGTTCGTGTTCCTGCCATCGTTGATGTCGTGGGTTCCTGTAATTGTTGATGCCTTGGATTCCCGTAACCGTTGATGCCTTGGATTCCCGTAACCGTTGATTCCACTTGGTTAAGATCCGATCTGCATGGATGATGGGGGGGGCTTTTGTGTTGAAGCGCTTTCAACAGTCCGCTTTCTACAACTCGCATGGAGCGACGTCCCGCCGGTCGTCATCTCCCGGTCGTCATCGGACGATGGCTCGTTCGTCGACGCATCGCGTTTGCGGGAATGGACACGGTTAAAATTCGCGGGCGAAAGCTCTTGGCGAAGGTTCCCGGACAAAGCTTCTGGGCGAAGGCTCTGGCCAAAGCGCGCGGACGAAGGCTTCTAAGGGAAGGCCTCGGCCAAAGCGCACGGACGAAGGCTCCCAAGTGAAGGCTCCGGACAAAGCACTCGGGCGAAGGCTTCCGGGCGAAGATTCCCGACCAAGGCGTCTGTTTGTATGATAAGACATACAAACAGCTCTGGCTGTGCGCGGGTAAAAGTCATGTTGTACGAAAAATCGTACAACCTGCGGCGGATCGACCCCGAGGCCGTCAGTTTTGTAGGAAGAATCGTATAAACAGGTCCCATTGAACGGACCAATCGTTCCGTGTTATACGATATTTCACACGAAGTGTGAAATATCGCCGCAGACTGGTGGAATATCACCGCAGGCTTGCAAAAACGGCCGCAGGCTGATAAAAAGTTCCGAAGGCCCCAAAAAGGTTTCGAAAAGCTCCAAAAAAGTTCCGAAAAGCTCCAAAACGTTCCGCAAGCCGGTGCAAACCGGCGCGAACCGGCGAAACGCGCCTTGACATTGCGCCGCGCAGAGGAAACGGGGCCGTTTTCAGACGAACAGGCCAGGCTTCGCAAGCGAGCGGCGGGATCAAGACGCTGCCAGCAACCGGCCTTGCGAATCGAACGATCCGCAAGGGAGCAACACGCCAAGGCCGCAGTCTGCCTGCCGGCTGTTCTGCGGGAAAAGAAACCCGCAGAACACAACCCGCGAAAACGCGGGTTGCAACGATGCGCACCAGCAGCGGAAAGGGAGATTAACGCATCCTTTCAGCGGCATCGTTTCCACGGTTCAGCGGCGTTGCTTCAGCGGGCATTTTTTCAGAGCGTCTATTCCCACTCGATCGTGGCCGGCGGCTTCGACGTAATGTCATAGACGACCCGATTGACGTTGTCCACCTCATTCACAATCCGATTCGAAATACGCTCCAGCACCTCAAACGGAATCCGCGCCCAATCGGCCGTCATCCCGTCGATCGAGGTCACGGCGCGAATGCCCACCGTATAGGAATAGGTGCGTTCATCCCCCATCACGCCAACGCTCCGCATGTCGGGCAACGCAGTAAAATACTGCCAGATTTCGCGGTCCAGTCCGGCATTCGCAATCTCTTCGCGCAACACCGCGTCGGATTCGCGCACGATCTCCAGCTTCTCCGCCGTGACCTCGCCCAGCACGCGAATCGCCAGGCCCGGGCCGGGGAACGGCTGCCGCCAAACGATCGCCTCGGGCAAGCCGCATTCCTCGCCGACTTTGCGCACCTCGTCCTTGAACAGCGTTTTTAACGGCTCCACCAATTCAAAGCGAAAATCCTCGGGCAGGCCGCCGACATTATGGTGCGATTTGATCTTCTGCGCCGTGGCCGTGCCGCTTTCGATGATGTCGGTATACAACGTGCCCTGCGCCAAAAAATCGAACTCGCCGAGCTGCAGCGATTCCTCTTCGAACACGCGGATAAATTCGGTGCCGATGATTTTCCGTTTCAACTCCGGATCGGAGACCCCTTGCAGCTTGTCCAAAAACCTTCGCTGTGCGTCGATCTTCACCACATGCATATCGAATTTTCCGACGAACGTGTCCATTACGCTTTCCGCTTCGCCCTTGCGCAGCAGCCCGTGATCGATAAACATGCAGGTCAACTGGCTGCCGATCGCCTTGTGGATCAAGCGCGCCACCACCGAAGAATCGACGCCGCCGCTCAATGCGCACAGCACTTTGCGATTCCCGACCTGCGCGCGAATGTCGCGAACCGTATCGTCGATAAACGTCTCCATGCTCCATTGCCCTTCGCAGCCGCATACGGAAAAAAGAAAATTTCGGATCATTTCATTGCCATACAGCGAATGCCGCACCTCGGGGTGAAACTGGACGGCAAAAAACCGTTTTTGCGGATGGCTCATCGCCGCTACCGGCGCGTGATCCGTTCCGGCGTCGACGACGAAGCCGGCCGGCGGCACGGCGACATGGTCCCCGTGGCTCATCCACACCTGCTGCTGCCGATCCATCCCTTCGGTCAGGCGGCAATGCTCGGCAAACGTCACGATCGCCTTGCCGTATTCCCGTTTTTTCGCCCTCTCCACCTTGCCTTGCAATTGATGCGACATCAGTTGCATGCCGTAGCAGATGCCGAGAATCGGAATGCCCAGCTCATATATGGCCGGATCGACCATCGGCGCCCCTTCGCCGTACACGCTGGACGGCCCGCCGGAAAACACAATCCCCTTCGGGCGCATCTCCCTGATTTTTTCGATCGGGGTATTGAACGGAATCAGCTCGCTGTACACGCCCAAATCTCGAATTCTTCTCGCTATCAACTGGTTATACTGACCGCCGAAATCGAGCACGGCGATAAGTTCGTTCGGAATATTCATCCTCGGCCTCCTAAACGTTTGAAAACAACGAGCTAATTATATATAACCTGAAAGATGAACGTCAAGAAAGATTGCCGCCCTGCAAAATAATCCCCGCTGTCGCGTGCGCTGCCACGCGTGCTGTCGCGTGCGCTCGTGTGCCATCGTGTGCGCTATTTCATGTACTGCCACGCGGTCACATGTACCGTCAAATACGTCGCCACGCGCACCTTCATGCGTACTGTCACGCAGACCGCTCCCGTACACCTTCATGTGCACCGTCATGCGCACTGTCGCATGCACTGCCACATGTGCGGTTCATCTTGCATTTTCAAGCCTTTTTCTAAAATACGCCTGCATTTCTCTGTCCCTGCAAAACACATAGCAGCCTTTCATCCCCCGGGACATTAAAATTTTATAAATATTTTTCACGAGTTCCGTCAGCTTGTCCCGGTCATGCCGAAGCCCTTTCTTTCCGGCCACGTCTTTGTATTCATCGTAATCGGCGTACAGTTTCATCTCAGCCGAATCATATTTCAGATCATTCCCAATGATGATGCCGACATAATCGAATTCAAGTCCCTGAGAAGTATGGACGCAGCCAATCTGGCCGACCCCGTCCTCCTTGATCGCCCAAGTGGAACGAAAGGAACGGCTGTTCCAAGGCATGCTGAAATCATGCTCTTCGATCGCGACATCCGGGACTTCGCCGTTGTGGTTTCTTTCCTTCGTCCAGGGCCAGGCAAAGCCGGCCAGCATTCGAGCCCGATGCCCGAGCGAATTCTTTTCCTGAATAATCCGATACAGTTCGTTGGGCGTATCGCACAATCGGAACTCGAAAGCTTCCTTGTCCCATCCGTTAAAATTGCCCGTTTCTTTAATTTGCAGCACATCATCGATCCAGTTCAAAAACCCCTCCGCCCCTGAGCATCGAAATTGAGCGGTCAATGCAATATGATGCACCTCCGCATGATATGCTTCCGCTTTCGTTTGAATTTCGGCAACGGTACCGATATCTTCAGGGCGAATGCGCTGCCCGTCATCAATGAAAAACACGCTGACCTTGGCAGCTTTGATCACATCTTCGACTTGATTTTCCCCAAGATATTGATAGGCCTGCTTATTTTTCAACCGGTGCGCCTCATCCACAATGAGGACATCAAAAAAATTCTCGGGCGCATCATAAAATGAACTCGATCCGGTGAACAGGCTGCGTATTCGCATCTTTCCCTTCAAATTTTGCGAGGTCAGCATTTCAACCATGACATCGCGGAAGGAGGCGTTGGGCGCCACAAACTTGACATTCAGCCTTTCTTTCAAAAGCCCTCCGAACGCATTCATGGAAACCACCGATTTTCCTGTCCCGGGGCCGCCCTGAACAATGATGGTTGTTTTTTGATCCGCTTTTTTCGCCAGATGGAGAATTGTTTCAT
This sequence comes from uncultured Caryophanales bacterium, assembly GCA_964470405.1. Taxonomy (GTDB): domain Bacteria; phylum Bacillota; class Bacilli; order Paenibacillales; family CAYYCV01; genus CAYYCV01. The sequence goes on from CAYYCV010000016.1 coordinate 22,030, forward strand.
AAGCAACCTTCTGCTCGTCCAGAAGAACGAAAGCTTGATTCCCGTTAAAAAGCCGGCCGATATGGTCAATCAACTTTTTGGAGGGACGGATCTTCCCGTTTTCGATAAGGTATAGTAAATTAATCCCTTTCCCTTTTCCCACATGCTTGTACATAAACTTTTGCAGCTTGTCATAGTCCTCCGAGAAGAACAGCGGCGTCTGCCGAATGATATTTTGATACTGGGCGGCTTTTAGCGGTTCCGGCTGAGCCTCTCTGTAATTATGCAGATAAGCGCATGCATATCCTTGCAAATCGTTGATATAAATCGCTTCGTTCATGTCGCTCAACTGCTGTCGGTAGGACCAGGCCTGATACGAGGGATGCGCCATTTCCCGATGATTTCCTCCCACAAAGGCCACAACCACTCCATCCTTGTCCGTTGATTGCGCTTGATCCCACTGCTTTAATTCCACGACAATAAAATTTTCCTGTCCCTCTTCATTCGTACCGGCAATAATAAAATCGATCCGACGGCTGGTGGCCGGAATGTTGTACTCGATCAATATTCCGCAATCGTCGGCGACCCGGGAGTTTCGAATGACGCTTTCCATAAACCGCATGGAGTTGTTCCAGGCGCTCTTCTCCCCGCGCGTCGGCCGTTTCCCCATCTTTTGGATAAAAGAGGTTTCGATTTTCTCCGTAATCTGATTCGTGTCCACCGCTTTGCGAAAATCCAGCGCATTGCTGCTGTAGATAAACATTTGTGCTCACCCCTGAAGATCCGTATACTTATCCTTCTTCCCATACGCCTTGTCGACAGGATAGTTTTTTTCGTTTTTCTCCAGCTTCCGTCGGATGATGTGATCGACATCCTCCTCGCACGCATCCGCCATCATCATGCAGTAGATGAAGATATCCGCCAATTCGTCCGCGATCGGTTCCTTTTTGCGCTTCAAAGCCTCTTCCCAGGAGGACCATTGAAAATGCTCAAGAAGCTCCGACGCCTCCAGGCAGATCGATATCGCCAAATCCTTGGGATTGTGATACTGTTTCCAATTGCGCTCATCCCTGAATCTGAGTATGGTTTGCATAAGGTCTTGATTCACCGCGCTCACCCTCTCCCCCCAACTTATGTATCATTCGACAAAAAACACGGTTCTCCTTCATCCGAAAATCGCCGGGGCGGCGGCATGACGGATGCCTTTTGCGATGTACGGCGCACGGTCGCCGGCCTGGACGTCACAACTGCAAAAGTGCATCTTTTAACGCCCCGTCACGGGCATTGGCACGAAATAGCTGCAAACATGCAGGTATTTCAAGGCTGACCGCCGTAAACGGGAAAATGAGCGCAGAATAACGGTATGTTTGCAGGCATTCCCTTCCGGCACATGACCAACGGAAAAAATAGCTGCACTTTTGCAGGAATTTTGCACGGTAAGTCGAAAAGACAGTACGGAGAGCGGAGAAACAAACGGCGGACGCCCCTATTTTCCCCAATATGGCATGTCCGCGCGCTCGCGAAGGCGGGATGATGCCCTTTAGGCCGTTCGCGGTGTTGGAACATGCTCCAACAAACGATATAATATACATAATAAATAACCAAGGAGACATGCAACATGCGAAAAATAGGCCGAAACGACCCGTGCCCATGCGGGAGCGGGAAGAAATACAAGCGCTGCTGTCTGGAGAAGGATGAAGCGAATCGGGTCACGCCGATCGTAAGCGACGATCACGCGGCCCATCGGGCGACCGGTACTGCGGAACAGTTCGACGATGACAAACATTTCGACGCGCTTCAGGTGCTGGAACTGATCGACAGCGCCCTGGAATGGGAAAATGAATTGTATCGACTGATCGCCCGACATTTGTACAACCATACGATACAAGAATATGAAGCGGACGATATCGCGGCCGTCGTGACGTTGTGGAACGCTTACTCCAGCGAAGTGATGCCCGTTACGAGAAAAATAGGCGTATACCCCGCCGCCCTGGAGTATTGCATTTTGCTGATCGGCGGCTACGAGCAGGGAACCCAGGCGTCATTGGCGAAAAAATACGGCGTCGCCGCGGGGACCATTTCCAAGCGCGCGGAAGAGATCATGCAGTTCGCGGAACGATCGTTCCCGGAAATGTTCGAAGACGCGGGCGGCTTCGACGATGAGCCGGAGATGCCGATGCCCGGTCCGAGCCACAGGATGGCGGCGGAACGGGGGCTTCAGGACATCGGCAAATTGCTGGAAGGCCGGGATTTCGCATCCATGGAGGAAGCCACGGCCTTCCTGAACGATGCGATACAACAACCGGCTTGGAACCATTCCAGGCCAACCTCGGACAAAGACCGGGCGCAGGATCTTCTGTTCGATGCATGGGACGAGCCTTCCCGGACCAAACGGGTCCAAATGGCCAAGCAGGCGTTGAAGCTATATCCCGACAGCCCCGACGCCTACAATATTCTTGCGCAGGATCAGGCGCGCGATCTGGAGGAAACGGCCCGGCTGCTCAAGCAAGGAATGGAAGCGGGCGAACGCGACCTGGGCCCCGACTTTTTCCAGGAAAATAAAGGGCACTTCTGGGGGATCATCTCCACCCGTCCTTACATGCGGGCCAAATCGGGTTATGCGGAAGTCCGCATGGCTCAGGGAAAAACCGAAGAAGCGATCCGACATTTCAAGGAATCGCTTGAATTGGACCCCGGCGATCATCAGGGGCTGCGGTACAGATTAACGCTGGCTTACCTCGAAATAGGCCAACTCGCGAATGCCGCCAAACTCATGAAAAAATACGGGGAAGATGAATCGGCCAATTTCTGCTTCAACAAGATTTTAGTGGAGTATGGAACCCACGGCCAAACCCCCAAGCTAACCCCTTTGTACAAAAAGGCCAAAAAGCAAAACCCGCACGTCACAGATTATTTGCTCGGCAAAAAGCGTCTGCCCAAGCAAGAACCGGCGTATATCGGGTTTGGCGATGCGAACGAAGCAATCGAGTATGCGATCCATCATCACCATTTGTGGCGGCGCCAACCGGACCTGTTGCGCTGGCTGGCGGAACAATCGAAGTAAAAGCAACGGTTCGGGAGTTTGACCGGTTCCGAATCGGAGCCGCAATCCAAAAACCGTCCTTCAAAGGCAGTCGCCGATCAGGAGACGTACTCCCACGCGCGACTGCCTGTTTTATGCCGGACCCTTTAAAAGTGCGGTGAACAACAGTGTGGTGAGCAACAGTGTGGTGAAAAACGGCGCGGGAGTTGGGCATCGATTTCCGCTCGCCGTTTCACCAGTCCAGAACTGCGGCCCACCACTGCCGGATTTGCCGCTTGGAAATCCATATTCTCGACGATGCGTCGTAGCGCAGCCGTTCGTAGGCCCTCGCGAATTCGACCAGCGCCGTCCTTCCCGCCGATTCGGCAGGCAGCGGCAGCGCCTCGATATATTCGCGCAGCGTTTGCTCGGAGCGGATGTCGCCGTAGCGGCGAAACACCTTCAGCCACAGGCTGTCCAGCACGCCCGTCATCGCATCCGAGTCCCCCCTCATTCGCGCGCAAGGCCTCAAAGCCAGCCACAAAGCGACCGGCTTGCGCACAATCAGCCAGATCGACGCGATCACCATGAGCGTCGCCCCCGCCGCGGCAGCCTGCTTCCAATGGATCATTTCCAATCCATGGAATAGCCGGGCCGCAACGGCCTGGAGTTGGCGAAGCTGATCGCGCAGCCGCTGCACCCCGTCCTGCGCCCGGCTTTTCCACATGGCCGCCCAGCCTGCCCATCCGGCGGTCGGATGGACATCCAGCGCGACGTCGGCCTGCAACGCGGACGCCACGGCCACGCCGGTCTTCTCCGCATGCCCGGGGTAGCCCGGAGTCGGCTCGAAAGGAATCCAGCCCGACCCGGGAAAATAAACCTCCACCCAGGAATGCGCGTCGGAATTGCGAACCTCCATGGTGAAAAGGCGGCTCCCGTCCGACACCCCACGCATCGGCAACGAGACTTCTTCGCCCGGCACACGGCTACTTTCCTGCCCATCGATACTTTTCGACCCACCGCCACTTTCCGACCCCCCGACGCTTCCCCGCCCATCGGCACTTTCCGGCCCATCTACTCTTTCCGGCCCACCGGCGCTTTCCAACCCGCCTGCGCTTTCTGGCCCACCGGCGCTTTCCAACCCGCCTGCGCTTTCTGGCCCATCGGCACTTTCCGACCCACCGGCGCTTTCCAGCCCGTCGGCACTTTCCGGCCCGTCGGCACTTTCCGGCCCGCGGACAACTCCCGGCGCAAAGCCCTTCACCCATCTCGCCGGGATGCCGAGCGTCCGCAGCATCACCGCCATCGCCGTGGAAAAGTGATCGCAATACCCCAATTTTTGCACGAACAAAAAGTGGTCCACAAAATCCTGGTCCTCCCCCGGATAACCCGGCCGGGACAGATCATACTCGTAGTGCGCGCGAAGATAAGCCTCGATCGCTTTGGCGCGGTCATAATTATTCGACTCCCCCGCGGTGATTTGCTTTGCCAGCGCTTGGACGCGATCCGGCAAATCGCGCGGAAGCTGCAGATCGTTGATCGCAATATTCGCGGGATAGCGGTTCCCCGCCTCCCTAAGCGCGGCTTCGTTCACCGACGGGATTTGGCTGTGCAGCTTATAATACGAAAGCTTTTGATTTGCGTCCTGCAAACGGTACGCATCCTCCTCCCGGTCAATCGCAAGCAGCCCCCGGTCCAGCCACGCTCCGTTCGCATCGAGCAAAACATCCAAACGCTCAATGCGCCCCCCCGAAAATAGCAAATTGCCCGTTTCCCCGTCGATCGGCAAAATTTCCTGCACAATCGTTTTCGCGGAACCCGCCCGCAGGCTCGGATCGGGGCCCGGCAGAGAGGCATACAGCGGCCTTAACGCTTCATCATTCGATTGCCCGCGCCAGCCTTTGCCGTCGTAGAAGCTTTTCGCTTCGCCGCGCCAGTAGGTGATTTGCTCCGTTTTGGCAATAAAGGCGCGGCGCGGGTCCGGCGCGAGGCCCCCGCCAAGCCGGGTGTCGTCATCGGAGTAGCCCGATCGGGCCATAGGCGCGGCCGCGCCGGTCGGCAACAGCCGACCCGGGGGGTCCGCCGCGCCCTCGAAGGCGAAAACCGATGTCCACGGATGCCCCTCCCACCAGTGAACGGGCTAGATCCGCGTGCTTTCCGAGCGGGAGGCGTACAAGGCCAAGGCCACCCCCGCGCCGACGATCAGCACGCTGGCGGCCAGCCAGGTCCAGGGCCAGCCCGTTCCCGATGCGGAAAATAAATATTTTCTTTCCAGCCTCGGCAGGCAAAGCAGCGATTGAAACAGCGCGCCGACCGCCAGCGTGCGAACCAGCCCATGCTGCGTATCCACCCCCGGCCACAGTTGCAAGCCGATCAGGTAAGCCAACGTCAACAGCACCAGCCACAAGCCCCGCTGTTTTTGCATAAGCAACGCGCGAACCACGGAAAGGATCAACGCACAGCCGATCAAAAACAGCAGCATACGGTTTTCCGCGCTGACGCTTCCCCACTGTCCGTTCGCCAGATTCGCTCCGTCCTTCCAAAGAATGCGCCCGTAGCCGCTCCACCAGGCCCATTCCAATCCCTCTCCCCGACGAAACATGTATCCCGTCAACGCCAGGCACAGCAAAAGCTTCATCAGGCCATTCGCCCAGGACCGTATCCGCAAATAATCGATCAGCAAAAAACAACCGGCGGCAGCCAGAAAAGGCTGTACCCGATAAAAGTCGGCAAATTCGGCAATGCGAACCAGCGGCCGCAGCCATTCCGCCAACAGCAAAAACAGCCCCAGCGTCAGGCATCCGTCGCGAAGCCAGGATAATTCATGCGTCCGCGAACCGCTTGTTTCGACCGCCGCTTCAAGCTGTGACATCCCGCGTCCCTCCTCGAACCGGAAGCGCGTACAGTCGACAGCCCAACGCTTCCAAACGTTCCTTCCATCTGCGCTCATGCCAGGGCGGAATACGCTCCCCGACGCAATGGATCAGGATCATCCCGATCCGGCCGCGGCGAAGCCTCGCCGCCGTGTGAACCCAATCCTCCCCCAGCGCGGGAGTCGCGCACACGACCAAAGCGCCCGGCGGCATTCCGGCCGCCTCCTTCCGGATCAGCGCATGGATCGACGCGCTGCCGTTCGGGACCACTTCACTCAGCGTCTGAAGTGCCTGGGCCAAGGCCGCTTTCCGCGGCAGCGGCAAAGCCCGGCGCTCGCCGCACGGCTCGGCGCCGCACAAAAGCCGCGTTTGAAAGTGATGCTCCATCCCATAATGGAGCCATCCCGCGGCGGCCGCCACGCATTTCTCGAAAGCGGGATCGTCCCCGGGAACCGGCGGCGGCCCGGCATCCGCCGGAGCTTTGGACCCCGGCGAAGCCCCGAATCCCGATTGAACCCCGGGATCCGGGACAGTCCCAGAACCCGGCGAAACCCCGGGAACCGGCGAAGCATAAAAACCCGCATCCAGACACACGATCATGTGCCGCATGCTGTCCCTTTCCAATTCCTTCGTCCGCAGCGCTTGAAGCCGGGCCGCCGATTTCCAGTGGATGCGGTTGGCCGGATCGCCATGGACGTAATCCCGCACTCCCCGAATTTCGGCCGCCTCCGCTCCCGCGCCGCGGTCGAACCCCGAAAAAACGCCGTTCCCGGCGGGCAGCGGATGAACCGCCATCGGTTTCGGCTGCACGATCCACTCCGCCGCTTCCTCCGCGCAAATCGATTTTTTCGCCAACCCGAACAGATCGCCGGTCAGCACGCGAACGGAATGGAAACGGTATTTTCCCCTGGCCATGTTTTGAATCGTATATCGGCAAGTGACCTGCTTTCTCCACCCCGGCATAACCAGTGCGCGATGCTGAAAAATACGGCCGCTGCCGCAATGCACCCAGCGATCCTCAACGATCATCCAGGCCAGCGGAATTCGCGACCGATGCCGAACGGCAAGGAAGACGGGCAGATCGTCCCCGGCGGCGAACCGGCGGTTTTCCCCCAGATGTCGCTCGACCTGTAATTTTTGCAAGGATAATCCGTAAACGCACAGGGCATTCACAACGAAAAAGGCCGCGCCATAAAACAGAAACCAGCCGGAAAAGCCGCCCCTGGTTTGCGCGTAAGCAAATAAAAGTCCCAAAAACAAAAGCAGTCCGAACACGCTTCCCCGCATCTTCATCTTTCGTTCCCCCGCTGGAGGTGAGGCACCGGCACGCGCCGCACGATATACTCCAATATGTCTTCCGCCAGACGAACGCTGAGCCGGCCGTCGTTTTGCGAAATCAAACGATGGCTCCAAATGGGCGCAACCATCGACTTGACATCGTCGGGAATCACGTACGTTCGCCCGTCCATCCAGGCTTTGGCCTGCGCGCTTCGCATCAGCCCGATCGAGGCGCGCGGGCTGGCGCCTGCGGCAATTCCGCTGTGCCGGCGCGTGGCCGAGGCCAAGCCGACGATATAATGCCGGATGCTGTCCTCCACGTGCACGCCGCGCACTTCCTTTTGCAGCTCCAGCAACTCCGTCCCGCTGATCACCGCATGCAACGGGCCCGGTGTATGAAGCTCCCGCGACCTTGCCAGCATATCAGCTTCCTGCCGCTCATCGGGATAACCCAACTGGAGCCGGATCATAAAGCGGTCCAACTGCACCTCCGGCAAATGGAAGGTTCCTTCATAGCCGGACGGATTCTGGGTCGCCATCAGCAGGAAGGGCTGCGGCAACGGATAGGTCACCCCGTCCACCGTGATCTGGCCTTCCTCCATCGCTTCCAGCAGCGCCGCCTGGGTGCGCGGCGAAGTCCGGTTGATTTCGTCGGCCAACACGATGTGGGTCATCAGCGGGCCCGGTCGAAACTCAAACTCCATCGTTTTGGGGTTGTAGATTGAAACCCCGGTCACATCCGACGGCAGCAGGTCCGGCGTAAATTGGATCCGTTTGAAGCCGCAGCCGATCGTTTGGGCCAACGCTCGAATCAGCGTCGTCTTGCCCACCCCGGGCAGGTCCTCCAGCAAAATATGGCCGCCGCACAGAAAGGCGATCATCGCTTTTTCGATGCAATCCCGCTTTCCTATGATCACCTTCTCTACGTTTTGAATCATTTGTTCGACCAGCGATTGCGGGCGATCGAACAGCAGCGGCTTTGCGACATTTGAAACAAACGGTTTGGGCTGCAACATCAAAAAACCTCCTCCAAGTTTTCTGTAAGAAAACTCGCTTCGTAAGCTAGAGCTCAAAGTTTTGCGTAGCAAAACCTGCTTCGTAAGCGTAAACTTCAGGCGTTTCGCCAGAAATGCCGAAAGCGGGCTACTCCAAATCAACTTGTTCTATCGATCTAGCTCTATCTCTATTTTTTCCACCCGTTGCTTGTTTTAGACATACTATATTTAAAACAACGCCCGACGGCGCCCGTTTCGGCCACGGTTTCGCAGTCAGGCTCCGCCGGGCCGTAGCCATAGCTTGGCAGGCTCTGCCGGTCGCAGCACACAGCTTCGCAGGTCGCGCCGACCGCAGCACACAGCTTCGCAGGCCGCGCCGACCGCAGCACACACAGCTTCGCAGGCTGTGCCGGGCCGCAGCCATAGCTTGGCAGGCCGTGCCGACCATAGCACGCAGCTTCGCAGGCCGCCGCCTCTTTGCCGCTTGCTCCGGCCGCAACACGCAACCCGGATCGTGCCCAATTTAACCGCAATCGCCGATGGCCCGCCCCAAAACTTCGTTCATGCGCTAACGAACTGAGCCAACGCTATTTGCCGATTTTTTCGGGTGCGGACAGTGTAACGAATCTGAAAAACGCTATTTGCTCCAAATCAGCCAAAAATGAAGGAAATCGGGGCAAATAACGCCTGTGAGATTCGTTACAATTGAAAACGCCCTTCCAGAGCAGGAATAACGTTTCCTCGATTCGCTAGCGCCCAAACATCCCAAGCATCTCACCGTTTCGCCTGAATCAGGCCTTTCCTGCAACGGGAGCCGAATTCTTCGGCTGAAAACGGCGCTCAAAAAAAGAACCGCACTCCAAAGAGTACGGTTCCACTTGCGATCCAACGATGAAAAACGGGATCAACGGGGGCCGCATTGCGCCCACAATCAGGCGCCGCCGGCAACGGCTTACGAATGCCCCATCATCACGCTGGGATTCGCCGCTTCTTCCCCGCCTTCCAGTTCATCCTCCGGGCGCTTTTTCGGCCGGCGCAAAATCAAGCCGAGCAGCACGCCGACAAACGCAATGCCGGCCGCGAAAAGGAAGGTGTCGTTAAAAGCAAACTCCATCGATTGGGCCGGATCGCCTCCGGCGGTCATCATGTAATGAGTGATCCTGGAAGCGAGATAACCGGTCAAACCGGCAATGGCAAACGAAACCATCACCTGCTGGGCCGCTGTGGTCAAAGAGGTGACACGCGTCACCAGCTTGATCGGGGCGGACTGAAGAACGTGGGTGTTGATCGCCATCATCGACAGCCCCATGCCCCCGCCCATCATGGCCAGCGTGCCCATAATGTAGACCAATCCGGTATCCGTTTCAACTTTGGAGAACATAAACAAAGCTGCCGTGATAATGGTCAAGCCGACCAGCGCCAGCGGACGAGCGCCCAGTTTATCGTACAGTTTGCCTCCGATCGGCATGAGCAGACCCGCCGCCAACGCTTGGGGCAGCAAGATCAACCCGGTTTCCAGCGGGTCATAGTTTTGCACTTTTTGCAAGAAATAAGGAATCAGCAGAAAAGAGCCGAACAACGCGATTTGCATAACCCACGTGAGCACGATGCCCCGGGTGAAATCGGAGGATCGGAATACCCGCAGTTCCAACAACGGTTGTTTTTGACGAAGTTCGATGAGGATAAACAGCAGCAGGGCAATGCCCCCGATAATTAACGCCAGCACGGTGGAGTCGGCGCCCCAGCCCCTGGTTCCGCCCTCATTCACCGCGAACGCCAATGTTGCGAAGGCGATGGGCGCAACGATCATCCCCGCCAAATCAAGCGAAGGCACGGCCTTGCGCTCAAACTTGGTCAAATATCTGAGTCCGATCAATAACGCGACGATTCCGATCGGCAGGTTGACCAGAAAAATCCATTGCCAGGACGCATACTGAACGAGCCATCCCGAAAGCACCGGCCCCAACGCGGGCGCGATCATCATCGGCACCCCCAGTACGGCCATGACGGAGCCGATCCTTTCCGGGGGAGAAAGCTTAAAAACCATCGCCATTCCGATCGGCGCCACCATTCCTCCGCCGAGTCCCTGAATGACCCGGAAAACGATCAATTGCGCGGGAGAGGTCGCCAGCGCGCACAAGACGGAGCCCAGAGTAAACAGGCCCACCGTGAGGAGAAAAATCCGTTTCGCGCCGAAACGGTCGGTCATCCACCCCGCCAGCGGGATCACCGCGGACAAGGCCAACGTGTACCCCGTTACAGCCCACTGCATGGTGGAAACGTCGCTATGAAAATCATCCACCAGATTGGGCAATGCCACATTGACTACCGTGCTGTCCAAAATAACCATGATCATGCCGACCACTACGGCAAGCAGCGGCGCAATGATCGACCGGATGGAGAACGGTTGGTCGGAGGAAGGCGTCATTTCATTTGTATTTGCAGACATTGTGTAAATTCCTTTCCTTATTTAAAATGTATTTAGGCAATCCGAATCATCCTGCGTTGAAAAGTGTTTTTTTCAACCACCCCCGCTTTACTTTATCACAGCACCCCCATAAAAAGTAATTATGAAGGTCTATGCAATAATACTATGCCGCGACTCGCAATGCAATTATTGTCTTTTTGGGCGACACGGACCTGCGCCGAAAATCGGCCCATTTCCCGCGATTTCCGCACTCATTCATCGAAGCGAGACCGAGTTCCGGCCATCGTTCAGCGTTGGTTTGGATCTTTCAAATTAAATCGGGGCTCTGTGTTGAACCCAGATACTCGTATCGACAAATTTTTCCCGTGGCGCCTGACGGCACCGCTCGAAATTTTCCTTTGCCTACAAGCCTGCGGCAATACTTGATGACGGTTTGCTTGTGCATCTCAAGCTCTTTTGCGGCTTTCGCAGGACGGACAACGCGATGATGTCGAATAGCCAGGCGCATTAATTGCCGTTCTATTTTCCCGAAATTATGCAAAATCTTTTCGCTTTGCGCTGTCGTTGCCACGGAATAAGCGACCAGAATATTGCGAAGCATGGCCAGGATGAACGACGGATTTTCCTTCAATTCATCCAACGAAATTTCGATATACTGGCAGCCTTGCGATTGCAAAAACAGGCCCCGGTTCAAATCCATACGATACTTTGTCCGATCCTGCCCATGCGAACCATAATCCATAATTTCGAACGCAAAAAGATATCCGCCCAAAACCCACATAAAGTCTACATAATAAGACCTCCCCCGCCAATCCCTGACTTCATACTCCGGATGCAAACCAATAAAATGTCCCATGAGCGGCCACCATATCTTTTCCGCAAACATGCGATTTCCATATCCATGGCCTCTTTTCAACGCATCTTTTCGTTCACCCAAGCGTCTGGCCAAATGCCTTCGGATCCACTTTTTGTGCTCAACCTCAAAACTCAAGACAGCCCCTCCTATTCCCCTCCTATTGCAAAATGAGCTTGCGGCCATTAAAAAAACCCGGATTCCCTCCATATTAAAAGGAACACCGGGGCGTGCTTCGCCGCTTAAATATACGATTTACCATATTCTATGCCATAGCAGCGTGAATTGCAAGACCAATGTGCAAAACCAATGTGCAAAATCTGTTGCTTTGTGCGATACAATGCACGAAGTCTGCTACTTTGTGCGATACAATGCACGGAGTCTGCTACTTTGTGCGATATTTCGTATAGACATGGTTCCTTTATGGCCTGTTTACGGCTATTTGTACGATATTTCATATCATGGTTCACACGGCCACTGTCTATACGCGTCCGTTTATACGATTTTTCAAACAAGTGTGATTTACGCGTATCATATATAAAATCACTTGTATGGTTTTTCGCACAAATTTTTTGTGCTTCACATGAATTTCCGCATTCCATGCGAATGTCCGCTCTCCACGCAAATTCCGTTTCTAACTCGGAAACAAGCCAAGCCCCCTAATTCCAAATTGCGGAACCTGAATTATGAAGCTTCACTCCGAGAACCCAGTGCTGCAAAAATACAGGTTTGCGCAATTTCAACGTTCCATTATTTTACAGGATTTGATGGGGCTTGACAAGGTTTAATGAGTTTTTACAATGTTTTATAATGTTTAACAAGGTTTGATGAGCCCCAAAGGCTGCATGATTGCAGGCATTTCACGAAGCAACAACTCCACAGCAACGTAAGGCCAGCACGTCAGGCCAAAACGCCAAACCGGAACGTCAAGCCTGAACGTCAAGCCAGAACGCCAAACCGGCACGTAAGGCCGGAACGTCAAGCCAGGCGGAAGCCTAAACGACTTCCTGCAAAAACTCGCGGGCGGAATCGCGCAGACGGATGCCGGCTCCCACGCCGGCCGGCAACGAAAACCAGCCGTTCTCCGGCGCGGGCACGCCTTCGAAGATCGGATCGTAGTTGTCCTGATCCTCCCCGCGCGTAAACATATACTCCACCATCGGGATGTCCGGCTGCGAGAAGGTGAAATGCACGGCCCAGGGCTGCAGCCCGCCCGCATGAAGCGTGACCTGCTGGTGATTCGCGGACACCATGGCCATGATTTTGCGCGCCTCCGTCAAACCGCCGCACCAGCACAAATCCGGCTGCAAAATTTCGGCGCCCCGCACCTGGAGAAGCTGCCGAAAGCCATACCGCGTATATTCGTGCTCGCCGGTCGCGATCACCGTCGATCTCAGCTTTCGGTTAATCCGGCCGTAGCCCTCATAATCGTCGGGGGGAAGCGGCTCCTCAATCCATGTTAAACGGTAAGGGGCCAATCTTTCGGCCATTTCCAGCGTGTACTCGACATCCCAGGACATGTAGCAATCGATCATCAGATCCATCTCCATGCCCAGAATCTCCCTCGCCTCCCTGACCATTTCCTCGTTGCGGCGCATCCCTTCCCTGCCGTCCGCGGCCCCGCAAGGCGTCGGCAATTTCACGCCGCGGAAGCCCATGCCCTTCGACTTCGCGGCCTCGCGGCTCGTCGCATAGGCCGGCGCTTTGTCCTTGACCGGCCCGCCCAACGCCTGATACAGCGGCACGTTCTGCGCCTTGGCGATCAAATCCCAAAGCGCCAGATCCACCGCGGAAATGGCATGGATGGCCATGCCTTTCCGGCCGTAAGGGAGCGTCGCTTTGAACATGATGTCCCACAGCCGCTCGACCTGCAACGGGCTTTGATCCACCAAAAACCGGCGCAGATGCTGCCGAATGATCACGGCCGCCGCCATTCCGCCGGTCGTCAGCCCCAATCCGGTCAAGCCCTCGTCCGTCACGATCTCCACAACGACCTTCGCATTCATTCCTTGCCACGAAGAACGCCTGGCCGCGTATTCCGGATATCCCGACAGCGGGCTGGAAATGACCGATTCCGTCAACCACGTGCGCGCCAACGTCGAATGGGCGGAATGGCCGACCGCCTTCTCCTGATCCACCACAAACACCCGCACATCTTTAATTTTCACTGAGATTCTATCCTTTCTCCACCCATTTGGGGAACTCCGCCTCATCCTGGAACAGCCCTTGCGCGATCCATTCCTCCAGTTGCGGATAGGTCAAGGTCAGGGTGTAGTCGCTGCCGTCCTTGCCGATCAGGCCCAAATCCTTCTTGGCCCGCAACGACACGGCCTCCGGATCGACAATATCGCGCAGCAACGCTTCAAAATCGCGCAGCAACGCGCCGTATTGATCGTCTCCGGCCAAATCGCAAAGCTCCAGCGGATCGTCTTTCAGATTGTACAAGGTGGGCCGGTCGTTCACGTAATACGTGTACTTGTAATCCCCTTTCACCAGCATGTACCAGTCCTGCTTAAAGAAATTGCCGTGATATTCCGAAAAAGCGTACCCCTTCTCGCGCGAGCCCGGATCCTTGATTAAAGGCAGCCAGCTCGTTCCCGGCTGATCCGCCTCCCCGTCCAGCCCATACCAATCCATAATGGTCGGATACAGATCCACCAGGGTGACCGGATGGTCGATACGCTGCCCGGCGGGCAGGCCGGGTCCTTTCACGATCAGCGGCACGCCGACCGAAGCTTCGTAGCTGCATTGTTTAAAAAACAGCCCGTGTTCGCCCAAATTTTCGCCGTGATCGGACATATACACGATGTTGGTGTTTTCATACAAGCCCTGGTTCTTCAATTCCCGGATAATTTCGCCGACTCTTTCGTCCATCGACGTAATCATTCCGTAATAGGCTGAAATCACTTTGCGCAGCACCGGTTCCGTGACGTCCCCAAGATCCAGCGCATCCTGCATGTTGCGAATTTGCGGATGGAGCCGATCGTTCGGGAAATGGGCGTCATGCGGAAGCCGGATGTTGTCCGGATAATACAAATCGAAAAACCGCTTGGGCACCGTGTACGGCCAGTGCGGAAACATCAGCCCGACATACATCGCCCAAGGCTTGCCCTCCGTTTCCTTCCCCTTCTTCTTCAGATAATCGACGGCCCATTCCGTCACGATCCGGTCATGGTCGTAAAATCCTTTGGCGTCATTGTAACCGTCGCTGCCGTCCGTCACCATGTCCTGGCGGACCCCCGCATTGTAGACATGCCCGCGCTTGTCTTTGCGAATATATCCGGCCAACCGCGAATACATGGGCGTCTGCCTGGGATACGGATCGTACGCCGGCCGTTTTTTGATGATCTTATAGTCGGTGAATCCGCCGTCCTGATATTCGCCGCAAAAATCCATTTTCCCAAACATCGTAGTCGGTATGCCCGCTTCATGCAATTTCCGGGACCAGGTCATTTCCTTGCGGTCCAACGGGCAGCCAAGAAACCAGCTATCGACCTGATGCGTATATTTTCCCGTAATGAAACTCATCCTGCTGGGTGTGCACACCGGAGAATTGCAATACGCCTTCGTAAAATGAGTGCCTTCCGCCGCAAGCTGATCGAGATTCGGCGTTTGAATACAAGGATGCCCGCGGTACCCCGTGATCAACGGGTGATGCTGATCGCTGCAAATAACGACAAGATTCGGCGCATCCGCCAGAGGACGTTCTCCCATTTGCCGTTCCTCCCCTTCACAATATCGTAATATTGTATATTGTATTTAAGAAAAAATCGTTTGTCAATTTTGGAGCGCTCGCATTCCATTCAAATCATCCCGACATCTCTGTTCGATTTGGTCGGGCTCTTCTCCAAGCTCCGCCGCCATCGCGGCATGCAGCGCCTTGACCGCATCTTGCCACTCCGGCCGATCGGCCAGATTGACGAATTCGTGAGGATCGTTCGCCAGATCGTACAGCTCGCGCTCGCCCGGATGGTCCTCATCGAATCGATTATGGTACACATATTTTAATGTGCCCGTTCGGTACATGGTAAATCCGGATGCAATTTGATGACCGTAATACTCGCTGATCGCGAAGTCTTTCCACGGAAAAGCTTCGTCGTCCAAATAGGGGATCAGCGAGTTGCCATCCCAGTCTTCGGGCGTCTGCGCGCCGGCCATATGCGCCAACGTGCGGACCAGGTCCACATGGGAACACACCTTCTCCCGGCTTTGCCCCCCCTTCCACCTTTCGGGGAAATGAACAATCAGAGGGACTTTCGCGCTGTGCTCGTACATGTTGTTTTTCCACCACAGCCCGTGATCGCCTTTATTCTCGCCATGGTCGGACGTATAAATAACGATCGTATTTTCCGCCATGGCGCTTTCCCTCAACGCGTCAAGCAATACGCCGATCTGCCTGTCCATCCATTCCACAAGGGACCAGTACATTTCCCGGCCCTTTTTGACGATGGAATCCGTCTGATTCGTCAGGCCGAACCCTCTGCGGAGGTGTTTGTAGTTCGTCGGCAGCTTGTCGAGAAATCCGCTCGGGATGACCGGCATCGGAACACGATCCTTATAGTTTTCATAAATATCTTCGGGGGCGATCAACGGAAAATGCGGAGCCAAATATCCCGCCATCAGAAAAAACGGCCCCTCGTCTGCGGTCCGATCCCGGAGAAACTGAACGGCATGCTCCGTTACCCGGCGGTCATGGTCCAGAATTTTCGAATGCTCGCCCGGATGAAAATCGGCAACCCGTTTTTCCCACAGGGCCGTATGAACGGATTCATCATCAAAATTTCGCCTTTTGATGATTCCGCCCAAGGTGGATTGATTGGCGGGGAACAGTTCCGTAAAACCGTAGCGTTTGGTTTTCTCGTAATGCATTTTCCCGGATAAAAAAGAAGCGTACCCCGCTTCGTTCATCACCCGGGGCAGCGAAGCGATATGATCGTCTCGAATGTAGCATTCGTTGTTCCAGACGCCGATCCGGCTAATATATTTCCCCGCTGTAAAGCTCTGCCTGGCAGGGACGCACAGAGGGGAATTGGTGTAGCAGTTATCGAACCGGACCCCCTCCGCCGCAAGCTGATCCAGGTTGGCGGTACGAACGATGCTGTCGCCGTAGCAGCCCGTCACCGCCGCGTCATGCTCATCGGACATAATCAATAAAATGTTGGGCTTGTTTGATTTGGCTGTCATTCTTCGACCTCCCGCACACAGGTTCAATATGAAATTCCCAATGGAAGGGCGGGCGATTCGCCGCCCTCCTGTAGAAGGGGAAGAATCGCCCGCGCCGCAAAGCATGCCATGGTCAAGCGTTGATCAATGGTTATTTCTTCTTGGCGGCGTACAGCTTGTTCACTTCCGCGATCACCTCGTCGCCGCCCTTGGCCTTCCAGACCTTCTGCTGTTTCTCCAAATATTCGATCGGCTCTTTCCCCATCACGATCTTGACAATGGTATCGTTCACTATCGCGTTCAAATCCATACCGTATTTTTCCTCCGAAACGGTGTCGATGCCCCACGCGGGATTGGCAAGCTTCGAATTCATGGAGTTGTCGATGTGGAATTTGAGCTCGTCATAAATTTCCTTCGGATACGTTTTGGACAAATTCTGATACGGATCGGCGGGATGGAAGAAATAAATCATATCGCTGACCTGATCCTTGATAAATTGTTCTTCTTGTTCTTTGCTGCTTTTCCAGCTCCCATCCGCCTCCACGCTGTAATGGGTGCCCTCAATCCCGTACGACATCAATTGATACCCTTCGTCGCTGGCCAAATAATCCAGCATTTTGACGATGGCTCTGATTTTATTCTCATCCTTCACGCTGGCCGGGATGGCCAGGATATTAAACACCGATTCCTCAATGCGATACGTGGGATTTCCGTCCGGATCGTTCGGCGGGACGATGAATACCGATTTGGAATTCGGATCCAGTTCCTTCAGGGTCGAATCGACCGACGTGAATCTCAACCTTTGATTGACGAAGGCGAGCGCTGATTTCCCGGCCATGTAGTCGTTGACGCTCTTCTTGTTCAACGCGAAATCCTGATTCAGCACGCCGTTGTCATACTGCTCTTTCAACCACAACAACATGGGCTTCACGCCGGGTTGAAGAAAGGACGGAACCAACTGCCCGTCGATTTCCTTCCAGGCGTTTCCAAGCCCAAAGGAGCCGTAAACCCAGGCATCCTTTACCGTGCCGAATATTTTGGGCGAATTCGGTTTGGACATCTCAATGGTAAATCCATATTTGTCTTTGTTCGGATTGATCACATTGGAATCCACTATTTTCTTTAAAACCGTGGAAATTTCATCGATCGTGGTCGGCATTTTGGAGCCTGTGAGGTCAAGCCAATCCTGCCGGATCGTATCCTCGCCCTTGTTCGGAAGATCGGCCCAGGGGAAACCATAGTATTTGCCGTCTTTTTCCGCATAGTCCCAATTGTCCGGTCCCGTATTTTTCTTTAAATTCGGAAATTCATCGAGATAGGGCGTCACATCCAGAAAAGCCCCGTCATCGTTCCACTTTTTAAACGTGCTGACAGGCAGCACCATCACATCGGGGGCGTCGCCGGACGCCATCGCCACATTCAGGCGTTCGCCGACCTGAGCTGACGGAACCCATTGAAAGTCCACATCGATGTTCAATTTTTTCTCCATCATTCGAACGAGAACGTTATCGTTGGGAATCGCGCCCTTGCTGTAAATCAACCCCAATGCCGAAAATTTGACCGGATCCTCGGAAACGGAAGCGCTTTCTTTCGGCCCGTTTGTTGCCGATGTTGAATTGTCCTTCTTTTCTGTATTCGTCGATTTGTTGCTGCACGCCCCGCTCAACATAACCAAAGCCAAAACAAGGAAAATACCGATGACGATTTTGCCTGTTCCTGAAAATTTCAACTGCATGCGACTTTTCACTCCTTCATCAAAATGTTGTCGAACCCCGCTGCCATTTGCGATTTGTCGAATGCTCCGGCTCACCGCGCCGGGTCTACCCTTTTACCGAACCAAGCATCATCCCTTCCTTAAAATATTTTTGAACGATCGGATAAAATAACAGGATGGGCGCCGTAAAGATAACGATCGCCGCATTTTTGACGGAATTCCCGTATACAAAGCCAATATTGGACGTATCCTTCATATCGTTTGCGCCCACGACGAGCATCTGCCTCAAATACACCGCCATCGGCCATTCCTCTATTTTCGTGATGAACATGATCGCGTGGAAAAAGCTGTTCCAGTTGTGCACGGCGTAAAACAGCGTGAACGTGGCGATGACGGGAACCGAAAGCGGCATCACAATTTGCAATAGCAGCCTCGATTCCGAGCAGCCATCCATGGAGGCCGACTCCTCGATCTCCTCCGGAATGTTTTGAAAGAACGTTCTCAAGACGATCAGGTAGAAAGGAAGAATCGCGTTCGGAATCATAAGGGACCATAGCGTGTTCAGCATGCCCGCCTCTTTGACCACCATATACAGCGGAATGATGCCGCCGTTAAACATCATCGTGCATATGACCATGAAGCCGAAAAAGCGCCGTCCGATCAGCCACCTTTTGGACAACCCGTAACCGAACAGGATGGTCAGCAGCATGCTGATCGCGGTTCCGCCAACCATGATCACAATGGAGACAAACAGCGAACGCATAAACTGGCTGTTTTCAAACAGGTAATGATAAGACGCCAGCGTCAGCTTCTCCGGGATCACGAAAAACCCTCTGCGCAAAATTTCCTGTTCCAGGGTAAAGGAGCTCACAAACACATACAATACGGGCAACAAAATAACGAGCATAAACAGGATGGCCAATAGATAGATGAACGCCAGAAATATCCGATCGCCGGTCGAGTCCAGTTTTCTCATATCAATACACGCCCTCCTCGCCCGCTTTTCTTGCCAGCCTGTTCGCGCCCACAATCAGGATCAGGGCGATAATCGATTTGAACAATCCCACCGCCGTCGCATAGCTCAAGTTGCCGAGCGAAATGCCTTCGCGGTATACGTACGTATCGAAAACATCCGCAATATGCAGGATCGTCGGATTCAACATCAGATAAATGTGCTCAAAACCCAGATCCAGCACATGACCCAAACGAAGAATAAACAATACGATAATCGTGGGCTTCAACGCGGGGAGCGTGACGTGGATCATTCGCTTAAAGCGGTTCGCGCCATCCATCACGGCCGCTTCATACAAGCTGGGGTTGATCGAGGTCATTGCCGCCAAATAAAAAATAACGTTGTACCCCGAGTCCTTCCAAATATTTTGAAACACATAAATGGGAGGAAACCAACCGGGAGTGGTCAAAAATTGAACTTTATCCATCCCCCACCTGAATAGCTCCCGGTTCAGAATCCCATCCTGGCTGGACAGGAACAAAATCGTGATCCCCACCACGACGACCCAGGAAAAGAAGTGCGGGGTATAAATGACGGTCTGGATAAAGCCTTTCGTCAGCTTGTGACGGATTTCATTCAACATAATGGCGAAAATAATGGGGAAGGGGAAAAAAATCAAAAGGTTCAGCGTGCTTAGAAACATCGTATTTCGCAGCAATTGCCAAAAATGCTCGCTGGCAAAAAACTTTTCAAAATGTTCAAACCCAACCCAGGGGCTGGCCCAAAACCCTTTGATGACGGAATATTTCTTGAACGCCAACAAGGTCCCCCACATGGGCAAGTATTTAAACAAAATGAAATACAAGATCCCGGGCAGCATGAAAAGGTAAATCGTTCGACCCCGCATGATTTTTTTCCACAGATCGTTTTTTGGCCTGAAATGGGAAATGGATGATGTTCTCGGCTCATTTTTTACATTGGATCGTTCCACGAAAATTCGCCTCCTTCTGTCGGTCATAACTGTACCATTCACCAAATTGTAACCGTTTACACATTTTCGTCGAAAAGCCTGGAAAAAGTTTGGCTCCACAAATCAAAGCGGCGGTATGTCCTCCTTTTGCGAAATATATTGTAGATTGTATTATCATAACAACACTCTGTCAACCATTTTAATTTTTTGATCGTCAAAATTTTGAAGCGGCAATATCCTTTTATTCACAAAAAAATTAAAAATATTCCGAGCTTGCGAAGCCGGCAAATGCGACGAAATCCCATGATTTTGCGAGCGGAATACACGGATTTCAAAAACGTGAAAAACCCATTCGTGATGCGGTTGATCCCGCCAAAATCGGGCACACTATTCCCATCGATCCACCTTTCGGAAACCCGGCATGCAACCGCGGCGCCGTCCGGATTTCACCCCCATTTAAACCCATTGCCGCAATTCGCTTTATTGACAGTTCCCCATTTATAATATACAATATTCAATATTCTAGAGAGCTGAAAAATGAGTGGCTTCGAGGTCGCGCATCTTCAAGGTTGAGCCACGGTTCGGGATCGGAAAAAACCCTCGAACCGACGGGCCGCTGTCGTTTTTTCAACCGATGTCCAACCGCGAAGCTGCTTTTTTCATCCGTTCTCCGGGGTTTATCATACAAGGGGGCGATCGTTCAAAAATAGCTATACCGGAAACAAAATGATTCCAAAAGCGTCTAAATGGTATCGATTTGAAAGCGCTGTATCCAGAGCATCAAGAAAAAGGGAGGAAATATCCATGTCGCATCATCGTTCCAAGCTCGTCCTGATTTGTGTGCTTTCGTTTATTATGGTCCTCACCGCCTGTTCAACGCCCACGGCCGATTCCGGCAAAGATGGCGCAAGCCCGAAACCGACGAATAGCGCTCCGGCGAACACGGACCAGCCTAACCCGGATCAACCCAAGATTGTAAAAGTATACACGCCTATTGCCGCCAATGAGGTAGCCAAGGAGAAAAGACAAAAGCAAATTGACGCTTTCGAGAAGCTGAACCCGGGTTACAAAGTTCAATGGACCGAAGGCGAGACGAAAGTGGAAAGCGGTAAACTCACGACGTTCCTCAACTCCGGACTGGATTTGCCCCATGTGTTTTGGACAAACTCGGGGATCGGCCGGATCAAGGCGCTTGCCAGCGCCAATTTGATCATGCCCCTGGATGATTTATACAAAGAGCATAAATGGGAAGAAAAATTGAACAAAGACGCCTACAAATTTGCCGAATTAAACAGGTATGAAGGCCACCTCTACGAGGTTCCGGCTACGTTGGGCGCGCTTCAACCTTTCTACAACAAGAAAGTGCTGGAGCAGTTGAATCTGGACATCCCCAAAACGAAGGAAGACTTCCTGAACGCGCTGGAAAAATCGAAGCAAGCCGGCATCACGCCGATTTCGCTGGGCGCCAGAAACGGCTACGCGATCGGTTGGCTGTTCGGCAACGTGCTTGAAGCCACAGCCGGACACGAGAAGGTACAGCAATTGTTTTTCGGCGACGCGCATTGGGATGATCCCGCGATCATTCAGGCTGCGGAAACGTTCAAGGAATGGGTGGACAAGGGCTACATTGACAAAGAGTCCGCCTCCATTGACGATAAGGACGCCCGCGCAAGATTTTTGGGTGACAAACACCTGATTTATTTCGCCAGCACCTGGCTGATTCTGGACATCGTCGGTGAGAATGCCGTCGACAAGTTCGACCTGGCGCCGATTCCTTCCTTCACCGCCGGCCAGACCGCTTATCCGACAGGCGGACTCGGCCAATCCTGGTACGTGCCGGCTCAGACGGACGATCCCGAGCTCTCCGCCAAGTGGATGGATTTCATATTGACGAAAGAGTATGCCGATATCAACTCTCAGGATATGTCGGGGAGCGATCTTCTGGCATCCAAAGCCGCTGCCGAAACCACGCCGGTCAATCCTTTGCTGGACAAAGGCATCAAATCGATCGTGGACGGATCGGGCTTCAACCCCAGCGTGTTCATGGGAGCGGAAACCACCGAAGCCTACTATCAAAACCTGACGGGGGTCATCGGCGGAATGGTATCCCCGAAGGAAGCGATGAGCAATATTGAAGCGAGCGCCGCAAAGGATCGGGCCGCCAAATAAAGACCAGCTTAACTTCTAAATCGACTATGCGGATGGGGGGCCGTCTACAATCCCCCCTTTCCGTATATAAGGGAGAACGATATGAAAACGTTAAAAAATTTCGTTCTTGTGCAATCATTTTTATTGCCCGCCATTATCATCTATGCGCTGTTCATGATCTATCCGATCATCGAGACGGTGCGCCTGAGCTTCTTTGACTGGAGCGGCGCCGCCAAAGCCATGAATTTTATCGGACTGGACAATTACACGAATATATTGCACGATAAAATCTTTCTGATGTCCATCGTTCACAATGTCATCTGGGTTTTGATGGAGATCGTGTTGTTGGTCATTCCCGTGCTCGTGTTGGCGATTCTGATTGCCAGGGTGAAGAGAGGAAAATTGTTTTTCCGCACGGGGTTTTATTTGCCGGCGGTACTCTCCCTCCCTGTCGTCGCCGTCATCTGGTCGAAAATCTACGATCCTTACATCG